>CAXRCG010000096.1:0-17458 GCA_964228885.1 Pseudomonadales bacterium | reverse complement strand
ATTGCTGAATTAATTAAAACCGTCGACTACGCGCTGATCGATGGTGCATTTTATGCCGACGGTGAGCTGCCGGGGCGAGATATGTCGGTAATTCCACACCCATTTGTCAGCGAAACAATAGCGCTGCTAAAAAATGCTTCGCGGTCGGAACGCAACAAGGTTTGGTTTATTCATATGAATCACACCAACCCCTTATTGGATTCATCCAGCAAGGAGAGCCAACTGGTCAGGTCACTCGGATATCGCATTGCAACCGAAGGTGTGCGTCTGGACTTGTGAAGACGCTTTGGGCATTTATTGCTGGATACAACCGCACGCCGAGCATCAGCCGGAATTGAATTAGACTCCGTGAGAACGCAAGAATAGACTTATCATACGGTATGCATTCAGAAGGCACATAAATATGACCCAGGGACCTGGTGAACTTGATATAAATGACGTTGGCGGTTACACAATCGCAAAATCCTATACCCTAGACGCCAGAAGGATCATGGCTTACGCGTCTTCAATTGACGACACCAACGAAGCCTACTTTGACGACACACGCGAGGGTGGATTGAATGTTCATCCTGCCATCTGTTTCGCCCTACAGTGGAATACACGTTTCAGACCTGATTTACCACCCAACCCACGGGCAGCGCCGTTTGGCGTGCATGCTGAGACAGATCTGCGCGTCTACAAACCGTTCAAGCAAAACCAAACCGTCACGGTTCAGGGCCAACTCATATCCCGAAAAAAAATTTTGCCCGGCGTCTATAGTGTCGATCGGTTCAAAATGACAAACAGTCAAGGCGAACTCTTAGCCGAACTTGATTACAATAGCATCACCCGCGGCGCTACGCTTAACGGCCTGGCAAAAGAAATTGAGCCTTCACCAATCACACCATCGATGAAAAGCCTACCAGCGGCCGCCCTCTGGACGGAAGAAATTTTTATTCCACGGCATGCGGGTCAACAATACACCGAGTGTTCATACATTTATAACCCGATTCACACAGAGCGCAGCGTTGCACTGGCCGCCGGGTTGCCAGATATAATCCTGCACGGTAGTGCAACCAAAGCACACGCCCTAACCTCGGTTATCAACCGGTTTTTCGACGGAGATGCAACCAGAATCACCCGACTCTGCGGCCAACTCAGAGCCATGGTACTGATGGACACAACTATCAAGGTACAGTGTATGGGTACAGACAAACAGGACGATGAACTTCAGGTATTCTATCGAGTACTTAATGCGCACGGAGAGCCCGCTATTGCCAATGGTGTCATCTGTGGCACGGTGAGTTAGTTTACAAGAGATCAAAAATTTACCACGGAGAATTAACATAGATGTTTGAGATTCGGAATTACCATTACGAACCAACAAAATTTGACAAGTACCAGACATGGGCGACAAAAGAAGCGGTGCCTTACCTCAGAGAACACCTTGACCTCGTTGGGTTTTGGATGGATAACGGCGAAGCAACAGAGGTAATGGGCAGCGATCCTGATCCCCATAAACATGGTTCCGCCAATATCACCTGGATCATCCGATGGGACTCAATGGAAGCTCGAAACCACGGGCATGCAACCGTATTTAAAAGCCAGGGGTGGAAAGACATTTGGGCGAATCATCCTGATGCCAATGGCTATTTGCAAATGGAAGCAAAGTTTGCGGAAGAAGCCTAAGCGGACTATTTACGAAAGAAGCTTTGAAACAGCGTTAGCTTGTCAATCCATGCCAAGCGTTCTTCAAGTGCTGGACCCTCAGGCACGTAAATATAGCCATCTTTTGCATCGCCGAAAACCTTGCTAGACGGCTGAAGCGTATAGAGGGCGCCAATATAGGCGCATACAATGGCATCAAGCGCATCTTCGTGCTGTTTTAACGCACTACCTTTATTCGCAAGAATTGTAGATTCATCAAGCAAATACTGGTTCTCAGCGGACAGAGACAGCGCCATGGTCGCGGATTGTGATAGTGCCCTCAACAACTGAGCCAAATTTACTTGTCCCGTTCGCTTCTGATCCACCCGTCCCTTTTTGTAGAGTAGACGTTCCGGCAACTCGAAGATTTCAATCAGCGCAGGATGCGGATAGACTTCAATCATCCAAGGCGCATCAGAGCAAACCGGCGACAAGTGCCGATAACCCCTGGTCGCCAAGGCTTGCGCTAGTTTTACACTGTCCGGATCGGGATAGAGCGTCAGATTGCTGGCATGGCAACCAGCCTTTCGTCTCCCATAGGTCTTGGTAATCAGCTTTTCACATTCCCGTTGACCCGTCACATTGTTGATGATCAGAGATGCATCAATTGCAATACCTGCTATCTTGCAACCGCTTTTAGCCCACTGATCAACAATCGCGACAATGTTATCCAGACCCACAACCCGCTTTTCGACCTGAACAATCTCGAGCGTGTTATTTTCTAATTTTGATATTGCAACCGCTGACGAATTTTTTTCACTCTGCCATGCCAAGTCCACGCCAATGATATACGATATCTCTGGTTTTACGATTTTAGTCATGAAAACATGGGGCGTCGAAGAGAACGTCAAGAATATCGCTTGTAGACGGGGTTCCGCAAGATTAGTCTCCACCTAGAACACATCAGCGTAAAATAATGAACTTAAAAAGACTTAAACAAGCAGAAGCAGAATTTCTCGCGCGATATCCCGGTGGATTCAATCATCCTGACATGGTCACCATTGGTAAAAAACACAATGTGGCAAAGATGACCGAACAAGCCGTGGAACTTCTCAGTAAAAAAGCCTTCCTAAGAACCGGTCCAGTGCTTGATAGCTTGATAAAAATCGTGAGTCGATCTTCCATGGTTTCGATGTTCGAAAAGCCGAAATTTCGCGACTACGTCAATGGCCTAGACAGAGATGAAAGGGAGGCGCTGGCGATGGGATTTCAGTTATTGCTGCATGGAAAGCAGCAAAAAGGTTTCGAAATCATCATCGATATTCTCGCGAGAGGCAAGTTGGCTAAATGGAGTTTGATCACAATTTGCCCGAACTATATGAAACCGTTGGATGAAGTTTTCGTAAAACCCACAACGGCCAAAAACGTGATCAAGTACTTAGAGCTAGAAAACCTTGACTATAAACCAAGACCTACGTGGGCATTTTACGAAGAATTCAGACGTCAAATTCTAGAAATGAGAGAGAAAGTCGATCCATCAATCTCACCCAGCAATGCAGCATTTACGGGTTTTCTGATGATGAGTCTGGGTGATCATCAAATTTGAACATCATCTATAGCCGCTTAACCTCAACCTATTGGATACTATGTGATTAGCGAAGAGTTACTGCAGAAATATCGACAAACAGATTACATTGTCGACGATGACCCACCGTTACTTGTGCACATTGGCGAGCAAAATGATGGCTTACGTATTTTGTTTGCCAGTTTTAATGTTGAATCGGCAGCATTCATCACCGCGTGGAATCCTAATGGCCGAAAGTTGACGCTTGACGAGAACTACGATCGACAAATTGAATTATTAGAAGACATTTCGAATCAAAGACTGAATTATTTTGTTGGGCGAGGAGAATCACAAACTGGAGACTGGTCTGAGGATAGCTATCTGGTGCTCGGCGTAAGCCTTACTGATGCAAAAGAGATAGCAAACAGACACGACCAAAATGCTTTTGTCTGGATACCCGTTTCCGGCGTACCTGAACTCATTGAGTGTCGTTAAATCTTATCAGCGCGAACAGATCCAGAGAGCTCATCTGATCGTTGTTATTGAGTACGATGCCCCTGACTATTGTCAGAGGCATTCAGGTCTCAGGAAACGACCCCATCATCAAACATTTGCTGCACCCGGTCGTTATCGATCGTAAACGATTCAAGTACCTCACGGGTGTGTTCACCGTGCGCGGGACTGGGTGACCCCGGGGTTAATACTTCACCACCGAACCTGGGTGGTGCCTTGATCACTCGCATAGATCCCATTAAGGGATGATCGATCACGCCAACAGAGTCATTAGCAGCCAATTGTTCTTGAGCTAAAACTTCATCTCGGTCAAGACAACGGGCACAGGGTACGTCAGCTTCTTTCATTCTCGAAACAATTTCGTCGGTGGTATATTTCAGGTATTCAGCGTTCACCGTTTCTTTAAAGGTAGCAATATTTCCCAGAAGTTTTTCTTGGGTATTGAACCGCTCGTCAGCCAACAAGTGTTCCATGCCCATGGCAATCAATGAGCGCATTTGTTGATCTGGTGTACCTGCCGATATTGTCACTCCACCATCACTCGTTAGAACAATGTCATACAAAATATCCGTTAGCAGTGGCTGTGGTTCAATGTCTTCATCGAGCAATGTGTGATTTTGAAATCCATCTGGAAAAATAAAGAACAATCCGGCATCCAGCATCGATAAATCAATATGCTGACCTTCGCCGGTTTTTTCGCGCATATACAGTGCACTGGTGACAGCCTGACAAGCTGTGTATGCGGTAATCTTATCGCACACCAGACTTCTCACGAATGCCGGCTCACCTCGTCCCTGGGCAGCAGTAATACCCGCACTGGCTTGAATAATAGGATCGTAAGCCGGCGCGCTGCTCAAAGGCCCCGATCGACCAAACCCAGATATTGCGGTGTAAATTAGCCGCGAATTCAGTGCTCTAAGAGCGTCACTGCCGAGACCATGCTTATCCATCACACCAGGCCTAAAATTGTGAATAACGACATCAACATGAGGCACCATCTCGCGTATGAGTGCCTGCCCTGCCTCATCCTTGATGTCCACCCGAATCGCTTGCTTGCCTCTGTTGCAGTTGGCGAACAGCGAAGAAATACCTCCTTTACTTTCGCCAATGTACCTCATTGGGTCACCCTGGCTAAGCGGCTCTACCTTAATCACCCGTGCGCCTTGCTCACACATTTGCATGGCCGCAAAAGAGGCTGTAATCATTGTCGAGAATTCTAGAATTGTCACACCTTCGAGAGGCTTCATAATTTGTCCTTTAGTCTGGATCACGGAAATGTCATATTGCTGGATCGTATTCAAGCACAGTTCGTTTGAAAAGGCTTAAACTTCGAGGAAATTTTGCCGTACGGCATTCATGATCGCGTCATCAATACCGATGCTCGTCAGGTATTCTAGGGCGCCGCCGTAGTTTTCCTCAAGACCATTTAGAAAATCATGCATCGCCGTCTCTGGCACACCCGCATGGTGCATCATCAGCTCGCGATCGACCCCTTCGGGTAATCCAACCGTCGACTCGAGAAAATCAACCTGTCGCTCGACATCAATATTCGTTAACAGGTAATCCGCTTCAATAATTTCCCTTTCGACACCCAGGACAGACAAAAGAAATGCCGTAGAAACCCCTGTTCTGTCTTTACCAGCGGTACAGTGAATAAGCATCGGGTGATCATCAGCATTCGCAAATAATCTGAACATTTTAATCCAGACCTCAGGTCCAAACTCCAGATAACCCAGATAGCGTTTACCGGAAATCGCCGTATCACCCACTAACTTACTCAGCGTATCGGAGCCGCCTTCTGGTATCACAGCCAGATTCTCATATTTTGCGCCTATTTCTGGTAGAGGCCCTCTGCCTTGCTCAGCTGCTTCATCAGGCCTGCGCAAGTCTATTTGTGTCTTGATACCGAGGCGCGCCAAACGTTCGAGGTCCGCCGGCGTCATTCTATCTTGTCGGCCGCCGCGATAATAACGGTGCCAGCGTACGACGCCACCATCCCTTGTCCTATAGCCACCAATATCTCGGAAGTTGAAACAGCCTTCGAAGGCATGATGGCGTTCTGCAAAATCGTTAATCATCATTGTTACCTTTACATTTCAATACTTATGCATCACTGCGCTTGATGTTTATTTGACTTGATATGATCAAGCACTCGAGCCAGCGGCGAAGGGCCTCCCATTGAGCCATCCCCTGACGGCGGCATATCACCATGCCCGAAGTCGGCGAGCGTCGGCAAACCCTGTTGAACATGCTCTGGCAATGGCGCTCCAGAGACGCCCTCAACTTCTGTTGCATACACTGGCGCGGATCGAGCCCAATGTAGCTGAGAGAAAAAACCACCACCCGCTTCGTGAATACTGGCCTCCGACTTGCACTTAGCATGCGCCAACCAAACAACCATCGCAGATACCTTATCTGGCGACAGCCGGTTTAGAATTTCTTCCGGTGCACCACGCACCGGCTTTTTCCCTAATGACTCCCGACGCTCGTTTACGGCCTCACCGAAGTCCCTTGTCATTCGCGTATTCGCAGAAGGCACCAGTACGTTACACTTAATATCTAGCTTCAGTTTTCTCGCCTCGAACTGAATCGAATTAGCTAAACCCACTACACCAGCTTTACTGGCAGCATACGCAGCAACACCTGCACCAAACATCGCGGGTGACGCGGTCATTACAATACGTCCATATTCTTGTGCAACCAACACCGGCCAGGCAGCCTTCATCACTGAAAATACGCCTGTTAGGTTAATGTCAATGGTTCGTTGCCAGGATTCTATCGTCAGTTCTGACCAAGTTTCCGGTGTAAGTATGCCCGCATTGTTCACCACGATATCCAATCTTCCAAAGGCACTGATTGCGGCTGCAACGACCGCCTCTCCTTCTGCGACCGAATCGTAGTTGGCGACCGCTGTACCACCTGCAGCTTCAATTTCTGCCACAACTTCATCAGCAACGTGACCCGTTGCTTCTCCGGTTCCATCGTAGGCCGCACCCAGATCATTCACAACGACTTTGCAACCGCGGGACGCCAGTAACAACGCATGTTCACGGCCCAATCCTCTGCCCGCACCTGTGACGAGCGCAACCTGACCGTCAAACCTCAGTTTTTGATTAATTTCAGACATTGACCACCCGTTATCATGTACATAATTTGTGTCCCTAGCGTACACTTTGATGACACTCAAAAAAAGTCATTCAAGCCGCGACAGAAAAGATGAAACAGAGAATCACAGCAGCGGCATCTCACTGTCATTAGTGGGCTACAATGGGGGGCGTATATCCTCAAAAGCGTTCATCAAGGCAACGACAAAATTCACATGCTAAGATCATTGCTTCGAACAAAAGTATAAGCGCATGAGGCTTTCAACATCTCAAGTACAACAATATCACGAGCACGGATATCTCGGGCTCGAACACTTCCTTGATGCAAATATACTGGCAGCAGCGCAAGCTCAATTACAGCTGCACTATCCAACACCCGCGATCTACCACAAAAACCCGGACGCATATCCCGAGTTCTCTGCATCTCAATTCGCCGGGCTGGTGAACTTCCCATGGGCATCATTCGACCTTAACCGAATAGTTGTCTCAGATGACATGCTTGAGCTCGCTGAGCAAATCCTGGAAACAGGTGATATTCGTATCACCAAAGGCGAACTGTGGGCCAAATATCAGGGCGCCATTAATTATGACCAGATGTTTCACCGGGACTTCGGCAACCACACTTTGGTTGTACCCAGAGAAGATCATCGCTGGAAAGAATTGACAACATTTATCTATTTGTCAGATGTCAAAAAAGGCAATGGTGCGACCGCACTGATACCTAGACAGCACACCGATCACATTCCATTAGGTTCTCGCTATCTCGAAGATGAAAACGAATTTGAAGAACACGTTATCTTTATAGAAGCACCAGCTGGCTCTCTTGTGCTCTATTCCTATGATGTGTTTCACAGAGGCGTGCAGATCGACACACCCGGCGGTTATCGTTTTATGATGCTCGCAGACTACGCTAGACGCGACGCCCCCTGGATTGATCGTCATGCCTGGCCACATCATGGAGGGCGCAAAGAGATGCAAACATTTATCGAGAGCATTAACGTTAAACAGCGAAACCTATTCGATATTCCTCCTCCGGGTCACCCATACTGGAATGCACAAACACTAAAAGATATGCAGATCAGGTATCCGGGCATGGATCTAACCCCTTATTCTTGAGCCTTCCTATTCGAACAAGCTATCTAGCTCAATACCTCGTTAATGACCAACGCAACAAACTCCTCATCTGACATACCCAGCAACTCCTGCACAACATGCTGATTGTGTTCACCCTGCATTGGAGATCGTGTCAACGTGTGCTCTGCACCCACCCAGCGGGCAGCCTCTTTGTCAATCGGAATATCGACATCCGGGGCGCCGGGTTGTTGTACCTGCTGGTAGTGTGCTGATAACTGGGGGTCTTCTTCAAGCATGTCCTTTAAGTGCTCAACAGCAGCGGCAGCAATGCCCTTGGATTGCAGGTCATCAGCAATAGACCACTTATTTTTGTCACAAGTCCAAGCACTAATGATCTTATCCAGTTCGTCTTCATTTTCTTTTCGCGCCGCATGCGTGACGAATCGGTCATCGTTTACCAGTTCCGACATGCCTATCACATCACAGAATGCGCGCCATTGAACATCGCTTTTTACGGCGATAGCAACCCAAGTATCGGTTTTTGGGTTGACCTCGTTCTCAGTTCTATAGATTCCGTGGGGGCAATAGTTGGCATTACGGTTGCCGTTTCGCGGCGGTTGCTTTCCCGTGGCTTTATATTGCATCCACTCGCAGCCCAGTAAAGACAGCACACCTGACAATTGAGTCAAATGTAGTTGTTGTCCTTCCCCCGAACTCTCCCGTTGGCGCAATGCTGCCATCAGCGTCGCGACTAGCAGATGAGGAGATGTAAAATCAGGATAGGCAACACCGATACCCCGGGGTCGCTCTCCTGCAAAACCTGAGAGCATGTTGAAGCCTGAAGCCGCCATCAGGATATTGCCCATACTAGGTCGTTGCGCCCAAGGTCCGTAGCGATGTGCTCCGGGCATATTCAAAAGAATAATATCCTCCTTGAGCCCCCTCAGCACTTCGTAACCCAATCCCATGCGCTCTAGTGCATCGGGACGAAAATTGTTAACAACAATATCCGCAGTTTTGATCAGAGACTTCACCAGCGCGAGACCTTCGGGTTTTGACAAATCCACCGTGAGTGATTTTTTACCGGCATTCACAGTGTTGAATAACCCGCCCATATCCGGGTCTGGTTTTCCATCCGGTCCAATCTGACTTCGCATAGAGTCGGGCTTTTTGGTTGATTCAACACGAATAACTTCTGCACCAAAGCTAGCTAAAATGCGTGTCCCGATAGGACCGGCAAGCACCCAGCTGAAGTCGATGACCCGTAGCCCGGTGAGTGCCTTCGAAGGTTCTGCGATCGGGTTGGGCGATTCAGGCAGCTCGCCAACGGTGAATGGACCTAGCTCATCAAGCATAGACTGGTGCTCACCTATTAAAGGCGCTCGTTGAAATTCAACGCCATCAGCCATTGCATCAACTGGGGAACGAACATATCCCAATTTGCATTTCAACTCACTGTGTTCAACTGTCAGGAATTGGTCGTTTACCTTATATTGTTCCTGTTGCTCCAGATCTGGAAAATCAAGCACTGGCAAACAGATGATATCTGCCGCCAGAGCGCCATCAACAAATTGATCTCTGGTTAACGCTGCTGCCAGCTTTAGCGTCGTTTCCGCAACCGGGTTACCTTCTCGTGGCGACTCCAATCGTGCCCATCGCCAATCGTCCTGCGTCATACCATGATCAATACCAACTTTTTCCGCCCACTCAAGAAAACCGTTAAATCTGTCTGGTCGCACCAAAAGCCCAACATACTTACCATCTTTACAGGCCATGGCTGCAGACATACCTGGCCTTTTAGGGATACGCTTGTGCCATTGCCATAATCCCGGACTGGCCGTTTGCATAACCGCGAGCGCGGTGGCTTCCTGTAACGACAAATCGATATGGATGCCGTCGCCACCCCTTCCATCATCACTGAAATCGCGCTGGTGTAACGCCATCGAAATCGCAGATGCGGCAGCAAGCCCGGCCATAGTAAACGAAGGGTCGGCACCTCCCTGTATTGGCGTTCCCTGAGGTGAACCGGACACTTGAATTAGTCCGCCAGCGGCACCGGCAACCAGATCGTTCGCGCGACGGTCACGCCACGGTGTCGACAAGCCAAAAGGCGTCACGGAACACTGGATCAGACCTGGGTTAATTCTGCGAAGCGCTTCATGACCTAACCCTATTGCTTCGAGTGCACCGGGCCGTTGGGTCTCAAGCAAAACATCAGCTGTGAATATGAGTTTTCGAAACGTTTCTCGTTCATTCTCGTCATCTAGATTCAGCGTGACAGAATGCTTGTTAGTATTAAAATAGAGATGACCGAACGCGCGATCAGGACCTGCAGAATCATCAATAAACGGTGCCTGATGCCTGATGGTCGCACCACCTTGAGGCTCAACCATAATCACTTCCGCCCCAAGGTCCGCCAGAATGCGACCCGCCAAAGCAGCGGAACGGTCGGCCAGTTCTATGACTCTGATACCAGCAAACGCACGACTCATTGCAAGGGTACTCTTACTTCACCAACCATTGCCGCGGCGCCAGACTCAAGTATCACTTCGAGATCAAACACGACCTCCTGCTCAGTTGCGGCGGTCACTATAATTTTCGCGTCAATCACTAGATCTGCATATACCGGGGCTTTCCAGCGAACATCAAAACTCGCGCCATGAAACAAAGCGTGTCTGCCTGTATGCTTCATGATCAGCTCAAGCGGGAATGAAAGCACATGAGAACCGCCGGCAATTGGTTTTGACAGGCCAGCCTTGCGCGCCAATTCAGGGTCAGAATGAATAGGGTTGTCTGGCTTCTTGGTGTCTCTTGCCTCCATCATCGCCAGACTCACGGTGATCTGTTTTTCTTCAAATGTTTGTCCGGTTTTAAAGCGCTTCAATTGCGCAAGACAAGGATTATTGGCCGCGGAGGAATACATTGGGCCCGGTGCTTCTATTTCGCTGGGATCAGTCCCTAACAGTTCGTCTTCCAGACCCTCCTCTACCTTGTAAGCAAGTAGCCCAGTCGTCAAATTACGCGCAACAAGCTCACCCGCTTCGTTGAATGTTTGACATCGATTGGTACCATAACGACGACCCTTGTGCACATGCCTGCCGACTGCCTCACCTTTTATCGTAAATATCTGATCTACTCTCAATGGTTGAACTATGGTGAAACGTTCTCTTACCCAGACGCCACCTGCAACCCCACCACCGGCACCAGGCATCGCCTGCTTAGATTTTCCTTTCGGTTGACTACCCAGCACAAACAGGGTCAACCCGGTCATCATATCCGGTGGCACCCAACCTTCCGCCGCGAGTGCTCTTGACTCTATGCCCCAGTTGCCCATGCCTATCGCTGCGCCCTCCAATTTATCTGCTCGCATCGGACCGTGCGCATCTTTTAATTGTCGCGGCCAAGTCATTTTACTCATGTCATCAGGTCCCTACTAATTATCGATAGACTTCAGCCCTTTTTGTTCGTGTCCCGGGCGTCGAGCAAGCGTAAACCTTCGGGGAAAAATCTGCCAGCCTTGAAGGCGCACAAATTTGCTAGGCTGCGACTGAAGCATTTGACAAAAGCGGTAAGCGAACTTGCCTGTTGCGCCAAATATTTATCATTGGAAAATAATAGTTACGTCAAAAGAAGCTGAAGTTCATCCGTTGAAAACTGAAGCTGATCACCCTGATTGATAAACTCATAACTGCCTTCGGCAAGCAGCTGCTTTTTGACCTGCATGTCGAGGATTTTTTCTTCCAGCGTATTCTCAGCGATCAACTTATATACAAAGACCGGTTTATCCTGACCAATTCTGTGGGCGCGATCGGTCGCCTGGTTTTCCGCTGCTGGGTTCCACCAAGGATCATAGTGGATGACAGTGTCCGCTTCCGTAAGATTTAATCCAACGCCGCCGGCTTTCAGGCTAATTAAAAACACGTTCGCGTCCCCTTGATGAAACTTATCTATTGCTGCATCCCGGTTTTGGGTTTGCCCCGTTAGCTTCGCGTATACAATATTTTGCGATTCTAGGGACTGTTCTATAAGTGACAACATCGTTGTGAATTGCGAAAAAAGTAACACGCGACGACCTTCTTCTAACATCTCTGGCAACATCTGCATCAAGAGATCAAGCTTGGCTGACGTCGTGACGGCGCTTGCTTCATTTAGCGACAGCAGTCGCGGATCACAGCAGGTTTGCCTAAGTTTGAGCAAAGCGTCAAGCATCGTGATGTGGCTTCTGGCAAGTCCCTGGGCTGCAATAGCATCACGTACTTTCTTTTCCATCGACAGGCGAATGCTTTCATATAGGGCAGCCTGTTGATCTCCCAGCGCGACAGTTCTAACTATTTCTGTTTTCGCCGGTAACTCTTTAGCCACATCTTTCTTTTTACGACGCAGCAAAAAAGGCGCGATACGTTTCGAGAGCCTTTCGTGCTGTTCCTGGTTTCCGTGATTTTCAATGGGATTACGAAAGCGTTTGCGAAAAGTCGCACTATCACCAAGAAAGCCGGGCATTAGAAAGTCAAACTGCGACCAAAGTTCCCCTAGGTGATTTTCCATAGGCGTGCCGGTCATACAGAGGCGATGACGAGATCTGAACTGACGGACTAATTGAGCAGCTTGGGAATTTTGGTTCTTGATGATCTGCGCTTCATCTAACACAATATAATGATAGTCCACATCTAACAAGGCTGCTTGATCTCGAACTAATAGCGGATAGGTAGTAACAACGAGATCATAATTCAAAATCGATCCAAACTGATCTCGCCTATTCCCACCCTGGAGCACTAGCAGTGAGAGATCAGGCGTAAACTGTTCAACTTCTCTTCGCCAATTACTCATCAGGCTCGTCGGTGCAACAATCAAGCATGGTCGGTCCATGCGTTTTTTTTCTTTCTCGATCTGAAGATGCGCTAGCACCTGCACTGTCTTTCCCAGCCCCATCTCGTCTGCAAGAACGCCATGAAAACTGTATTCACGAAGAAATTGCAGCCAATCGACCCCATGTTTTTGATACGACCTGAGGCTCGCCTTGAGTCCTTGCGCTGTTTCAATAGGGACAATGCCCTGAAAGTTGTCTAGCTTTGCAGCAAGTTTGCGCATAGAAGCACCGCCTCGCCAGGCAATATCCGAACCCATTGCTTGGTCGAGCTCCCTAAGCCTCACAACATCATATTTTTCAAGTCTGAATTCGTTGCTCACCGGCTTGGGGGCGCTTTGATGCACCTGGTCGTATAGCTCGTACAAAATATTGCAAATCGGTCGAATACGGGCGGAAGGTAACTCAAGATAGGTATGCTTGCTTATCGCAACTGAAAGTATCGGCGGTAATTGGTCGAGATCATACTGATGCAGGATTTGGGTAATTAACGGTAAGAGAGGGTATTTTTCACCCTGTATTTGAAGATCAAACCTCAGGTCGAACCAATCATTTCCCGCTTCGCTACCCCGATCTATCTCCGATTCCAGCGAAGCCTCCCATTTATCCACTTCGACAAAAGTTAGGGAAAAATCTGGAGAAATTTCAATCAACCAACCATCAGCTCTCAATAAAGGGACCGTTTCTTTCAAAAACAATCGCCATCGATCAATCTCGTCCTCCCTGACATCGGGTACACTTTTCTCTTGACCGCTATCGAACCCCAACCAACAGTCAACGCCGGATTGTGTATTTTCTTTCAAACCAAGTCGTTGAAGTTGCTGTCGAAAACCATATTCCGCCTCAAGATTTCGATGAATCGATAACACCTCACCGCTTTCCATCAAGTTCACAACGGGTATTTCAGGATATACAGGAATCTCTACCCGCTGATATTTAAACTTGAGGGATATCCGATGACGTGTTGTCTCGAGTTGCTGATCTGTGTCAATACATAAAAGCGGCACTGGGAACAGGCCCACTACTTTTGTGAGCTCAACATTTCCAGGCAAGGGAAGCGGTAATTCAGGCATCTGAATGAACAAATGTTCACTAAAGCGGTTGATTTCATTTTGAGCCAACCGAGGGGCATCATGGAGAAGTTGCCATTGTTGGTTATTAAAATTCGCACCTGAAATTGATCCGATACACCAGATCTCCTGATCGAGATAGTGCGGGGGAAATAGATTAAGCACCTTCGCAGCTGGTTTTACCGCTAATTCAAGCTGATGATTTTCGGCACGCGTTACTTTCCAATCGAGGTGCAGTGGTCTGGTTCCGCCGAATGATAATGGGGGATTTTTTGTTTCTTGCCAAAAACAGCGCCCTGTACTGATCATTCTGGAAAGGCACAACTGACCCAGCTCACCTGATATGTCATATTCATCAGCGTAGCTACCGATGCTATCGAATGCGCCCAGCATCCTATGTATCTGAACATCTGACTCTGTCGCTGAACTCAAACGATTAACCAAAGCGAGCTGGCCTAGCTTTCTGCCTTTAGTTCGCGCTCCATTGCTGTTGTATTTACACGCCACATAACTAACTTTCAGGTCATTGGAACGAAATCCCTCGTCAAGAATATAGGCAATAAACTCGTTATCAGAATTATCAGAATCTGGCTGGCCAGCCCTTTTGAGTTTATCGACCCAATCCAGCTTTGCAACGAGCTGCTCCGCTGGGTCGGCGTTAGCGGTTTCAATATAGAAGAGACAAGCGGCCACGACATGTTCGCAATTAAAACCGACAGAACACGAACAAATTCCATCGATGTGAACGCCAAAAGTACCAGACGCTTCCAGACCAATTTCCTGCAGGAACAGATTTCCATTATCACTTACCTTTGAACGCAGGATCACATAGTCGCTATCGATGACCTCAGGGATACTCTCTACCACAGCCTTCTGAGCAAAATATTTTTCACCACGGTCAAAGGCAGACCCACCTGCGACGTGGCGAATATCTTGATGGGTTAATTTGAACATTCAGGTAATTAGTATCTTCGGAACCGGGATCATTTGATATTTAGAGGCTAGATGCAAGAGGCGTCTAGACCGGCGTAATGTTAGCCGTGATCCGCCAAGAAGTAACGTCGCTCTATTCTACCCGATAACCCCGAGACAGATAGTCAAAATCTCGGAGTTCACGGTTATCAGGATGCTGCAAATAAAAATTATTATGGTACGAGCGAATCTCGAATATTTTGTTATCCCGAAACCTATACCACTCTGTGCCCCTGAGTATTTCAGGCACCGTCGTTTGCTTGGGCTGCCATCTCATACTCCACTCGATGACTGCTTCATTTTCCTGCACAACAGCATGGTCTAGCTGCCAGTTCGCTTGCGTTAGTGGTGCGACCTTAGCCCAGTAATTTGCGAGCCTGTGCGCCCCTACCACCTTCGAATGATCAACAAAATAGTGTACGACATCATCTGTGAAAGTTGACATCATGAGATCAATATTTGCGGTGTTACAACCTTCGTAGTAACGATTGATCAAATCAATAAATCTGTGCCCGGACTGTCTTGATGTCATTGGGTACGCCCCTATAAACTAAATTTCAATACCGAAATTTGTGCACTCTTTCGATGTTCATGCCTAGACGAGAATAACAGGTTTCTCGTAAATAAAGAGACAGCTTGCGCCAACGATTCGCCCACCTGAATATGCTGGTTTATTCACCCTACTTTTGTCACAAGCAACCAGTAGGCTAGCCCCATGCTATGGGCTTTGTCATCACCCTAACATCGTGGCCTCCTGAGATATTAAGCTTCTAATCGAAGATTGACTGACTTACTCGTTGCGAGGAAAAGGGGTCGGGTCGCCTTCGCCAGTAGGAATGTTAAACGTGTTCAGCGTCATAGATACAAAAGTGTAGAAGCCAATGGTTTGAATAATATCCATGAGACCATGCTCACCCCAAGTGGCTATTGCTTGCTGATAAAGGGGCATGGGTAAATCTTTGGTTTCATGCAATGCTCGACAGACTGCAATTGTTAGTTTCTCATCTTCCGGTGCGGCAGCAGGCGGTGGCTGCTGTTCGAATACCGCACTAATCACTTCGTCTGAAACCCCTTCAGCTTTCGCCATTTTGGCATGTGCCACCCATTCAACGTTGCTGCGCCAGTGCCTGCCTGTCACAATGATGGCAAGCTCGACAATCCGACGTCCTACTGATGTGCGTTCCCAAACGAAGTTGCCCATACTCATCGCGCGCTGTGCCACTTCAGGACTTCTTATCCACGGATCAAAAGGACCGCCAAACTGCTCATTCGCACCTGGAGATCTCGATTTTGCAATTCGCTCATACTGCGTCTGCTGCGCCGGGGTCAACTCATCAAAACCCTTTATCTCCAGCCTGCTTGTCATTGCCTACTCCTTGAAATTTTTCCGGCTTCTCTACCTTTCACGCAAGACCCACATACAGCCTTGCTCTTATCGCAGCATCGAACAGCCCTGATTTTGCAGATGCAGATATCCTAAAAGCCGTTCATTCACGCGGACAAACAACGACCCAATATTAGCTTCGGGCGAACTCGCGAATAACAGTACCTGGTCGACTGCCGGTATGCTTACCATTTTCAACAATCATGTTGCCAGCGACCATCGTTCCTAGATAACCCGCACTCTCAACGATGTAACGGCCACCATTGTGTGGGAAGTCATTGACATAATACGGATATCCCGTTTCTAGATTTTCATAGTCGATAATATTCAAGTCTGCGATCCAGCCTTCTTTCACTGCACCCCGTTCCTTCAAGCCAAGCACATCAGCAGACTTCAAAGTGATCCGGTGAACTGCTTCAGGTAATGTGTATACTCCCTGACGACGCGTCAGTTCCGCGAGCAAGAATGTCGGCGAATCAGTATCGGTAAAAATACCAACATGGGCACCCGCGTCCGCTAGCATCGGCACACAATGGTCCATTTTCATATACGCCCACTGATTCTCTAAGGCACCGCCAAAAGCCCAGAAGTTCCATAGCTCGCGGCCTTCAGACTCGATCAGTCGATCAACATAAACTTCAACTGGATCTTTACCCTGTCTCGCAGCCAATTGCTCAAGACTGTTCTCGCGCCCCATATCGTAGTCCGGCACATCTCCCATACCCATAGGGTGCAACAAAGCCGGGTCTGCCCTAAAGCCGGTCTCTTTTGACCGGGTGATCAGTCGCTCTCGCGTCACCGGATCCTTTAGAGCAGCTACACGATCAGCAATGGTTGGCAACGCCATCAATTCCTTCCAAGGTGAATTGCGAAACGGCGTCGACTGAGCCAAGCCAAACATCGCACCGCTAGGTCGCGTGTGACAAACGCTAGTCATCCGAAGCCCACCTTCGTTCATTTTGTCTAAAAACTGCGCCGTACGACCGACACCACCATCACCCTTGCCACCAGCTCCGCCAGAATACATCACATGACAGCCAAGCTCTGCACCGGTTTTGAACATTTCAAATTCAATCTCGCGCCGAGAGGCCATGTCCGGTGCCACCTGAAATAAACCACCGGCGCCACCGCCATCGATTATCGCTTGCTGAATAGCACGCGTTTCGTTCAAGTCAGCCCAAGTGCCAGGCGTTAACCTGCCGTCAGGTACGTGATGACCGAGGAATCGAGAGGTGGAAAAACCAACGGCACCCTCTTCGACAGATTCTTTAACCAATCGTTTAATGT
>CAXRCG010000095.1:0-7338 GCA_964228885.1 Pseudomonadales bacterium | reverse complement strand
AGCAGGGACCAACAATGAGGAATAATCTCGGATCTTCACGCTGCAAAATTCTCTTCATTGCGAGCCTGGCGTTTGATACTGTGGTTAGCGCATGTTCCGACGCCGGGACTGTAACCTTAAGCTGGTTAGGTGTTATCAGGGTTTCTTCGCTTAGCACATTTAAATCATCCACTTTCAAATAGGTCATTTAGGTAATCCGAATTTTGCCTTGTCATTATTAGTTATATATTTTTTTGGTGAAAAATTGCCAAAAAAAACCCCGACCGGCCTGCGCCGTTCGGGGTTTCCTTGGGCGGTTTGGACCGCCTTGTTTTTAACACAGCGACCTATTGGCTAGCGTAGAAGCCACTAAAATAAAAGAAACCTTGCCACGATGCTTTCGAAGAGCAGACTCTTGAAATGAAGGTGGCAACGTCTTCCATGGTAGGAGACGGTTCCAATACGTTGATCAGTGTTTGTAGCGTATTTCTCATGGCGCCAATCATAGCTGCTCGATTGATGGTTGCAAGTGTTTTTTGTTCGGTCACGCGATAGAATCCCTGCTTTTGAGTAGAACCGAGTCTTTTATGCGCTTTTTCCATTACCTAATCGTTTCGCTATGCTGCGTCATTGCATCACAGTCTGTCTTGGCCGGCGCCGCGCAGTTGCTGGAGAAGACTGGCTCAGTAACGTTTGGTCCGATCTCCGAGATGAGCGGTATCGTTAAAAGCAAACAATATGACGATGTCTATTGGGTGCACAATGATAGCGGTGACAAGTCTCGACTTTTTGCATTAGATGCCGATTGGAATGTGATCATCCCCCCATTTATGCAAGGTAGTTATGCATCGACCTCGGTACATCAAGCGAAGAGTGGGGCAAAAACCAAAAAGAACGGATGGCCGGGAAATACCATCAAAGCTGCATCAAATATTGATTGGGAAGATATTACGACTGACGGTGACATGCTCTATGTCGCTGATATGGGGAATAACGGTAATGCCCGCCGAGATTTAGGGGTTTATGTAATCCCTGAACCAAACCCAACGGCCACTAAAGACATTAGAGCATTGAAATTTTTGCCAGTGCGTTTCCCAGCTCAACAACACTATCCCGCGCACAATTGGCACTACGATACGGAGTCAATATTCCACAGCGATGGTAGTTTGTATTTTATCAGCAAGCATCGGCAGCCAGGAAAGATTAATGGCTGGGAGCAGGGTGCTGTGCTTTATCGACTTGATACGCAATATACAGATCAATACAACCTGCTAACCGAGGTAGAAAGGAGCGATCAAATCCTGGTAGCTACAGGTGCTGACCTTTCTCCAGATGGTCGACATCTAGCGATTATTTGTTACACCGACATCTGGGTTTTCAACAAACCGGAAAAAGGTGACCGGTGGCTATCTGCACCAGCTCGGCGACTGTCTCTTGATCATAAGCAGATGAAAACATCAGAAGCCGTCACCTGGGTTAACGATCATACACTTGTGCTGGGCAATGAAGAGAGAGACTTGTTTACAGTCTCTATCTCAGACATACCGGTTTTTATCTCCGGCAAATAATTCGCGCCATTGAGAGCCATGATTTGACTTTCTGGTTTTGCTGCATAGTATGCGCAGTCTTGGCGTTCGATCTGGTGAACCGCGATTAACCATTGGATTTTATTAGTTTGGAATATGAACTCACATTAGTCTGGATGCTGGCGCTGTTGATCTCTGGATTCGTCGCTGGTTTCATAAACACCATTGCCGGGGGTGGCTCGATGTTAACGCTACCTGCGCTGATGATGCTGGGCATGCCTGCGGATATTGCCAATGCAACCAATCGCGTCGGTGTTTTGCTGCAGTCGATCGCCGGCGTAAAAGGGTTTCATGACCAAGATCGTTTAGAAAAACAGGCCATAGGTCCTGTGTTAGTACCCAGCCTTGCAGGCGCGCTGATTGGCGCGCTACTAGCCTCTTACTTGCCTGTCACTGCATTGAAGCCGATATTGCTTATCACCATGGTCGGCATGGCGCTCGTGATGCTGATTAAGCCGGCTGCTGTCATGCCTCCGCCGGGTACCGAACCGCTGGCGCTGAGGTCTAACCCCAAGGCTGCCTGGGGGCTTTTTCTCGCTGGTCTTTACGGCGGTTTCATTCAGGCTGGGGTTGGGTTTATCCTGATCGCAGCGCTGGCAGGCGGACTACGCTATGATTTGGTACGAACCAATGCATTAAAGATGGTCTGCACAGCAGTACTCAGTTTTGTCGCTCTCGTTGTTTTTGTTGCCCGAGATCAGGTCTGGTGGATACCAGGTCTTGTGCTTGCGGGCGGCATGACGGCGGGGGCTACAGTCAGTGTTAGGTTTGCAATCTCAGTGCCGCAGACAGCGCTTAAATGGATTCTTTTTGTCATGGTATGCATGACCTGCGGCGGCGCTTTCTTATTGTAGGAAAGCAGCCTGTTACCCATAGATATCTATCGAATAACATGATTCCCCTATAATCTATAAAATTTTAACCCGAAACAAACAATTGAGAATAGCTGAAATGAGCACCGAGCCAAATTCAACGGAAGTTGAAGACGATGAAAAGTATCCATCTAACTTTATTCGTACAATTATAGAGACAGATATTGCTGCAGGTAAAAATAGCGGCCAGGTTGTTACTCGCTTCCCTCCAGAACCCAATGGTTATCTGCATATCGGTCATGCAAAGGCGATATGTCTTAGCTTTGGCATGGCGAAAGAGTTTGCGGGGACGACATACCTTAGATTCGATGACACAAATCCGTTGAAAGAAAGTATCGAGTTTGCCTATTCAATGAAAGAGGATATCAGTTGGTTGGGCTTTGAATGGCTTGAGGTTCGTAATGCGTCTGATTATTTTGATCAACTCTACGAATTTGCTGAGCAACTGATCGAAGATTCAAAAGCCTATGTTGACTCTCAATCCGCAGATGAAATTCGAGCAATGCGCGGAAGTCTGACAGAAGCTGGCAAAAACAGCCCCTATCGCGATCGAACTGTAGCAGAGAACCTCAACTTATTTCGGAGGATGCGTGACGGCGAGTTTGCTGATGGAGAGCATATCTTGCGCCTAAAAATTGACATGGCATCCCCGAATATTAATATGCGGGATCCAGCGATATACCGGATTCGTCACGTTAAACATCATCAGACCGGAGATAAATGGTGTATATATCCGCTTTACGACTACACCCATTGTATTTCTGACTCTCTTGAGGGGATTACACATTCGCTTTGTGATCTAGGTTTTGAGGCGCATCGTCCTTTATATGACTGGGTGTTAGATAATATCCAAGTGAACTGTCATCCACAGCAGATTGAGTTTTCAAGACTGAATTTGCAGTACACGGTAATGAGCAAGCGAAAGCTTAAACAGCTAGTTGAAGAAAAACTGGTAGATGGTTGGGACGATCCGCGGTTGCCCACTATCGCGGGACTGCGCAGGAGAGGGTACACCCCGACAGCATTGCGAGATTTTTGTCGGCGGATTGGCGTGACGAAGAGCGACAATAATGTTGAGTTAGCGTTACTTCAGAGTGTCATCCGTGAAGACCTTGAAGATACAGCACCGAGAGTCATGGGGGTCGTCAATCCGATAAAACTCGTGATTGAAAATTATGCTTCGGACAAGGTTGAGATGTTGACCGTCGCAAATCATCCGAAGCTCGAATCTCTGGGCACTCGTCAGTTGCCGTTTACGGGTGAGGTTTACATTGACCGTGAAGATTTTCGGGAAGAGGCTAATCGTAAATACAAGCGGTTGGTGCTGGGTGGCGAGGTAAGGCTGCGTTACGGCTACGTCATCAAAGCCGAAAAGGTGATTAAGAATGATGATGGTGAGATTGTAGAGATCAGATGTACTTATGATCCGGACACATTGGGTAGAAACCCGGAGGGTCGAAAGGTACGCGGTGTCATTCATTGGGTCTCGGCATCTCGCTGTCATCCGGCAGAGATTCGTTTGTTTGATCCGTTGTTCACCGTCGACTTTCCCGATGCTTCTGATCAGGATTACCACGATCTGATGAACCCTGATTCAATCACCATCAATCAGGGATTTGTTGAAGAAGGTCTAAATGAAGCTTCCGTATCCGAGCGCTTTCAGTTTGAAAGGGAAGGGTATTTCTGTATTGATAGTAAAGACAGTAGTCGGGAGCATCTGGTATTTAATCGCGTGGTGGGTTTGCGTGATACCTGGGCCAAGATAGAGCAAAAAACTGGTTAGAGAACCGCTATGGCGATGTCGCTACAACATGTTTTGGAAGCTCGGCAGCGTATACAAAGTTGCATTCACAAAACACCCGTGATGCAGTCTTTGCACCTGAACGAACGCGCTGGCGCAGATCTGTTTTTCAAATGCGAACACTTGCAAAAGACAGGTGCTTTTAAAGCCCGAGGGGCAGCAAACGCGGTCTTCGCACTTAGTGATGAAAAAGCGAAGACCGGCGTTGCGACCCATTCTTCCGGTAATCATGGTGCCGCACTGGCGCGTGCGGCGCAGTTGCGAGGTATTCCGGCTTGGATTGTTGTCCCTGAAAATGCGGTGTCATCGAAAAAGGCAGCGATAAGACATTACGGTGCTGAAATTATTGAATGCGCTGCCACGCTTGATGCGCGCGAATCGAGTCTGACCGCGCTCCTCAAAGACAAACAGTGTCAGGTAGTCCCTCCTTATGATGATGCGCTTGTTATTGCCGGTCAGGGGACTGCTGGGCTTGAATTGGCAGAGCAGGTTGATCATCTAGACTGTATCGTGACGCCTGTTGGTGGTGGAGGCCTGCTTGCAGGTTGTATTCTGGCGGCTAATGGGGAAATTGCAGTCTATGGTGCAGAACCCGCCGGGGCCGATGATGCCTACCGGTCCTTTCAGGCTGGAGTGAGGGTCGTTTCGCATACACCGAAGACTATCGCCGATGGGTTGCGTACAGTGCTTGGCATCAGGAACTTTGAGATTATTCAATCTTCAGCTAAAGATATTATGCTGGTGAGCGAAAGTGAGATTATCGACGCAATGGGCTTGCTATGGACCAGGTTGAAGCAGGTTGTTGAACCTTCTTCGGCGGTGACGCTCGCTGCCGTCCTGCGAAATCCAGATATCTTCAGGGGTAAGCGCGTTGGCCTGATGCTGACCGGCGGTAACATTGATGTTGAGGATTTACCATTTTAATCGGCGCTTCTTTGTCAATCTAGAGATCTTCGCTGTAGTCGATTGTTTACTTCCAGCGGCTCAGGAAAACGGCCTGTCTCGTATTTGGAATAAATCAGTGAACCGTTACACAGTACATTGAATATTCCTTTTCCCTCGGGAAAAAGTATCGCGTCCACGTCGTACTCAGCTTTTATTTCTGCGGCCAAACTGACCGCGTTAGGTTTGTAGTCTCACTGTGCGCAATAGTGTATTTCAATATTCATATTTCGAGCTCCGTCGATTGTCAGTGCGTAGCGACAGTTCAATTATCTTAAATAACCAGCAACCAAACGAGGGCACCGACCCCATATCCCCAGACTTTGCCTTTGTCTCCACTGCCGTTGGACAACCCGGCATTAAGTTCTGATTCGGGGTCGCCACCATCCATTGTTCTTTTTACGATCGGTAATTCAAAAATGCAGACCGATATAGCATTTGCCAGGGTGACCGCCAGTAACATCGCTCTTCCCGCTGAGTCCATTGGGATTAATGCAAAAACCAGCAAAACGAGTAGCCAGTTTGCAATAGGACCACCAAGACTCATGGAGAGAAACTGATCATTGGTGTTTTTCTCAAAATTAAAGCCAAAAATAAATGCCCCGGTTGGCTTTGGTACCATCGGGGAATACGAGCCAGCTAAGCGTGCGCCAATAAAATGTCCCCACTCATGGAATAAGATCGAGATAATTGAACCCGCCGCGAACGCGTTTAACACTGAGATGATGGTTGCAATATAGAGACCGGAAGTCTGGGCCCACGCATCCGCAGCACCCCAGAGGGTAATCGCACCAAGAAACGCTAGGCCGTGGTACTTGATAGCGTTGAGCAGGCGCGTGTTATCGGGCACCTTCGCTGGCCGGTTATTTGAGTTTTTGGTTGTGCTAGTTTGTTCGCTCACGAGTGGTTCTCCATTCGGTTCCTATCAGGGGCCAAGTCAACGGGTTGATTCCTGCATATTCAATAATTATTTTTGCTCATGCTAACACACGCACAAGTCATTACTCACCCGAGATTCTGACGGCTGGCGGCTGTGAATTTTCCAACAAGTATTCCGGTCAATAAGAAAGTCTTGTGCGCCAGCCTGCGAAAGAGGTGGTTCGTGTATAAACCTACGAAAGTACCAGCGCAGTTGGGTTCGGCGTCGCAATCGAGATAACATGTCTCGTTGATCTGTTTGTTTACTGAATAAGTAACAGGTCGGCAAGTTTCGTTTCGTCAGACATAAAAGGCGAGATTCTATTCATCACCTCAAGCGCCCGATTCAGCAAGCTATCTCCGTCTTTCCTCGTTTCGAAATTAAACCGAACCACTGGTTCCGTTTTAGATCGCGTGATCGAAAAACGCCAGGCATTATCAAAATTGAAGTGCAACCCATCAAATTGATGAACCTCGGTTGCGCTGGCTGAGTAGTAACGAGCCAATTCGCCGAAAGCGCGCGCCGGTTCCTCTAAACTTAAACTAATTTCAGGCGTACACGCATTGTTTTGACGGATGCCAGCGACCAGTTCACTAATCGTCGCATCGGTACGCTTTAATATTTGTAACATACGAAGCATGGCCATCATGCCGGAATCACAGTGATGAAAATTACCGAAGAAATGATGTGATGAAAGTTCTCCTCCATAGACCGCATTGTTCGCTCGCATCCTTTGCTTCATGAATGCGTGGCCAGTTTCAGATCGCACGGCTTTACCGCCATATTGTGCTATGATTTTTTCGGTGTTCCAACACAGCTTTGTGTCATAAACGATGGCTGCACCTGGATACTGTTTCAGATAAGATTCTGCTAACAAACCGATAGTGTAGTACGAGGGGATTAGATCTCCCATACTATCGAAAAATACACATCGGTCGCTATCTCCATCCCAAGCAATGCCCAGATCATAATTCTGGTGAGACATATATTTTTTCATCTGACGGGTCAACATAGGGTTCACAGGGTCAGCACCCTGTGAAGGCATTGGCCCTGGAAGTTTTCTAAACCATGTCACAGGTAAACCTAGTTCCTTTGTGAGCTCTCCGGCAAGGGGTACCGCTGGTCCGTTCAGCCCATTGAGCGCCAACTCTGCATGGCTAAGGGTATCAATCGGAAATTGCTGTTTTAAAAACTGAATGTATGCAGGGTGTAAATCCTGCGTTGACCGGGCGGGCATAC
>CAXRCG010000094.1:0-9678 GCA_964228885.1 Pseudomonadales bacterium | reverse complement strand
CTAATAAAACGTGGTTTCATATAGAACCTTGCAACAATAAAGGGAATCAGAAAAGAATATCGCCGCTGCAATATTCAACCGCCAGTGGGATCAAAGCAGCATTCGTATAGGTGCCTTTGGTATCGCCAAGCAAAACCCGAGACGACGAACAACCTAAACGCTTCAGCATCATACAAGGTATACTTTGTCCTGGACCGAACGCAGCCCAGTCAGGTAAACCCGGATGAACATCCTCACGAGCATCTTGGGACGTTCGCATCGAACACTCCGATGCCGGATTTCACTATCGCGCTGCTCCGACGTTGATTAACGGTTAGGTGGATGCATGTGTTGGCTAGGCCGAGATTAACGACCTAGCCTAAGATTCAAGTATCCTTAGGCCAGTGCCACACCGTGTTGAAACTCTTTAACTTCCGGATAGCTCAAGCAGAAGATTATTCAATCGTTGGACATAGCTTGATGGCTCATCCAACTGACCGCCCTCGGCTAACATCGACTGGTCAAAAAGCACCAGTGTTAGGTCAGAGAACCTTTCCGAGTCCTGCTCTGCCTTTAACTTTTCTACCAATGGATGTTTTGGATTTAGCTCAAAGATGCGTTTTGTTGCAGGTACTTCTTGACCGGCAGACTCTAAAATTCTTCGCATCTGCATACCCATCTCATCATCATTGACGACGAGGCAAGCTGGCGAGTCGGTTAGACGATGAGTAATCCTGACTTCTTCTACTTTCTCACCAACTACATCTTTAATGCGCTCAATAAGATCTTTGAAATCTTCCTCGATTTTTTCTTGTTCCTGCTTCTCTTCATCGCCTTCAAGATCTCCAAGATCAAGCGAGCCTTTTGTAACATCCTGAAACTGTTTTCCCTCATGCTCCATCAAGTGGCTCATTAACCATTCGTCAATTCGATCCGAAAGCAGTAAAACCTCGATGTCTTTTTGCTTAAACACCTCGAGGTGCGGACTATTCTTTGCTGTGCTGTAGTTATCTGCCGCAACGTAATAAATCTTATCCTGGCCTTCCTTCATTCTGGCGATGTAATCATGCAGCGACTGATCTTGGACTTCCGAATCACCTTGAGTTGTCGCAAATCTCAATAGGTTGGCAACTTTCTCTTTGTTGCTCTGATCTTCTGCAGGTCCTTCTTTCATCACTTGGCCAAACTCTGCCCAAAATGACTGGTACTTATCCGAATCATTTTTGGCAAGTTTCTCCAAACTATCGAGTACTCTTTTGGTCAATGCGTTTCGCATAGAGTCAATAGCGGGATCTTTTTGCAAAATTTCACGGGAGACATTCAATGAAAGATCATTTGAATCAACAACCCCCTTCACGAATCTCAGATAGAGCGGCAAAAACTGTTCTGCTTCATCCATGATAAAAACGCGTTGTACGTAGAGCTTAAGACCTCGTGGCGCTTCACGTTGCCACATGTCGAATGGGGCTTTAGAAGGGATATAAACTAGACTCGTGTAATCCAGTTTTCCTTCGACTTTGTTATGACTCCAGACGAGTGGATCCTGGTAGTCGTGTGATACATGCTTGTAGAACTCGTGATATTCCTCGTCACTTACATCAGACCGAGAGCGAGTCCACAGTGCCTTCGCCGTATTAACTGTTTCATCCTCTGGTTCCTGCGCTTCCTCGCCTTCGGCTGGGGGCATCGCTTCGCCCTTCATAATCACGGGCACCGAAATATGATCAGCGTACTTTTTAATGACGCTGCGTACTCTCCAACTGTCGAGAAACTCTGCCTCATCAGGCTTTATGTGAAGAATGATCGAGGTACCTCTGCCCTCGCGCGTGATGGTTTCTACCTCGAAATCACCTTCGCCTGCTGAAGACCAGCGGACGCCCTCTTCAGGTGCCTGACCAGCTGATCGAGACTCAACCACAACATTATCCGCAACGATAAAAGACGAATAAAAACCCACACCAAACTGCCCAATAAGCTGAGCATCTTTTTGTTGATCGCCGGTTAGGGAGTCAAAAAACTGAGACGTGCCCGATTTTGCGATGGTTCCGAGATTAGCGACAGCATCATCTCGGCTCATACCAATGCCGTTGTCTGTGATAGTGACCGTGCTGGCGTCCTTATCGACATCCACTCTGATGTTATAGTTTACATCGTCCCCAACAAGTTCGGGATTCGAGAGTGACTGAAATCTAACTTTATCTATTGCATCGGATGCATTCGATATGAGCTCCCGGAGGAATATCTCTTTATTCGAATACAATGAGTGAATCATCAAATGTAGAAGCTGTTTTGCCTCTGTCTGAAAGCCCATCGTTTCTTTATTTTGTTCAGAATTCACTTCATCGTTCACTTTGTTATTTCCTTATCGATAGTTCGCGGATCATCGCTAACAGCTGCTAGCCGAGGTGGGAGGAATTTCCTCCGGCCAAAATTCATAATCTGACACTGTCAATGGGGGCTTCAGAAAGGATTTCAAGGGCTACTTTCCTTTGTGGTTTGCTTTTTCCTGCGCCTTGGCAAAGGCTTGAGCGAAAGCATTTGCAGCCGCGGGCTGGATACCATTGGAACGACGGTTACCGCTATTGTTCTGCTTGCCGCCTGATCGGCGATCAGCGCTATTCGAATTTTTCGCTTTACCGTTTTTACGCTCTCGCGTTCCACTTTTATCTTCTGACCGCATCGTCAGCGCGATTCTCTTTCGCTCCAGATCGACTTCCAACACCCTAACATTAACAATATCACCCGTTTTAACTACCTGGTGAGGGTCTTTCACGAACTTATCAGCCAGCGCTGAAATATGGACGAGTCCGTCCTGATGAACACCGATATCAACAAAAGCACCGAAATTGGTCACATTCGAAACGGTGCCCTGCAATCTCATTCCCTCTTCAAGATCCGATATCTTTTCAACCCCCTCTTTTAGGCTTGCAGTCTTAAATTCAGGTCGAGGGTCCCGGCCCGGCTTCTCGAGTTCACGACAGATATCCTGAATGGTCACAATCCCGAATTTTTCATCTGCGTAGTCAGCATAATTAACGGATTTGAGCGCACCGTGACCAACTAATTCAGCTACAGGGGTTCCTGTTGCTCCAGCGATGCGTTCAACCACGGCATACGTTTCAGGATGCACTGCCGAAGCATCAAGTGGGTTGTCCCCATTCCGGATACGCAAGAAACCCGCAGCCTGTTCGAAGGTCCGCTCTCCGAGCCGGGCAACTGACTTCAACTGTTCCCGACTACTGAAACGTCCGTTTTCATTCCTGAAAGAGATAATATTGTCGGCAATTGACTGATTGAGCCCAGCAACTCGCCGTAATAGCGCTGCGGACGCAGTATTTACTTCGACGCCAACAGCATTAACACAATCTTCAACAACTGCATCGAGGTTTCTAACCAACAGAGACTGGTTTACATCATGCTGGTATTGACCCACGCCAATGGATTTAGGATCAATTTTGACAAGCTCTGCAAGCGGGTCTTGAAGCCGTCTCGCGATCGACACAGCCCCCCTAATAGTGACATCGAGGTCTGGGAACTCCTTCGCAGCAAGCTCCGAGGCAGAATAAACCGATGCGCCTGCCTCACTGACCACAATACGCCTCAGGCTCAAGTCAGGGAATTGGGTCATCAGGTCAGCGCAAAGTTTGTCTGTTTCACGTGAGGCAGTGCCATTACCAATTGCTAACAATTCAACGTCGTGCCTGCGGACTAGGCTCTCAATTTGTGTAATGGACGCTTGCCATTTATTTTGAGGCGCATGAGGGTAGATCGTCGCGGAATCAACTAACTGACCCGTCGTGTCAATAACCGCTATCTTCACACCCGTTCTCAATCCTGGATCGAGACCAATGGTCGCTTTCTGACCAGCCGGCGGTGCGAGTAACAGGTCTCTAATATTGAGAGCAAAAACCTCAATTGCTGCTGCTTCCGCCGCAGCACGCATCGCTGACATCAGTTCAGTTTCCTGATGGAGTTGAAGCTTTACTCGCCAAGTCCAACTCACCACCTCGGCAAGCCAGTCATCCGCAGCACGATCTTGATGCGAAATGTCAAAATGATTACCGATCATTGAAATGCAAGGATGCACCTGGCCATCCGGCACCACAACATCTATACGTAATTGCAGCACCCCTTCCCTTCGACCCCGCAGCATCGCCAACGCTCTATGTGAGGGTATGCCTTGAAATTTGTCCTGAAGATCAAAGTAATCACGATACTTGGCTGCGTCCTTTTCTTTTCCAGCGACTACATTAGAAAAAATTACCGTATTGTGACTCATAAAATCACGGATAGATTGAAGTAACTCTGCATCCTCAGCGAAACGTTCCATCAAAATATATTTAGCACCATCGAGCACCCCTTTGGCGTCCTCAAAAGCAGCCTTGAACTTCTCATCCTTGTTGATATAAGCCAATGCTTCATCGAACGGTTCGAGGCAGGGGTTGCTAATAAGTGAATCTGCAAGCGGTTCAATTCCGGCTTCTAGCGCGATTTGTGCTTTGGTTCTACGCTTTTGCTTGTAGGGTAAGTAAAGGTCCTCCAAACGCACCTTGGTCTCAGCCGCAATAATGGCAACCTCTAGCTCTGGTGTCAGTTTTCCTTGTTCTGAAATACTGCTAAGAACCGCTTGGCGACGCACTTCCAGTTCCCTTAGATACCCAAGCCGTTCTTCGAGCTTGCGCAGTTGTGTATCATCAAGGCCGCCGGTGATTTCTTTACGATACCTTGAGATAAAGGGTACGGTAGCGCCACTATCCAGCAATTCTACCGCAGCTGTTATTTGCGTTTCTCTGGCGCTAAGTTCTTTTGCGATGACCCGTTCAATATTTGACGTCAATCTTTTTCACCCTTACAAATGTGTTGTTCGTCTTTTCCTGCCCAACAAGAGATGTCCAAGTGCAAGATCGAAGCCGCGAATTATCCACAAATTGACCATGGCGTAAACGCTCTAGAGAAACAATCACATAATCTTTTTTCGGTGATTAGGTTGATTTCAATTTTGCCAAAAAGCGGGGTTACAATTGCGTGAATTAACGTTAATCTGGGCGACATGCCGTTTCAAAGATATATCCAACTATTCTTCTTCATTTCCCTTATCTTGCCGTGTTTTTCAGGCAGCTGCGTAACCGCCAGCGCCTCCCAAGGCGATAAAAAAAACAATCTTGCTAGCAATCTAACATTTGCTCAATGGCTTACTGAGTTAAGAGCGGAGGCCTCATCTAGAGGCATCAGTGCAGGAACGTTGGATGTTGCATTGTCTAATTTGGAGGCACCTATCCCACGTGTTATCGAGCTCGATAACAATCAGCCAGAGTTCGTTCAGACATTCACGCGATACATGAGAAATCGTGTCAGCATACACCGAGTTAACCGGGGTCGTAAGTTACTGAAAGAACATGCAGCGCTCTTTGACTCAATTCAACAGCGTTACGGCGTTCAAGCACCATACTTGATTTCCTTCTGGGCGCTAGAAAGCAACTTTGGAGATCTAACCGGCGGTTTTTCCGTAATACAGGCACTGGCAACTCTCGCTTACGACCCAAGAAGAAGCCAGTTTTTTCGCAACGAGCTTCTGACGGCACTCGAAATCATTGATAGTGGTCACATTCAATCGGAGAACATGACGGGATCATGGGCAGGTGCTATGGGACAGTGCCAATTTATGCCTTCAACCTTTGCTCGCTACGGTGTGGATGGTGACGGCGACGGGCGAATTGATATATGGAATAGCCTGCCCGACATTTTTGCATCAGCTGCTAATTTTTTATCTGAGTCTGGCTGGAAGGGAGACGAACGTTGGGGCAGAGAAGTGCGTCTTCCTGAAAATTTTGATTACTCTCTGTCAGGTCAAGGCGTCACTATGACTGTTAGCGAATGGCAAAGCCTCAATGTCAAACGAGTTGATGGGACTCGGCTGGGATATTCTGATCAAATCGGCTCTATCGTTCTACCTTCTGGTGCGAATGGACCTGCTTTTCTAACCTATAATAATTTTCGCACGACAATGATCTGGAATCGCTCTACCTTTTATGCGATCTCGGTAGGACATCTTGCTGATCGCATTGCTGGAGAAGGAACGATCAGGCACATGCCAGAAAAAGAAGAAAGGGCTTTAAGTCGTCACGAAGTAACAGAGCTTCAACAGTTATTAATAAACGCAGGCATCAACACAGGAAGCCCTGACGGTATGCTTGGCCCAAAAACTCGCGAGGCGGTCAAGAACTATCAGCACAAAAATGGCCTAGTTGCTGACGGTCATGCTTCGTACACCCTGCTCGCAAATCTTAGAAGCATTGCTCAGCAGAATTAGAGACATTCAAATCTTCGAAAGACCGAGAACATGTAAACAAGAATACGTTTCCTAAAATTCATGCGAGCAAATGATAGGCACAAAAAAACCAGCGCACTGCGCTGGTTTTTCTTTAGTGGGCTTACTTGGACATGACTACCAGCCAGTGACTTCTTTCAATGTATTACCTATCTCTGCCAAGCTCTTGGTCGTGTGAACACCGGCGGCATGTAACGCAGCAAACTTGTCATCCGCAGTGCCTTTCCCACCAGCAATAATGGCTCCGGCGTGGCCCATTCGCTTGCCAGGGGGTGCCGTGACACCCGCGATATAACCCACCACTGGTTTGCTGACGTTATCCTTGATAAATGCAGCGGCTTCTTCTTCCGCATTACCACCAATTTCACCAACCATCACGATAGCCTCAGTCGAATCATCGTCCTGAAACATGCCAAGAATATCGATAAAATGACTACCCGGAATTGGATCACCCCCAATACCTACGCAGGTACTTTGTCCAAAACCAAGATCCGTTGTCTGTTTAACCGCTTCATAAGTCAAAGTGCCCGAGCGGGAAACAATACCTACCTTGCCTGGCAAATGAATATCACCAGGCATAATTCCAATTTTGCACTCTCCCGGCGTGATTACACCCGGGCAGTTTGGTCCGATTAATCTGACACCTCGCTCATCCAGGTTTGCTTTAACTGCCAGCATGTCGAGAGTAGGCAAACCCTCTGTAATACAAACAATGAGCTCGATGCCTGCATCAGCTGCTTCGAGTATACCGTCTTTTGCAAAAGCCGCCGGTACGTAAATAACAGATGCGTTAGCTCCAGTTTCACTAACAGCATCAGCTACTGTATTAAAAACAGGTAAGCCTAGATGTGTTTGACCGCCCTTTCCGGGAGTTACACCACCAACAAGTTGCGTGCCGTATGCTATCGCCTGTTCAGAGTGCAAGGTTCCTTGTGAGCCGGTAAAGCCCTGACAAACAACCTTAGTGTCTTTATCAATTAATACGCTCATACTGCGCCTCCCGCTGCTTTTACTGCCAGTTGAGCAGCATCGGTTAAACTTGTTGCTGCAATGATATCAACATCGCTATTGGTTAGTGCTTCGACGCCCTTGGGGGCGTTATTACCTTCAAATCGAACGACAACGGGTACTTCAACACCAACTTCCTTAACCGCGCCAATAATACCTTCTGCGATAATGTCGCATCTAACGATGCCTCCAAATATATTAATAAGTACCGCCTTTACATTCTCGTCAGATAATATGATTTTGAATGCTTCGGTCACTGTTTCCTTGGTAGCCCCGCCACCTACGTCTAGAAAATTCGCAGGATCACCCCCGTGTAATTTCACAAGGTCCATGGTACCCATGGCAAGACCAGCGCCGTTCACCATACAGCCAATATTTCCATCAAGCGCAACATAGTTTAGTTCAAATTCGGAGGCTTTGTTTTCCCTTTCATCCTCTTGAGATGGATCCCGCATTTCAGCAAGCTCCTTCTGTCGATAGAGGGCATTACCATCGATAGAGACTTTTGCATCGAGGCAATGAATCGCACCAGCCTCAGTAACAACCAACGGATTGATTTCAAGTAAGGACAAGTCACATTCTTCAAACATTTTCGAGAGCGCGACAAAAACCGAAGCAAATTGATTAATTTGCTTACCTTCAAGCCCTAACTGAAAAGCCATTTTTCGACCCTGATAAGCTTGACCGCCAAGCGCTGGATCTATCTCAGCTGTGAGGATCTTTTCAGGCGTTTCTTCCGCAACTTTCTCGATTTCGACACCACCTTCTGTTGATGCCATAAACACAACACGTCGTGTGGAACGGTCAATTACTGCGCCAAGATACAATTCTCGAGCAATGTCTGTGCACTCTTCAACATAGATCTTGGCGACTGGTTGGCCCTTTTCATCTGTCTGAAATGTCACCAGATTTGTGCCGATATGTTGATCTGCAAATGACCGAATTTCTTCTTCGGTTGACACCAGCTTGACGCCACCCGCCTTTCCTCGCCCACCTGCATGAACCTGTACCTTGATGACCCATTTATCACCACCCAGTTTTCTGGCCGCTGCTACCGCTTCGTCTGCGGTATCGCACGCGATACCTTGGGAAACCGGTAACCCGTATTTGGCAAATACTTGTTTTGCCTGATATTCGTGAAGATTCATATCTCCGTTATCCTCGATTAAAGTTATTAGTAATCTTTTGTCTCGCGCCACCAAACACCTGACCGCGACCCATGCTAATGGTACCCGCGTTGGCTATCCACCGCTTTATTTTTTTCGTTTTCTGTTCGCTATATGAATGGCGTGGCCACTTACGGCAAGTGCTGCCTCATGGAATCCTTCCGACAGAGTCGGGTGAGCAAACATAGTCAAACCCACATCCTCAGCACTAGACTCAAACTCCATGGCAATAACAGCTTCAGCGATTAATTCCGCGACATGGGCACCAACCATATGCACGCCAAGGATTCGGTCTGTTTTAGCGTCTGCCAGCACCTTAATGATCCCGGCCGTGTCATTTGCTGCCATAGCACGTCCACTCGCTGACATTGGAAAACTACCAACCTTATAGTCGTCACCTGCCGTCTTTAACTCTTGCTCGGTCTTACCCACCCAAGCCACCTCAGGATGCGTGTAAATCACAGAGGGCACGCAATCGTAATTGACGACAGGCAAGTGACCTGCGATTCTTTCCACGACCATGATGCCTTCTTCCATACCCTTGTGAGCCAGCATTGGTCCCCTCACGACATCCCCTACCGCCCAAACACCAGGCGCGTCAGTCGCGCAATGATCATCAACAGATATGAAGCCACGCTCATCTAGGTTCACACCACTATCACCACTTAATAAATCCTGAGTGAAAGGTCGCCTGCCAACAGCAACAATGAGACTGTCGAAGATTTCACTTTTTTCCCCTTCTGCGTCGGAATACATGACGGTAACTTTCTTGCCTTTGACTTTACTGCCAGTAACTCTTGCTCCTAGCCGAATATCCATTCCCTGTTTCTTAAATTGTTTAGCGGCGTCTTTTGCGACTTGTCGGTCAGCCATCGGTAAAAATTCATCAAGTGCCTCAAGCACAACAACCTCTGATCCCAAGCGATTCCAAACGCTTCCCAACTCGAGGCCTATAACGCCAGCACCGATGACACCCAGACGTTTAGGTACTGAAGTAAAATTAAGCGCCCCGGTCGAATCTACAATCAGTTCACCCTGCAAAGGACAAGGCGGAATTGCGACAGGTAACGAGCCAGTCGCGATGACGACATTATCTGCTGTGAGGGTTTCATTTCTACCATCATGTCCGATAAATTCGATTTGACGCCCGGCACCGAGTTTGGCTGTCCCTTCAAAGACTTTGACACCATTTGATTT
>CAXRCG010000093.1:0-22291 GCA_964228885.1 Pseudomonadales bacterium | reverse complement strand
CGTCGATAGATGACATCAACCTTTGAAAGTCCTTCGACGGTTTTCATATACACGCAGTCGTCTTCCGCTACGACAAGATCAGAGCCCTCGACGAGCTCTGCACCCATACGTTGGGCGAGATAGGAATGTTCAAAATAAGCTGAGTTGTAGATACCCGGTGTTAATACAACGACTTCTGGGTAATCAAGCGGGCGCGGCGATATCGAACTCAAAGTGTCAAATAGTTGGGTTGGGTAGTCATCTACCGGCAGAATATCGTGTTGCTCGAAGAGCTCTGGCAATATCTGTTTGCTGATGTTTCGGTTTTCCAGCATATAAGAGACTCCAGAAGGAACCCTGAGGTTGTCTTCAAGTACGTACATGGTTCCATCGCTTCCTCGCACCAGGTCAGAACCGCAAACGTGAGCCCAAGTGTTGAACAAGGGGGTTATGCCCCGACATTCTGGGCGGAAGTCCTTTGAACTGCGTAATAAATCTCGGGGAACGACTCTGTCTTTAATGATTTTTTCATCATTATAAATGTCGGTAATAAACAGATTGAGTGCAGTAAGGCGTTGCCGCAAACCTTTCTCGATTGTGCGCCACTCTGATTCATGGATAGCTCTGGGAATAATATCGAAAGGCCACTCTCGGTCGATGTTTTCCCCTTCACTGTAAACGGTGAAGGTGATGCCCATTGTCCTAATCGCCATCTCAGCTTTGCGGCTTCTTTCAGTCATATCTGCGTCTTTCATTTTTCGCAGATAATTAACCAAAGCTGTCAGTCCAGGTCGCGCCCGGTTTTTGTTTGTCAGCATCTCGTCGAAAACTCGAGGCGGTGTATCGTAGTTTTTTAAATCCATGAATCGACTAACTCCAGTCAGAACTCTACTTCAAGTAGATTATATTCCGTTTCGATCATGCCCAACGCGTGGTAAGTCTTCTGGGCATTAGTATTGTCTCGTTCTACGTATAATCTGATGCCACAAGCGTCTGGCTGTTCTTTTGCAAGTTCAGTGACTCGTTGATAAAGCTTACCAAATACTCCCTTTCTCCTATGTTGTTGATCAATGAATACGCTCTGAATCCACCAAAATAAGCCGTTTCGCCAATCACTCCATTCATAGGTGATTCCCAGACAGCCACAAACCTCTGTCGTATCGTTATCAGTCTGGATTTCTGCGACCAAATAGAATCCCATGGCTGACTGTTGGAGCATTCGCGCCACGCCGTTATGTATCGTTTCTGTCGGCAGCGTTTTGTTTTCTGTTTCAAGAGCCATCGCTTGATTGAATTGAGCAATGATGCCGATATCCGAGGTTGTTGCTTGCCGGATTGATATTGTTGAAGTCATATTTTTGTGCCCAGATGCTGATCAAAGAACCGATCCATCAGACTGTATCGGTGCAGGTTTACTTTTCTCCCGGTAAGACCGTGTTTTGCACCGGGATAGTTCATTATTTCGAACGGCAGGTTTTCATCCTGCAGCGCTTTGTAAAGCTTTGTGCTGTTTGTAAAAAGTACATTATCGTCTGCCATACCGTGAATCACCAGTAGTTGGCCCGATAAACCGCTGATATAAGGAAAAACATTGCTCGCTGTATAACCCGCCGAGTTCTCTAGCGGTGACCCGAGGAAGCGCTCCGTGTAGTGTGTGTCATAAAGTTCCCAATCTGTGACCGGTGCAACGCTGATACCGGCTTTAAATGTTCCAGGAGATTTCATCATTAACATCAGGGTCATGTAGCCGCCATAGCTGTGCCCAAACACGCCCAGTCTTGAAGAATCAACCCAAGGTAGAGATTTAAGGTAAGCAACGCCTGTTAGCTGGTCCTCAACTTCTACTTCGCCCAGTCGTTGGTAAATGGGGGACTCAAATGCGACGCCCCGGTTTGCACTACCGCGATTATCGAGCTGCAGGATGCCATAACCTCGCTGAGTCATATAGTGATACCACGGCGGTATCCATTCGTTTTGGACTCTTTGTACGCCAGGTCCACCATAAACGACAACAATGACAGGGGTTTTGCTGTCGGTTTGTTCGGCTGCGCGGGGCTTGAACAAGCGGTAATGCAGTTGCTGCCCATCGGAGGCCTGAAGCTGGCCGTGTTCGATGCTGGCATTTTGCGAGATGTAAGGGGTGTATGGATGAGCGTTGTTTAGCTTGTTAGCATACAATTCTGTTACTTTAATTCCTTCAGCATCTATAAGACTTACTGCCGGCGGTTGTTCCGGGTTCGAATAGCGGTCGATAAAATAACGGCTATTCCGATCCGCTTGAAACTGATGGCTGAAACCGCTTGCAGAAAGTCGCGTAGGTTCTGCATTTTTTTCCGTACTGACGTGGCTGCTCACTGAGTAGAGGTGGCTTTCTAAAGGCGTTTCTTTTGAGCCGGAAAAGTAAACTAACGATTTCGCCTCGTCATAGCCTAGAACAGATCGGACTACCCAGTTGCCATCTGTGAGTTGGCAAGAATAACTGTCATCGATCGACTTAATATAGAGATGGTTATAGCCACTTTGTTCGGAGGCCCACAAAAAAAGATTTGGGTCTTTTAGAGAACGAAAGCAATCGTGCAAATTTAACCAGGTATTTGATGTTTCGGTGAGCACTACTTTTGCTTTCTGGTCGTCCACGTCCAATCCGCAGTGCCAGACTTTGATTGCTAGTGCTTGTTGGTTCCGAGGCTGAACCTGTACCGCCAATCGTACACTGTCGCTGAGCCAATTCACTCGGCAAATATAGCTTTCGGTCTCATTTGCTAGATTTAACCATTCAATCGGAAATAGATCAGTGCCTGAATGATCAATAGAAATAACACCCACTTTAACGCTAGCATTTGGTTGCCCAGCAAAAGGATAACGTTGGTCAAACACGCCAAATGAGTCGGCATCAATTTCATAGCGCTGCGAGACTTCAATGGGTGATTCATCGACCTGAGTAAAAGCAATCTTCGAACTATCTGGCGCCCACCAATAAGCTTCGAATCGGTGCATTTCCTCCTGAGCAATAAATTCAGCGATACCATTGCTTATCGCTCCACCGCCATCACGCGTTAGCTGAATGACCTGTTTGTTATCAAGTGAAACACAATATAGATTCTGATTGGTAACATAGCTGAGAAACTTCCCGTCGGGTGAAAAGCGAACGTCGGTTGCAGAGACTTCGCGACTGGTCATTTGCTGAAGTGATTTGCTCGGTAGCGAGTAGAGATATAAACAACCGCTGACCGGAAAGAGTATTGACTGAGCATCTGGAGACCAAAAATATTCAACAATACCGGTGTGGCGAATACGTTTTCTTTCTCGTACTGCCTTCTCTTCATCGGAGAGTGGTCGACTCCCGAAATTAAGTTGGCTGGCATCTACAAGAAGAGTTGACTGCCCGGTTGCAATTTCGAACGCCCAAATATCAAGCCGTTCGAAGTCATCTTCACCCGGCTTTAGGAAAGAAACGTACCTCGAGTCAGGTGAGAATTTCAGAGACTCCGGCGGTGAGCCGGAAAGATCGGGTTCATTGAAAATTCGGTCGAGTGTAAGTGATGGCATTAGTCTTCCTGCTCAAATTTAAATCTTGGGTGATGCATTGCTCGTGAGCTTACGTGCTCTCGGTCTCGGTAGTTGCAATAGAAAAAGCGCGCCTAGTCAGGTTCACTGGTAATCCGTTTTGCACGGCAATATTGTCTTCTATTCGAATACCACCGTAAGGCATTAGGGCCTCTATGAGCGGCCAGTTGACCGAAGTATGATGATCTGATTGTTTTAATTTTTTGAGGAGCATCGGGATGAAGTACAAGCCTGGCTCAATAGTGAAAACCTGACCCTCTGTAATCTCTCGGGTGAGCCGCAGCGCAGGATATTTTTCGGGTGCGGGCTTGATGCCGCCTTCATGCGATAACTGAAAACCTGCGACATCATGCACCTGAAGACCCAGTAAATGTCCAAGACCGTGGGGTAAGAAGTTGAATGTCACATTGGTATCAACCATGGCTTCAGGCGACATATTGACAATGCCCGCAGATTTAAGAATGTTGGCGATTTTAAGGTGCATGCGACTGTGTAATTCGGCGTAGTTCATGCCGGTTGTAACTTCATCAATGATGGAAAGTTGCTCGCGCTCCATAGAAACCAGTAAATCAGCGAAGATGCCCGGTTTAAATGCGTAGGTTCGCGTGATATCCGAGGCGTACCCATTGTGAGATGTTCCGGCGTCAATCAGCATGCTCCTCAGATTCGCGTTATCAAATCTAACATGTTCATAAAATTGATAGTGCAAGACGGCGCAATGTTCGTTGAGCGCCACGATAGATGAATAGGGCGTTTGTTGCTCTCTGTGTTTGGATGCCATTAAAAACTGGTGAGCAATTTCATATTCGGATGCACCATCGAAAAAAGCCTTTTTTGCGGCAAGATGCCCGTGCGCAGCAGACAGTGATGCGGCTTCGATGCACGCTATTTCATACGGTGTTTTACTCGCGCGTTCGAAATGCAGGTAGTTCAGTGCGCGATCAGGGTTGATCGCCTTGATTCCGAGTTCAGAAGCGTGCCGTGTCTCCTCGCCGATAAACGTGATAAACCTTGGATCGCCAATTTCGTTGTGTGCATCTTTGAGTGATTGAATTGATTGAATATCCCAATGCTCCACCCAATATCCGGTGGGTATTTCTGCAACTTTGTGCCAGTAATCCTCAGGTTGATGGAGTAGTAGTTTCGGTTTTCTGCCAGGTCTGAGCAATATATATGAGTCTGGTACATCGGTTACCGGCAGCCATGCTTTAAAATGAGGATTAACCATGTAAGGGTAGGTTCGATCGTCGAGAAATGCGGTTTTGAGAGAGCCGGAAGAAATCAGCAAAGAATTAGTTTCAGTTTGCTCAATTGCACGCGTGTATTTGGTCTCCACTTGCTGCAAGTGTTCTGCGTACAAGGTTTGCCACTCGGGCGAAGTTTTAGTCATGTGTATGCCAGTTGAAAAAGCACCATTCTAATATGAATCAATTGACTTTGCGCGAACTGGAGGCAGTTTATAGGGTGCTTTTAGTTTTAGAATCAACAGATCGAGTGATGTTGCGATAACAGCACAGTGTCAGTGTCTGGGTTTTATCAACAGACACAAATGCTTCTGAGAGTTCCTTTAGAAGGTTGTTAGTGGTTATTAGAATGTCTTTGGTTAAGAATAAGATGAAACTACACGCGTCGTATTTTTTGATGATCAACTTGTTGGTAGAGGTGAGATGGCAATAGAGAAAGCCACACGTCAAAAGTTGCGATAAACTCTGCGACTCTGATATCAGGTCTTATCGCAGGAGCGAATAAACGTATGAGTGTTCATGATGCAGGAGCAGAAGCCAGCAAGCAGCAGGATAAGGGGTACGCCGGTAGGCTTTGGCAATATAAGCAGGCTGAAACGATAGCGTTGATGATCAATGTGGGTCGAAGGCTCGGGTTGTATCCGTTACTCGCAGGTGCTGGGCCCATCACTGCCGCTGAGTTGGCGAAAAAAAGTGGATTACATGAACGCTGGTTGCTTGAGTGGTTGAGACTTCAGACAGCAGCAAAAATACTCAACTTTGTGACGCCGGATAGGTTCGAACTTCCGGCAACTGGGGGTGAATTGTTAGCCAACGAAGCTTCGCATTCATTTATGCTTGATAACTTCGATGGCGGCGTTTCCACAGAAGTGTTCGAGGGTTTACTTGAATCCTTTAGGACGGGGATCGGAAAAACCTACGAGTCTGCGGGGCCGGAAGGCGCGCTCCGTGGTGAGTCTAGACATTGGCGAGCAGCCCAATCTCAAGTGCTGCCGAAAATGATACCTGCGCTGGATGGCGTTCAAGACAAGCTCGATCGGGGTTGTGAGGTGATTGACGTGGGTTGCGGTGATGGTGCTGTTCCCCTAGCCTTAGCAAAAGCCTTCCCGCGTAGTATTTTTCGCGCCTTTGACCCTAATCGCCATGCAGTGGCGCGGGTCAGACAGGTCGCAGAAGAGATGGCGCTGACAAACGTCACTGCTGCTATCTCGTCTGGAGAGGACCTTCTTGGAGATCGGCAGTACGATTTGATCCTCACCTTTGACTGTATTCACGACATGACGAGACCTCAGGAGGTCATGGGGGTGCTGCGCAAACTCATCAAAGACGATGGTACTTGGTTTATTAAGGATATTCGTTGCAAGTCAGATTTTGAGGACAATCTACGCAACCCCATGCTCGCGATGATGTATGGATTTTCGTTGATGTCCTGTATGTCTTCAGCGATGTCAGAGGAGGGCGGCGCGGGGCTTGGTACTTTGGGATTTAATCCGGAGGTGGCAGAAGCGATGTGCCGAAAGGCGGGTTTTACAAGGTTTAAAATGCATGATTTTAAAGACCCGGGTAATTTGTATTACGAGGTGCGTCCGTAAGGGACACGACAGAGCCATAAAACAGCCAAGTGCCGAGTAACACCCAGCCGCTGTTGCAGAAAAGCAAAGGTCATGGACGGGACAATGTTCGGATAAGAAATGCTGAGCGCGGAAAATTGAGCATAGTTCGAGTAAGATAGGTCGAGAAGTATTTCGCTTGCTTATAGTGATGGCCAATGAAACAGGTCGGATTCCGCGGCAATGTATCCGAAGCTAGCCCAACTGTTATTCGTGGTAAGCGCCTCAAGCTGCTTCTTTGCCTCAGCAGTGTCGCCTTCAACGTAGTGCCAGTTTGCAACACCATAGGCAATTGCGGCGCCTCCCGGGTTGTCTCCAAGGTTCTTCGTCAACTCTTCCAGTGTTATATTTCCCTTATAAAATAAGCACAAATTGTAATAATTTGTGTTTTCTATGACTGCCATTTCACTGGAAATGTTCTCAAGGACTGCATTTGCTTCCGCATGCCGTCCCATTCTTCGCAGGATCATGTAGCGCCAATGCGTTGTCGAAACCTGATTGTCTGGATTTCGAGCAGCATTAAATCCATGCGTGTAGGCTCGAAGAGCATTGCTCCAGTCGTGTTGCAGATAATAGGCAAGGCCAAGGTGATACCACGTATTGCCATGCAGACTACTAATTGGGATACCCATGGCGTTGGGTAAGCCGTCAGGCTCGATTTCATTTCTGGTGCCCGAAATTAATTTTGCCGCGACTTCGAGAGTATCACTTGCCTTTTTGAATTCGCGGACGGAAATATAGCGATGCCCCCGGTGCCGATAAAACCGAGGGTCATTAGGGTATTTCTCAATTCCCTGGGTGAAAATATCTATCGCGCCCAGAAAATTTCCGGTGTATGCCATACGCCTTCCCCACCATATAAGTAAATCAGGATCATCTGGTGAAGCGATATGAGCTTTTCGTGCAGATTTTAATTTTGCAAGCGCGCCCTCGGACGGTGGCGCGCTGAATAGCGGCAGACCTTCTAACGTGCTGGTCTGTTGGCGCGGAATCTCGGCGCTGACTGTGAACGACATCTGTAAAATAGAGAATGCAAAAACCTTGCAGAGAAACCTCACTTCACGGGAAATCTCATTAGGCTTTATGCGATCGATATCAAAGATTTTCTCTGTGTAATTCATTACCTTCTCTGCTTGGATGAACTTTGCGTTCGGATGTTTTTAACCTGAGGAATCCGAGTATAAGATGCCGCCCTCCCGAATACTATGGACATACTTTGGCATCTGTTTTGAGCTAGTGTGTATCCGTTAACGAATCTCTCGGACAAAATTGCAGCGATTTTTCTTTCACCTCCGGGGTACCGTGAAGTCTAAGCGTGTATCACTTCAACAGCGTGATATTTTGTCCGGGTAAGAATGCTCATTCAGCCCTTATTGAATAGATAACGAAACTGAAACCGAAATAGTGACCGGTATGCATAGCTGCTAGTAAACTTTGGGTGTACCGCGGGGGCGGATGTTGAATCGCTTTTCTTCCCATTGATATTGTTCGGGATATGAAGAAATGATCTTTTCGAGATGAGCGTTGATCGCAGTAAGGATTCTCGTGTCACTTGCCTGAGTATCAAGTTCACAACGCTCCAAATGTAATCTGAAACCACGGCCCTCTCGAATCGCTGCACCGAATACCAAACATGGATCTGTATTGCGAATGAGTCGGGCCAAGGTTTTGTCTGTGAGGGCAGGTTGTTCGAAAAAAGGGATGAATTCGCCTCCGCGTAATCTCGGTTGTTGATCTGGACAAAAAGTTACGACATCTCCAGTGACAAGCCGCTTTGCGAGTGTCTGCTCTCCCTTTTGGGAACGAGTCAAGAGGGCAATACCCATCGCACTTCGTTGTCGTCTTATAAGCAGGTCGAGCGCTTCTCGATGATGAGGCTGATAGTAATCCGCGCATTGGTAGTGACGTCCCAGATAGCGCATTAAGAATTCACGATTACCAAGTGCTGGTGTGAGTACCAGCACTCCTTGGGTACTGGTCGTTTCAGGTAGATATTCCAGGCCTTCAACTGATACGCAATGCATGTCGAATTCCTGATCATCGCAACGCCAGATCAACCCGGTTTCCAGTACAGCTTTGCTTGCCTCTGAGGCGCAAGAGGATATGATCGTTGCTGGAGGCAGTCCCAGGCCATCTCGACAAAGTTCAAGATTTTTCCTGATGATCTTGACTTTACTCGTGTTGAGCAATTTTCGCATAAGGCCAAGATACTCTCCGAGCTTCTGTAGGATGTCTATGGAAAACAGGTTTGCAGTGATGAAGCCTGTGTTTGCCAGTAAGAAATGGATAGACCGGGTGACTGCGTGTTGTTTTTTCAGGTAAAGCTCTGGTTGACCCAACGGTCTGGTCCTGAAACGTTTGTAAGACCACAGGTATTGTGTTGGTGCCAGCCGAACAGCGCGTTCAATTGCAAAGTTGACTCCTTGGAGTAGCGAAATATCAGTTCTGTCTGACCCAATTTCATTAAAAATAACTGTGAAATGTCCCGCTTTTGATTCACTGCGCAAGCAACTTACGGTCATGAGTGTTGCGCCCGTTTTTGTTGCAAGCTTGCCAGGAAGTTCACCCGTAAGACAATCAACGCCGAAGAACTTGGCAAATTCTCCTGTGTTAATGTCGGGCTCCTGGTCCGGCATCAGTCCAATCGTGGCACCTTCAGCGAGGGCCTTAAGTTGTTGTCGTATGCCTCGGGTACCCACTGGCGTAAAGCGGGTCCCAGTGCGTCCGCGAAAGTTCTGAATGAGTTCATCAATGGCTTTGTTTGAAGCGGGTTGGTGCATATGTACCAATGCAAATTCTTTGCCCAATAAATGGTTAAGCACCTCCCAGTTGCCTATGTGCGGCAGCACCAGCACTAACCCCTTTCCATTTTTGATGGCAGCTTTTGCTTTTGATAGCCCCTGTACCTGTGTGATGTGTTCTAAAACCTTTTCATGATCTTGGGTCCAAACGTAGAGATTTTCGAAAATCATCTTGCCAGTTTCAATCGAACTTGCCCTTGCCAGAAGAGTCTGTTCGACTGGGTTTAGTTCAGGGAATGCAAGCTCGATGTTGGTTCTAAGCACAGCGCTGGTTTTAGAGCTAAAAAGCCAAATCATGGAACCTGCAATTGTTCCAATTAACTGTAATAGTGGAAGCGGCAGCGATCCGATAAGATCTGCGCCTATTTTGTATATCCTGGCTCGATGCATCCAATGCTCAGTTAAGGGCTGGGGGATAAGCTTCACAGGTTCAAATGCCTAGGCCTTTAAAATGTCTAGGCTTGCAACCAACATGGTTTTGCATATCGAACTTTGTAAAGTCTGTTATTTTACGTAAATACGTCCGTTGCGAAAGGTCTTAGCCGGAACTGATGAGGATTTATCTGTGGACAATCTCAAAGGTCTGCTCATAATAGCAGCAACGCAATGCAATAAAAGGTTTCCTGTGGAATTGTTAACAATTGTGACTTTGCTGGCCTTACTTGAATTCGTTTGGCTTGGTACGAGAGTGGGTGCGGCCCGGGGTAGATTTGGTGTTTCTGCTCCAGCGACGACAGGCAACGAAGAATTCGAGAGACACTATCGCGTGCACTACAATACGCTTGAACAGCTGATTTTGTTTATTCCCTCGCTTTGGGCGTTTGGCTACTACTTCGGTCAATTCTGGGCTGCAGGATTAGGTGTGATTTATCTCGTTGGCCGCGTGATTTATGCGCTTGCTTACGTCAAAAACCCTGCAAGTCGTGGTCCTGGTATGCTTTTGAGCGTAATTCCCTGTTACGTCATGCTGCTAGGTGGTCTTGCCGCTGCAGTCTGGCAGTATCTAACAGTCTAATCCCTGCAATAGCGAGCGCGCTCGATCTGCGACATCCTCGTTAAGAATGGCGGCTAAAGCCGTCTGTAATTCCCGCGGGGCACCTGCTAGTTTAAGGTCCGCGATCCAGGTATTGATAAGAGATTTTCTATGGAAAGGCCTCTGGTTGAGTATCGAGAGTAGTTGAATTCGGATTTGCGGATTATCCTGTGCAACTGATATCAGCGTGACAAAGTTGTCTTCATCCGTGTTTTTTTGTTCGAAGGGCGATCTTATCACCTCAATTATGCGCGACAGTACTGTCCTGGCCCGACTATTGACTGTCATGAGCAACACTTTCCTTTATTCCTAACCGTGAATGGTATTACATCCGTAGTTTAAAATCACAGTTGAGGTCTTCGAAGCGCAATGGAGGATTTCTCATCGTCACTTGGCTAGTAGGTCTCTGCATGATATATATAGGCTTCTGAACAAGTACTATGCGCAGCACAATCCGCGAGTGAATATATTCTTCACGCCGATGGCTAACCGCAGCTGATTTGACGGATAAGAATAAGATAAGCTGCCTCGTTCGAGGCTAATTCAAGTAGATATTGGGAGTTACCAGATGGCGGTAGTCGAATACCAGGCGCCACAGTCAATTGAAGATGCAATCGGCATTTTGCAGCAGACTGATATTAAGTCGAAAGTTATGGCAGGGGGGACCGATCTGATTATCCAGACAAAATCCCAGACTGCAGATCCGGTCAGAGTTGTTGACCTAAAACACATTGACGGGATGATGAGCTATGTCTTAGACGATAGTGGCTTGTCCCTCGGACCCGCAATGTCTTGTGCAGAATTTACGATGCTTGATGACGTAAAAGTCGTATATCCCGGTTTGGCTGAATCAGCCTACTTAATTGGTTCTACCCAAGTTCAGGGGCGTGCCAGCATTGGCGGCAACCTATGTAATGCCTCACCCGCAGCAGATACGATTCCTGCGTTGATCGCTAATGGGGCGCAGTGTGTTATCGAGGGTAATAATGGCGAACGTGTCGTGGCTGTCGAAGATTTTGTCACCGGTGTTGCTCAGAATTGTATGGCGAGCGATGAGCTCTTGAAGCGAATTACTATCCCTAGACCGGCGCCGGGCTCCTCAGATGCTTACCTACGCTTTATTCCGCGAACAGAAATGGATATCGCCGTTGCCGGTGCAGGCGTGTCTGTCACGCTTGATTCTAGTGGTAAATGTTCAGCCGCGAGGGTTGCCATTGGCGCCGTCGCTGTGACCGCATTGCTCGTGCGCGAAGCTGCCGATGCACTGATTGGCACCACAGTTGATGAGGCGGCGCTCGATGCGGCAGCAGCTGCAGCCTCCGCCGCTGCGAAGCCGATCACTGACAGACGTGGAACAGCCAAATACAGAACTCACGTCGTGGGTGTACTGGTAAAACGTGCAGCAAAAATTGCCGCAGAACGCGCTCGGGGAGTTAAGTAATGACCAAAGTTCATGTCACAACATCAATAAACGGCGATGAAACAGAGTTCCTTTGTGAGCCTCATGACACATTACTCGATGTACTCCGCAATGAATTGAGCCTTACTGGGACAAAAGAAGGATGCGGTTCAGGTGATTGCGGCGCGTGTTCAGTAACGTTGAACGGGCGTTTAGTCTGCTCCTGTCTAGTGCTCGGAGCAGAGGCCGAAGGTGCTGAGATTGGTACGATTGAGGGGATCGGTGATGCCGATAATCTCAATATCATTCAGGAAAAATTTCTCGAACATGCAGCGCTACAATGCGGCATTTGCACGCCAGGTTTGATCGTTTCTACCCAAGCCCTGTTAGCTGAGAATCCGAGTCCGACAGAAGAAGAAGCGCGATATTATCTCGCTGGTAATCTCTGCCGATGTACCGGATATGACAAGATCATTCGCGCTGTGATGGATTCAGCCGAAACAATGCGTGGAGAAGGTTAAATGAGTGAAGCGAAAGAGTTTAATTTTATTGGCCAGCGAACGATTCGTCCCGACGGTCACGACAAAGTGACCGGCAAAGCCAACTATGCTGCGGACTTAGCATTACCCGGAATGATTTGGGGCAAGATTTTGCGAAGCCCACATGCGCACGCAAAAATTCTTAAATTGGATACTTCCAGAGCTGAGGCAATGACAGGTGTCATGTCCGTGGCAACGTTCGATGATTTACCCAGCGTGAGTAATGAAGCGATTCAGTCCGGCGAAGGGGCAACAGATGCACTGGATTTAGGGCGTAATGTATTGGCCCGAGACAAAGTGCTTTATCACGGTCATGCAATTGCTGCTATTGCAGCTAAAACCGAGGCGATCGCTGAAAAAGCGCTCGCATTGATCGATGTTGAATATGAGGTGCTCACGCCCGTATTGGATTTGCATGAAGCAATGAAGGAAGACGCGCCATTGCTGCATGAAGATATGTTCACCCAAGGTTATCCGGAGCAGCCAGAGAAGCCTTCGAATATTGCGGCAAGACATGAATTAAAAATGGGTGATGTGGAAGCCGGTTTTGCAGAAGCAGATGTTATTGTTGAGCGAGATTTCGTGACGCCAACGGTTCACCAAGGATATATTGAACCTCATGCCTGCACCGTAAGCTACAACACTGAAGGTCAGTCTATGATTTGGTGTAGTACGCAGGGACACTTCGACGTACGTGCGAGTACGGCCAAATTGTTGGCAATGCCGCTAGGAAACTTGAAAGTAATCGCAAGCGAAATTGGCGGTGGTTTCGGAGGAAAAACCACGGTTTATCTTGAGCCTATTGCCCTTATTTTGTCACGAAAATCCGGTCGTCCGGTAAAGATGATGATGGATCGTGATGAAGTTTTCAGAGCGTCAGGACCCGCTTCGGCAGCGCGTCTAACTGTAAAGGTTGGTGGTAAGAAAGACGGTACCATTACGGCGATGCAAACATCAATTGCCTATGAGGCAGGCGCATTTAAGGGCTCTCCTGCAATGATTGGCGGTATGACAGCTTTTACGCCTTACAATTGCCCAAATGTATATTGTGAAACTTTTGATGTGGTTGTGAACAAACCCAAAGTTGCAGCGTATCGTGCGCCAGGTGCACCACAAGCTGAGTTCGGTGCAGAGATGGCGGTTAGCGAACTCGCCGAAAAATTGGGTATCGATCCAGTGGACTTACGTCTACAAAATGCCGCTAAAGAAGGCACGCAAACAGTCTATGGGCCAAAGCTTAAAGCGGTTGGTCTGGTTGAATGTCTTGAAGCGGCCAAGAACTCTCCTCACTATAAAACGGAACTGAAAGAGGGAGAGGGTAGAGGAATTGCTTCCGGTTTTTGGTTCAACATTGGTGGTCAGTCGAGTGTCACGATAAACATGAACCCTGATGGAACCGGCACGATTGTTGAAGGATCGCCAGATATTGGGGGTTCTAGGGCCTCGATGCAAATGATGGCATCGGAAGAACTTGGCATTCCATTGAATGACCTTAAGCCAGTTATTGGCGATACGGAAAGCATTCCCTACAATCAGTCTACGGGTGGTAGCAGAACAACTTTTGCAACCGGCATGGCTGTGATTGAAGCGGCCCAGGATGTTGTTCAGCAACTTAAAGAGCGGGCTGCATCTTTGTGGAATGTGACGCCTGATCAAGTGGATTGGCGTGATGGTTCGGCGATCAATACAGCCGGTGATGGGCATATGACCTGCGCTGAAATTTGCGCGAAATGTGAAAAGACCGGCGGACAGATTTCCGGCACGGGCAATGTTAATGCACGGGGGGCGGGACCAAGTTTTGCCGTTCACGTTTGCGACACAAAGGTAGACAAAGAGACTGGTAAGGTGGATATCATTCGTTATACGGCAATACAGGATGCCGGAAAAGCGATTCATCCGAGTTATGTTGAAGGCCAGTTCCAGGGTGGCGCTGCACAAGGCATTGGCTGGGCATTGAACGAAGAATATGTCTACAACGAAGATGGCGTCATGGAGAATGCAGGTTTCCTCGATTATCGAATACCGCTCGCCTCAGATTTGCCGATGATTGATACGATCATCGTAGAGGTGCCTAATAATTTTCATCCCTATGGTGTACGTGGCGTGGGTGAGTCAGGGATTATTCCCCCACTTGCCGCGGTAGGATACGCTGTCGGCGATGCGATAGGCGCTAACGTTTCTGAGCTGCCATGCTCTCCGCCGCGTGTATTGAAGTTGATCCAAGAAAAAGGTTAGACGTTTCTATGGCAATGGTCTTCTTCTCCGGTGAATTGCAACGATTCACCGGGGAAGAAAAAACGAGTGTAGTAGCATTAAACTACCGCGAGTTGTTAGAGGAGCTTCGTAACAAATATCCGGATCTTGCAAACTCTGAAATCGCGAGCATGGCAATTGCGATTGATGGTGAAATTGTTCACGAGCCGTTGCTCGAACTGATTCCGAAAGGGGCAGAATTGCATTTTTTTCATTTTATTGCAGGTGGGTAGCACCCCAACAGACGCGTTTAGAGCAATTGCGTTGGCTTGTGCTTTTGCGTCGTGTAACTAATCAGTTGTTATGAGCGCCGTTCCCTTCAAGTGAAGTTTCACAATTATTTGCACTATCGAGGAAAATAAGTCTCTTAGATTAAAAATCGATGCTAACAACAAGAATTAGTACAAGATATATGGAAATAACACAGGAAAAGCAGTTTGAATGAGAGACTCAGATCTTAAGGATGGCGATTTAGAAGATAGTTCGTCCTCTGAAACTAAGAGCGGTGGGCCTTACGCACACATGGTGCTTTTTGTGCTCGTGCTTGTGTATATCTTTAACTTCATCGATAGAAATATCCTTTCAATATTAGCGGAAGATATCAAGGCAGATTTGGGCATCAGTGATGCTGAGATGGGTTTTCTTTACGGAACCGCATTCGCTGTTTTCTATGCTGTGTTTGGCATTCCTCTGGCACGTTTTGCTGATGTTTGGACGCGTCGCTCTCTTGTTTCAGTAGGTCTCTTGTTTTGGTCTTTAATGACAGCCCTTTCTGGACTTGCGCGGTCGTTTCCTGTGCTTGCTATGTTTCGAGTAGGTGTGGGCATAGGTGAAGCAAGTGCTTCGCCTGCCGCTTATTCAATGCTGTCTGATTACTATGCGCCCAAACATCGTGCAACGGTGATCGGTATTTACTCCTCCGGGGTCTACATTGGCGGCGGTATAGGATTGATTCTTGGGGGCCTGATTCTGGATACTTGGGCGGGTTGGTACCCCGATACAACACTTGCGCCTTTTGGGCTCAAAGGCTGGCATGTGGCTTTTATGGTTGTGGGTTTACCTGGGGTACTACTCGCAGGTTTTGTGCGTTTGCTAAGAGAACCTCAGCGGGGTGCGAGTGAGGGACTGGTTGCGCCAAAACATCCTGCACCTTTCAGCGTGCTGTGGACAGAGCTTGCGGCAGTGATTCCTCCCTTCACAATTTGGAGTGTTTATCGTCACGGTGCTTCTGTCACGAGGAATTTACTTGCTGCTTCACTGCTGGCGGTATTTGCGTGGGGGATGATTGAGCTTACAGGGAACCTTCTACAGTGGGTGGCGCTGTCGATAGCTGGTTATGTCACTGTGTCATGGTTGCAGGGATTGTCAACGCGGGATAAAGCCTCGTTTCGTATGATGTTCCACTCGAAAGCCTTGGTATTTACCACGCTTGCGTTTCCGACTATCGCATTTGTCTCTTATGGCACAAGTTTTTGGACCGCACCTTTTCTAATCAGAGTTCATGGTGTTACCGCGGCCGACGTTGGTTGGTATGTTGGCATTGGCAATGCAATAGGTGGCCTAATTGGCGTCGTTATGGGTGGAATGCTGGCTGACAGAATGAAACTTTACTTCGTCAACGGCAGGCTGATGATCGGCATCGTGACTATTCTGTTAACAGCGCCATTGATTCTGTGGATGGTTAAGACGGAAGATCTTACGACAGCTTACTGGTTAAATTTTGCCTACCATATACCTGCCGCAATGTGGGTATCGATCGCGCCGGCCACGGTGAACGATTTGGTGATGCCGAGAATGCGCGCAACTGCAGGTGCATGGTTTCTGTTAATGAATACGATTATAGGTCTCGCGCTCGGTCCCTATGCAATGGGGCGTTTGTCAGATATGTTCATTGCTGGGGGCGCTGATTCGGGTGCTGCACTTAGCCAGGCAATCGCGTGGGGACAATGTATCTTTATCCTTACGGCGATTCTTCTGGCCTTAGCTATGCGCTATCTGCCAGGTGATGAGGCATCGAGATTAAATCGGGCGAGGGCGCTCGGCGAAACCTTTGATCATAAATAATTTGGTATTGGGACTTTCCCTGAATTTTATGAAAAATCTGTTACTAAAATACTTCTGTATAGGGCTTACGATGGTCGCGCCCGCGATATCAGGTGCTTGTACCGGCGTCACCAACAACCCGACTGAGGTCGAGCCTCGGTCTTCGATAATGGTTGTAACAGCTAATCCCCATGCCACTGAAGCTGGTCTTGAAGTCCTCAGATCAGGCGGTTCAGCGGTTGATGCCGCAGTGGCAATAGCCGCTGTTCTAAGTCTCGTTGAGCCGCAAAGTTCCGGACTCGCTGGCGGTGCTTTTATGGTTCACTTTGAGAATGATACGAAAACTGTTTCGGTATATGACGGGCGCGAAACAGCACCAGGATTAATAGATGAAAAATTGTTTATAGGCTCAGATGGAAAAGCGTTGGGTTACTTTGAGGCAAAAAATAGTGGTTTATCGACTGGTGTTCCCGGTGCGGTTGCGATGCTTGTTCTTGCCCATGCTGACCATGGCAGCCTTCAATGGGCCAGTCTGTTCCAAAGCGCAGAACATCTGGCAATGCATGGTTTTGAGATATCTCCTCGATTACACGGGATGATTAAGCGTTTTCGTCCGTATATGCCTAAAACGAAAGAGGAAGGTCCGACTGATGCTTGGCGCTACTTTTATGATGCCAGCGGGGAGCCCCGACCGGTAGGCTATCTCTTAAAGAATCCGGAATATGTGAGTAGCCTTAAAACAATTGCCTTAGACCCAGACAATTTCTATCAGGGGAAGCTAGCTGCAGATATCGTTGCCATGGTCGGACAATCCCCAAGAGCAGGTCGCCTGTCTCTCGACGATATGGCGAACTATCAGGCCATAAAACGTGAAGCGGTATGTATGCCTTATCGTGAGATGCAATTATGCGGTCCGCCGCCACCCTCGTCATGGGTAACCGTGGGACACATCATGGGATTGCTTGATGTCAAGAATGCTTTTTCGGCGGACGGAGCAAATGATTCAAAGAATTGGGCGTTGTTTGCAGATGCCCAACGGTTAGCTTATGCGGACCGCGACCAGTACGTTGCTGACAATGACCACGTGCCAGTGCCTTTGAGTGGCATGATGAACCCTGACTATATCGATCTGCGAGCACGTTTGGTCAATAGGGGAGAAGCGATACCCGCTGTGAGCTTCGGTAACCCTTGGCAGTTTGATGACTCTAGGCTGAAAACCTTTTATGGTATTGATAGATCCGAAGACACACCTGGCACTTCACATTTTGTTGTCGTAGATGCCGAGGGTAATGTTGTTTCCATGACCGCGACGGTAGAAAGTGTATTTGGTTCTACCAGGATGGTTGGTGGCATGTTCCTTAACAACGAGCTTACCGATTTTTCGCGACAACCTTACGATGTGCATGGCAAGCTTGTCGCTAATGCTCCGGGACCAGACAAACGTCCACGCTCTTCAATGACGCCAACAATTGTGCTGGATAATCAGGGAGAATTTCTGATGGCAACAGGGTCGCCGGGGGGTAGCAACATCATCGCATATGTTGCTAAGTCTTTGATTGGCGTGCTGGACTGGGGATTAACACCCCAACAGGCGGCAGCGCTACCTAATGTTGTGGCAAGGGGAAAAGTTGTTCGTGTCGAAGCAAATACGGGCTCAGAGGCGCTGATTTCTGACCTTGAGTCTATGGGTTTTACCGTTGATGGTAGCCGAGGCGAAAACTCGGGATTGAGCATTGTTTTGCGTCACAAAAGCGGCACTTTGGAAGGGGGGGTCGACCCGCGAAGAGAGGGTGTGGTTGGAGACGAATAGAAAATGCAGACGGGTTCGCTGGTCAAGTGGAGCTGATACCTGCTCCAAACTGAGCATAGACTATGTTGACCGGGTAAGTGACTTGGCGATGACTGATGCGCCAAGCAAACCCAGTTGTGGGTGTTGAACGAGCAGCGTCGGAATTTGCTCCATGATGTGCCGATGGCGGCCCTTGTTTTCGAAACTCGCTCTGAAAGCACTTTGATGTAGAAGTAGCGGATACCTTTGCACAATGCCTCCGGCGATATAGATGCCATCATAGGCACCGTGCGCCAGCGCAAAATTTCCGGCAACCTGCCCAAGAATTTCAAAGAACAAGTTGATTGACTCGGTGGCGATCGCGTTATCGTTCATTTGCTCGAAAATCTCGGCTGCCTCGAGGTGCACGCTCGGTTCATCGTAAATTTCTGCTAGCGCAAAATAGATGTTTTCAACACCTTTACCTGATATCAGGCGCTCGTCTGAAACGCGACCGAATCTGTGGCGAAGTACCTCCCATACCGCTGTTTGAAGTGCAGTTTCGGGAGCGAAACCGACGTGACCCGCTTCGGTGATAATAGGCACTGTGTAGCCATCCCGACGAATGAGTCCAGCAGCACCTAGGCCTGTACCTGGTCCGATTGCGCCAACGTTAAAGTTCGGAGAAGAGAGGTCATGTGCTGACTTGAGCCCAACAGTAATAAGATCCGAGGCGGTTAAAGTAGGTAGGCTGTAAGCGATAGCTTCGAAGTCGTTGAGTAATCGTGCATGAGTGACATCGAATTGCTTTTTTAAAGATGATTCACGGAGAAGCCAGTGATTATTCGTTAAATCCACTTCACCTTCTCTGGCAGGACCAGCGGCCGCCAGACAGATTACGGTTGGCGCTGGCGTTTTTGTCATTTCAAGGAAAGCTGAAATAGCAGATTCTGACGATTCATAATCTGCACACTTTAGAATTCTCTCTTCGTGGTAACCCTCCATGTCGTGGTTCGTTAACGCAAATCGAGCGTTGGTGCCGCCAATATCACCGATCAGCAGACTGGTCTCAGACACGGGTAATCTCTACTGCAGAGCGTGACATTTCCTTTATGCGAGCGAAATCTCGTTCGATTAGACAAGCCTTGGGTATAAACCAACTGCCGCCTATGCAAGTCACGCATTCAAGCGCTAGATATTGTGGCGCAAGTTCAGCTGTGATGCCGCCAGTGGGAAAAAATCGCACCTCGGGTAAGGGTGCGGAGAGCGCTTTTAGCGTTTGAGTGCCACCGAGTTGTTCGGCTGGGAAAAACTTCTGCAGCATGTATCCCTCGTTCATCAGCGTGAGTATTTCGCTTGCGGTCGCGGCCCCGGGCACAAAAGGCATGTGGATTTTTTTCGCCATAGATATCAAAGGGCCGGTTGCGCCAGGGCTAACCGCAAACTGCGCACCACGATTCAAAATTTCTTCGAGTTGTGAAACTTGTCTGATACTGCCGGCGCCAACGGTCATTTCGGGGACGCTATTTGCAACCAATTCAATGGCATCCAATGCATCCGCTGTGCGCAGCGTGATCTCGATGGCTTTGATACCGGCATCAAGCAAGGTCAGCGCAAGATCAACTGCGGTCGTTTTGTCCTCGATAACCGCGACAGGAACGACATTTACATTCTTTAATATCTTGGTTGCATCCATTTTTTTAACCTAAAATATACTGGCGCCAGATTCGGCGTTGCTCACTTCTTTTCGGAATGAGGAAAAGAGCTCGCGGCCCATTCCCGTGTTGTTTGCACTGGTGTCTTGTGAGCGTTGTTCTCGAGTTGACAGATCTGCTTCAACCATCATTTTACCGGCTTCAGCATCGATTGTAATGATGTCTCCGTCTGCTATGCGTCCTATCAATCCGCCCGTTTTTGCTTCAGGAGTGACTTGAATGGCAGCAAGAATTTTTCCAGATGCACCGGACATTCGACCATCGGTCATCAGCGCAACCTTGAATCCCTTGTTTTGCAACACGCTGAGGTAGGGTGTGAGTTTATGTAATTCAGGCATCCCGTTCGCTTGCGGACCCTGAAATGGTACGACTGCAACAAGGTCCGAATTTAACTCACCAGCATCGAATGCCTCAGCAAAAGCTGACTGCGAAACAAAGACTCTGGCTGGGGCTGTTATGCTGCGGTGTTCCTCGTTGACCGCTGAAACTTTGACAATCGCTCGGCCTATTGCACCTTCAACAACCCGAAGCCCTCCTTCCTTTTGAAAGGGTGCGTCAGGTGATCTAAGGATGCTGCGGTCTAACGACTTGTCGGGCACCTGATGCCAATTAATCTTTCCCTCTTCCAACTCGGGCGAGTTCGCAAACCGAGACATGCCGGTTCCAAGAATCGTCATGACGTCATCGTGCAGTAATCCATGCTGAAGTAATTGATTGACCATATAACCAAGCCCCCCAGCTTCATGAAAGTGGTTAACATCTGCCATGCCATTTGGATAAACCTGTGCCATCAGCGGGATGACAGAGGAGAGGGCGGCAAAGTCCGACCAATTGATGTTGATACCTGCTGCTTTGGCGATGGCGACGAGATGCAGCGTGTGATTGGTTGATCCCCCTGTGGCCATCAGACCTATAATGCCGTTTACAATCGTTTTCTCGCTGATAACAAGGCCCAGCGGAGAATAATTTTTGCTGTCTTTTGTGATGGATAAAACCTGGCGAGTCGCTGCTTCCGTCAGCGCATCTCGCATGGGTGTGCCTGGATTGACAAAGGAGCCGCCCGGTAGCTGTAAGCCCATAAATTCCATCAACATCTGATTACTGTTCGCTGTGCCATAGAAGGTGCACGTACCAGGGCTGTGATACGAAGCTGACTCTGCAGCGATAAGATCATTGCGATTCGCGGAACCGCCGGCGAACGCTTCGCGAACAAGTGCTTTTTCCTTATTTGGTAATCCGGATGGCATTGGTCCGGCGGGTATGAATATCGTGGGCAGGTGACCAAACGAAAGCGCGCCAATGAGTAGTCCCGGTACAATCTTGTCACAAATGCCAAGACAAACTACAGCGTCGTATAAGTCATGGGAAAGTGAAACTGCAGTAGATAGCGCAATAACATCGCGGCTAAACAAGGACAAATCCATGCCATCCTGACCTTGCGTTACACCATCGCACATCGCGGGAACCCCACCAGCGACTTGCGCCATCGAGCCGAGTGTTCTCGCCTTTTGCTTGATTCGTGCTGGGTAACTCTCGTAAGGCTGATGTGCTGATAACATGTCGTTATAGGCAGTGACTATCGCAAGATTTTTTGGACGGTCGTTATCCAACAACAGTAACTTCGGTTGATCGTCGCTGGCGCCAGCGGCTGCATGCGCTAGGTTCGAGCAACCGACCTGACCACGGTCAGAATCGGACGCATCAGCCATCTCTCGAATGCCTTCCAAGTAACGCTGCCGAGTATCGTAGCTTCGCTCTTCAATCGTTCGCAGTACCTGTTGAACCGCTTCTCGCCGATTCATTGAACAACTCCCTTACGTAAGGTCGTGACAGATTGATCAGGCCAGACAATTGATAATAAATGATCACTCGCCAGTAAATAGCTCACGGGATTCATTGGGTCGACGGCTTTCAGACCAGCCATGACTTTTTCTTGTTTCGCGTCAGAGCTGACCAATAATACGACCAGTGGAGCCGACAGGATCCGCTGCAAAGTCATAGATATGCGAGGCACCGAAGGAGACCCTATCGGCCCTGTCGCTACAAAGCCATCTGTCAAATCTGCAAGGCCTTGGACAGGCGTTTTATTGGGAAATTAGCTCGCAAAGTGGCCATCATCCCCCATACCAAGCACAGCAATATCAATGGGTAAGTCGGCTTGGTTCAATAGCTGCGCTGAGGTGTCAGCATCCTTGCCCACAAATAAGGGCTCGAACGATGAACTGTCAGCGTGATTGATGCACAGCGTACTCCGCACCAACCGCGCATTTGAGGCCTCATGCGAATGATCCACCGCGCGCTCATCCACCAAGGTCACCAGCACCGCTGACCAATCAAGTT
>CAXRCG010000092.1:0-5481 GCA_964228885.1 Pseudomonadales bacterium | reverse complement strand
CCAGCTCTTCACCGTCATCGACGCCTTTAACTTTTGTCAGCATTTCCGGGCGTAACTTATTGAGTTGCCGTCGAACCCCCGCGGCTATCGCACTTTTTTCACTGAGCGTATCATCAACATAGCTTGGGTCTTCATCCATTACACGATATTCGTGCAAGGTGCACCAGTTACGTCGGTAGTCACCGATGACAAAATCCCACTCATCGTATTGGAATTCATATTGATGTGGCGGTCGAACTCTGCCCTCGAGCGCAGCCTTTAGTCCTTCGGCAATCTTTTCTTCCGTGGACTTATTTTCTTCGTCCAGCTCGACCTCTCGTTCGTCGAGATCAGTTAACAGGGTCCCGGGTTGATCCAATTCGCCCTGTTTAAGTTTATCAACATCCAAATCATCATCGGCTAGCATGCTGATAATACTCAAGCCTTCCTCATTATCCTCCAGCTCGTCTGCGAGTATTTCAAGATCCTCGTGTTCAAGTTCAGCAAGTTGCAGATTAATCATCACTTGTTCTGGTTCTATCGCGCCACGATAACCGACAACATCAGGCAAACGCGTTCTGAACCCGAATCGATCACAACCCGGATGAGCGGTGGTGATTGTTTTGTATATTATTTCTGCACAACGTTGCGCGGTTGAGACATCCGCATTTTGCGCTTGCACCGCCGTCAGCGCTAAGCGAAGTTCAAGGTGGATCTCGGTCGTTAGATCCGCAACAGTCGATTGATCCAATGTTATTCTTGTCAGTAATTCGAGTAGCGAGGCGATCGAGGCATGCTCTTTTGACAAGGCAACAAGCGCATCCGAGCTGCTATGCTTGGGCTCAGCGTCTCGCTTTGCGAGTTCTTTTGTTTTTAGTCTTGAGAGTGTTTTCCTGATGCCAGCGTATCGATGTGCCAGTTGCCAATCAACCCGACCATGTTCGACGACCATAAAAATGTGTTCTGCAAGCCAGTAGTTTTTGCAAGCGGCAAGCGACTTTCTCACATCAGCATAGGAAATAGACCCGTTTGAAAGTCGATCTGGATCGGAGCCTTTGGGGCTCTGCGAAGGTGCGAATATACCAAATTCAAAATGCCCTAACTGATGCAGCAACATCATTTTAAAGACCAGAAAATTTTCAGGTTGGGTTTCAAATTCAGTGATGTTTTCCGGCAACCTGAGCACCAGTCCATCAGAAAAAGGAAAAGCGATCCCCGTTTCCTGCGCCTGAACCACCAGCCGCCGTCCTATAAAAGACTCGACAAATAGTTGCAGGACACGCTGATAATCAACAAACAGTACCGTACCCGCAAGCTTCTCGAGCATCTCATTCGAACGAGCCGATTCCAGCGCGACCCAGGCTCGACCTGTAGCTGAATTTCTGGCATATAGGTCGACGCCTTCAGCAAGCCAAGGTTGCAGAGCACTTCTGTTTGCCACTGGTAGTTGGTGAATGGCTTCGATCAGCGCTATCGCCAAATCAATCTTTGATGCGGCTCTAGTCATCCAAACCAAGGCGTCGATTTGCTCAGTATTCAACCCAGGCAAACACAAGCTCAATTGTTCTAGCCAAAGGACCCCAGTCTGCTCGCATTCGGCAAACTGTATCAGTAACTGCTGGATGTCGTGTTGGTGTTGAGCATCTAATTGCAAGTCACAGAAGCGTTGGTGACAATCAAGATAGGCAAGAAGGTCTGCGACAGAAAGGCTTGCCAGACCGACAAGCGTATCCCATGCCGGCGCGCTATGCAGATCGCGGACAACACCATACAACCTTGTCAAATTCGATCGATCGCTCGCTAGAAGGGTGTCGGTTAACGCTAACCATTCGCTAAAATTAGCACTGCCGTCTCGGGCTAAAAGCTCGAAACTGGTTTGATAGTAACTTGCAAGTAGTCCCGATGCAGGTGGAAAGTGTGCTTTTAGCCTGCTTCCCGTCTGCTCAACTTCATCGAGTTTGTCAAAAGCAGCTTCATGGTTAATGTTAGCGATGCCATCGAAATATCGACTAGCCGGTTCGGTAGAACTGCCAAGCAGGGCGCAACCAAATGCTCCACGATGCAATAGAGAGTTCCTGTCCCCCAGACTCATTAACACCGGTACTGCTGCAAGGTAGTAGTTTAGTACCTCCCAGCTATGCCAGCCCGACTGCGATATTTTTAAAACCAACGCACACCAGGCAGACAGATCCTGTTCATCAAGCAGCCCCATCAGGACGTTTGCCGTTTTGTCAAACTTAGCCGCGGTGTGCTGATTTAGCTTCACCAAGGCTTCATGCACTGAAGCGACATCTGTCACCGTAATGCCTCCTAGCTACTCGTCGGCGAACAGCGTGGAAACCAACTCACTAATGGCGCGTGAGACTTCAGGGTCATCAGACACGGCCCGGGAGATCGCAACATCACAGGACCTGACAGCACCCACACCACTGACAATGAGTTGCGCCGCGTACACCAGCAATCTCGTGCTAACGCCTTCGTCGAATCCGTGATGTTTCAGATTTCTGATTTTTGAACCAAGTAACGCGAGAGATCTCGCTATACCTCCGTCAACGCCACTCTCATGGGCAATAACCTCTGCTTCTTTCTCTTCACTTGGATAGTCAAAATCAATTGCGATAAATCTTTGACGTGTGCTCGGTTTCAAATCCTTTAGTACATTCTGGTAACCGGGATTATAAGAAATCACCAACAGGAAGCCCTCATGAGCCTCTAGAATCAGCCCTTGTTTCTCAACCGGCAGAATGCGCCTGTGGTCCGTCAGAGAGTGAATGAGCACAGTAGAGTCTTTTCTCGCTTCAACAATCTCATCAAGGTAGCAAATAGCTCCTTCTTTGACTGCGCGTGACAATGGGCCGTCTTGCCAGACTGTCTCCTCGCCTTGCAACAGAAATCGGCCAACTAAATCAGTAGCACTTAAGTCCTCATGGCAGGCAACGGTTTGTAACGGTGTCGTCACTGCGCGCCGCGCCTTCGACGCACCCTCCCCTCGAAACAGACGCCAGGTCATATATTCAACAAAGCGGGTTTTGCCGCAGCCCGTAGGCCCTTTCAACAATACCGGAAGACGTTGCTCATAGGCAGAGAGGAAAATCTCGACCTCATCGCCCACGGGCAAATAATAGGGTGCCGCTTCTATGGCACTCTCTGTTACAGCAGCACTACTCATGCTTTTCTCCAATTAATAGTCGCCCATAAAGCTTCAAGAAGCCGTCCAAACAGGATGTCGTTTCTCAAGAAAGGCGGCAACGCCTTCCTGGTAATCATTTTGTTTCATCATCGCCTGTAACAGCGTTTCACTCTCTACCACAGCCTGATCAACACTGCGATGCTGGTCTGCATAGATCTGCCGCCTACTTGCTTTTAATGATCCAGGTGAAACTGTATCAATCATTGACTTCACATAGGCGCGGGTTTCGCTGACGAGAGACTCTGCTTCGATCACTCGGTTAATCAATCCAAGATGTTCTGCTTCTTCGCTCAAGAAAACCCGACTGGTCAATAGCAGATCGTTTGCTCGAGGTAGACCTATTTGCCGCGGTAACAACCAAGAGAGCCCATATTCAACGGGTAAATTCAACTTGCCGTGGGCGGTCGTCATTTTGACACCAGGCGCTGCAAACCGGATGTCACAGTAGCATGCTAAAACCAGACCCACACCTGCAATGGCACCATTAATAGCAACCACAATAGGTTTCGATAAACCAAAGTGATAAGCAAAATTTGCATTGAACTCGGATCTAATGCCAAAACCTGGCTCAGCGATCTCCTCCGGCGTACCTGGATCATATTCCCCTCTGGCGACATGCCCTTCGAGCGCCTGACTGTCTGCCCCGACGCAGAAGCCGCGACCCTCACCAGTCAAAATGATTGCCCTGACGTTAGGATCGTTATCAGCCTGCAACAAGGCCCAGCGATATTCGGTATGCATTCTACCTGTCCAGGCGTTCATTCTTGCGGGTCTTGCGAGTGTTATCGTCGCGATTTTTTCGCTGACTTCATACTTGATTGTTTTCATTTCCATCGCACATTTCCATCGCAAAAGCTGATTCATTCATTCGCACAAATCTACCACAGAAACGGCTCCGGGTAAGATTTTGGTGGCGCCGACTGTTAACATGGTCACATGCGTTTATTATTTTTGATGTTTGTTGCTGTGCCGATCCTTGAAATGATTATTCTCATCAAGGTCGGCGGCCTGATTGGTGCAATTCCGACGATCGCGATGGTTGTGCTGACAGCGACGGTGGGAATTTGGCTATTAAAACTCGAGGGCTTGGCAACCCTGCGACGGGTTCAGGAGAAAATGGCAAAGGGCGAGCTGCCGGAAACCGAGTTGCTCGAAGGTATTATGCTAATTGTCGGCGGTGCACTGTTGTTAACGCCTGGTTTTGTCACTGACGCTTTTGGTTTTGTCTGCCTAATACCAATGTTACGCCGGCCCCTCGCAAGATGGATGATTAATCGGGTGTTTACCATGAAAAATGGTGCCTCAATGTTTCACACCAATGACGGCGCCTTTGACGACATGTTTCATCGTACAAACGGAAGTGCCTTCCAGCAGAATACAACCATCATCGATGGTGAATTTAATGATGAATCGGGGCAAGCCCGCACCAACCCGAGCCAATCAATCCCCGGTAGTGAGGACAAATCTTGAGTATCAACAACGAACAAATCTGGCAATCAACAGAAAAGTTCTGGGAAGAACAAATCGTCGAGAGCCTCTCCGAATACATCCGTATCCCGAATAAATCTCCTATGTTCGATCCCAATTGGAAGTCCAACGGCTACATGGACGAAGCAATCGCCCACGTCACCCGCTGGGTGGAATCACAACAGGTACCAGGTCTAAACCTGACGCTGCATGAACTTCCTGGTAGAACCCCCACCCTGCTACTGGAATATCCCGGTGATATTAACGAGACTGTCTTGATTTATGGCCATATCGACAAACAACCGGAGTTTTCCGGTTGGTATGAAGACCTTGAACCCTGGTTGCCTGTCAGAAAAAAAGACAAACTCTATGGCCGCGGTGGTGCAGACGATGGTTATGCAATCTATTCAGCGATCTCTGCGCTAAAGAGTCTGATTGCACAGCAGGCAGAGATACCGCGAGTTGTCATACTCATTGAGGCCTCGGAAGAAAGTGGCAGCCCCGATTTGCCTGTTTATATGGAGCAACTTTCAGAGGATATAGGTACACCGGGCCTCGTTATCGCCCTGGACTCAACCTGTGGAAATTACGATCAACTATGGATTACCACATCGCTTCGCGGCATGTTGATTGGCGAACTTAAGGTTCAAGTACTGGAACAAGGCGCACATTCTGGCGCTGCTGGCGGCATCGTGGGATCAAGCTTTCGGTTGCTGCGGCAATTAATCTCAAGGGTAGAGGATGAAAACACTGGCGAGATACTACCTTCATTTCTTAATGAACAAATTCCCGATGTCCGCCGCAGGGAGGCAGCGAAAGCGGGTGAGGTGCTTGGTGACGAGTTA
>CAXRCG010000091.1:0-14101 GCA_964228885.1 Pseudomonadales bacterium | reverse complement strand
ACAGCATCTACCATCTAACTGCCATATCATTGGAGTCGACACTTCTCCATCAATGGTCGAAAGGTGTAAGAACAACATGACTCGAGATCATAGCAGCGCAACAGCGGAAATTCGTTTGCAATCACTTCAGGAAACAAAAATTGAAAACGCATCAATCGTGGTGTTGAACTACACGCTACAATTTGTACCAGACAATGAAAGGCTCAAGATATTGACTCACATTGCACGGGGATTGGTTCCTGGCGGCATACTGATTCTATCGGAAAAAATTCGATTCAATAATGAAGCTACCCAGAACGCTACGACAGAATTACATCACGCATTTAAAAAGCATCAGGGCTATTCGGATCTTGAGATTGCACAAAAACGTGCATCTTTAGAGAATGTGCTCGTACCGAATACGCTGGAACAACACCAAGATAGATTGCGCGACGCAGGGTTCATTTCTAGTGACATGTTTCTCAAATGCTTTAATTTCGTCTCGCTCATAGCGATCAAAGAGGGTTAATCGCAAATAGCACTGGACTCCCCATGAGCAAATACCTATCAAGGGCGGACTTTAACGACGCATTTGACTTGATGATCGAACACATCAAGATTGGAGGCTAACATCAATTACACTCGCAACTACAGCGACTCTAACGATTAGTTCACATGGCTATTTCTGTCTTCGACACATTCTTTGAAAAGTTCATTAAAACGACCCGTGGGTCTGATCTGGAACCGTTCCAAGATGAATTAGCCGCCAGTCTTGAATCTCACTTCTTTAGCAAACGGCACGGGCGCAAAACTGAATGGGATGATGCGCTTGCTGCGCTTCCTATGCTGCAGGCACAACACTTCGCTCTGGGTCAGGACCTAATCCAAATTGGTGAAAAATCAGATTTAACGGTCTCTACCGATGACTTCAAAGCTCAACTCAAAGGTTTTATGCCCTGGCGCAAGGGGCCTTACAAACTCTTTGGCACCAACATCAATACAGAATGGCGGTCCGATTGGAAATGGCAACGAATCGTTCCACATATATCCAGCTTAAAAGACAAACAAGTATTAGACATCGGTTGCGGTAATGGCTACCACCTGTTTCGCATGCTCGCATCCGGCGCGAAGCTGGCACTAGGTATCGACCCGACATTGCTATTTTTCTATCAGTTTCAACTAATTAACCGTTTCCTGCCTGACTTACCCATTCACTTGCTACCCTTGAGAGGAGAACATTTACCTGCTTTCGGCTCGTTCGATACAGTATTTTCCCTCGGTGTGCTTTATCATCGACGCAACCCCATCGACCACCTTACCGAGCTGCTGGGCTTCCTGAACGCAGGTGGTGAAGTCGTCCTCGAGACGCTAGTTGTAGACGGCGATGCCAACACGGTAATCGTACCGAAGGACCGATATGCAAAAATGTCGAATGTGTGGTTTCTGCCCAGCCCGGATGCACTAAAGATTTGGATGTCTCGCGCGGGCTTTAGGCATGTGCGAGTCGTCGATATCAACCAGACCTCTATCGAGGAACAACGTGCAACCGAATGGATGACCTTCCACTCGCTGGCGGATTTTCTGGACCCAATTGACAGTAACCAAACTTTCGAGGGCTATCCTGCGCCGAAAAGAGCACTTGTGATCGCACAAAAACCTTGATTAATCAACGGCAAAAGTGAGGTTACTCTTTGACCTTAACTCACCCTTGTGACATCACGATCCTAAAAGTGTGTGCTAAAAGAAAATCAAAAGGCACTATCATCTTCATAGACAACATCCTCACCGGTAAACGGATGTTTAAAAGCAAGATAACGAGCATGAAGCAGCAGCCTCTCGGAAGCCGCAAAGGCTTTTTCGTGAGCATAGAGATCACAACCCAAAATCGGATGGCCAATATTTGCTAGGTGAATTCGCAATTGATGACTCCGCCCAGTCTCAGGTTTTAGCAACAGCCTAGTTGAATTCGAGAACCTAGCTTGAACATAAAACCTAGTAGAAGAGGCTTTGCCAACCAATCGGTCAATCCGCTGACGAGGTCTACGATCCCAATCTGCCGCTATAGGGAGCGCGATCACCCCCATATCGTGTTCAATACTGCCGTACACTTCCGCCGTGTATTCCTTGAAAATAGTGCGTTCGCGAAAAAAACGATTGAGTTCTCGAACGGCATGCCGACTGAGCGCCAATACCAACAGACCCGATGTATCCAGATCAAGACGATGAACAATTACCGCCTCGGGAAAACTGAATCTAACTCTCTGTAGCACCGAGTCTTTGATGATTCTCCCCGGTACCGACAGGAGTCCGGCAGGCTTGCTCACTATCAAAATGTGATCGTCGCTGTGAAGAATTTTAATCTCTTCCTCACAGGGTGGCGGAATATGGCGAGTATAACGGTCCATGAAAATCTGAACACTCCTGCATCGAGTTGTCGTATAGTGCCCAAACTGACAATAAAAAGACGTATTTGAAAGCGCGTCCTGCATTTAAACACATAGAACTTGTTGAAAAGACGTTTAGTACAGAACACGACGACTGGATTATCAATGACAGACGAAAACGATCAACTACTTGCAGCAATTACCGACCTGATTCCAAAGCTTCTCATGGCAATGGAAGCGTTCGAACAATTGCAAAGAAATATGAACCCCTCCGCGCTTGATACCCTTGGAGAATTTGTTACCCCCTTCGAGCAAGAACTGCGCAAATCCTTCGAGGTGTTTGGGCAACTACCCTTTCCGGATGAACTTCAAGGCTATGGAGAGACTATCTCGAAGAGCTGTACCTACTGCCTTCGAGCAATGGCACCGTTCATCAACACAAGCGAAAAGATAGATGGTTCAGAGCGCATGATCGAATCGATGAAAGCCATGCGAGCACACTGCCGGGCTCAGGAATTTATCTACCCGCTTGCTTCTGTCATGTCTCCGGTAAATCAGTATTTTGTGGAGGCGGGCGCCAGGGGCAACAATGCTTTTTTACAACAGTTTATGGGCTTGGAAATCGAGCCAGCGGAAACAAAAAAACATGGTATTTTCAGCTTTTCAAATGACAGGAAAGAGCGCGGGGGGTTCTCCCTGTACGTGCCCGAAAATCTCGATCTGACAAAACCTGCATCACTGATTATCGCGCTACATGGCGGTACAGGACACGGCGCAGATTTTCTCTGGTCCTGGTTGCGGGAAGCACGTACCCGGGGTTTCATTTTAATGTCAGTGACTTCACAAGGCGATACCTGGTCACTGATGGATCTTTACAACGACACGGACTATCTGCCTCTGTTAAGAAACATCAATCATGTTAAAAAGGAGTGGAATATAGATGAGGAACATATACTGTTAGGCGGTATGTCAGATGGTGCAACCTATACAATGTTGGCAGGACTGACAGAGGGTGCTCCATTCACTCACCTTGCACCGTTTTCTGGTGTATTGCACCCTGAAATTCCAGCATGCCCAAAGATCCTTCAGGCAAAAGACAAACCCATTTACCTAGTCCACGGCACGGAGGACTGGATGTTCCCGGTCGAAACTGCCCATATGGCCAAACATGAACTCGAGAAGGCAGGGGCCAACTTAAATTTTCGCGAAATTCCCGGCTTACCTCACAGCTATGCACGTTTTGAAAATCCAGCGTTGATAGAATGGTTCAACCCTAACCTCACGGTGCCGGCACGTGCTTAAGCAACGATGCCGCAGGCCAACATTGATAGTCGCCCTTTTTCTTCTATCGGCTACCGTAACAAGCGCTGGGGTCGCGGATCAAAAGCTAGTCATTCTGCACACCAATGACTTTCATGGTCGAATTAGCCAAGAAGATGAATATGCCGGAGCGGCACGCATCACATCATTTGTGAAACAAACACGAAAGGAACACCCCGGTGTTCTCGTGCTGGATGCTGGCGATAGTATCTCCGGTACGCCGGTCTCAACCATGTTTAAAGGTGTACCTATATTCCAGGTATTGAACAAGATAGGTTACGACGCAGCAGCAATTGGCAATCACGAGTTTGATTATGGCTACCAGCAGTTTCTCGAATTCAAGGAAATCGCCAACCACCCGTTACTATCCGCCAATGCTTTTGCCCCGGACGGTAGCCTGCTTGCTGATGCGCCAGCGCTTATCAAAACGATTAATGGAATAAAAATTGGCATCATCGGGCTTATCACCGAGCATACGCCGCAAATGATTACACCCTCGGGCAATGAAGGCATTAGCTTCTCTCCCGCGGATGAAATGTTAAAAGCAATGGTCACCGCGCTTCGGCCTCAGGTAGATTTGTTAATTGTGGTCTCTCATGTGGGGCACGAACCTGAGAAAAAGCTGGCAAAGAATATCGATGGCGTCGACCTGATTGTAGGTGGGCACTCTCACACCAAGGTGCTGCCACCGGTAAAGATCAATGACACCTACGTAGTTCAAGCCGGTCACTATGGCGCCTATGTTGGAAAAATTGAAGTGACTGTTGATACAGACCTGGACAAGCTCACTTCATTCTCGGGAACGTTAATTCCTGCTGCTGATCTTCCCGCACCGGATAAAGCGGTCGATCGTTTGGTCAAGCGCTGGGAGAAGAAGGTTGCGCGAAAAGTTGATTTTAAAATAGCAACGTCAAAGAGAGACTATACAAAGAAGGAGATGCAGCCGTTTCTGGAGCAAATTCTCGCGGAAGCCGCCGGGGCAGACTTCGGCTTCTACAATATGGGAGGCATCCGAGATCACTTCAGGACTGGACCTGTCTCCGCGCGGCACATCTGGAACATCGCCCCTTTTGGTAACACAATAGTTACCGTCACAGGCAAGGGAAGCGCAATAAAACAGATGCTGCTTCGAGAAGACGGAGAGCATCATCGCGTACCTGAGTTGGCAGATGGACAGCAATACACCGTTGCAACCAGCAACTTCGTCGCTGCTCAAACTCAAAAAACGTTGGGTGATCAGATCAAGTTAGATAACAGGACTGCGCTGGTTCGCGATGTATTAATCGACTACTTGAAATCCAATGGCATCAGCATCGATTAGCCGAAACGGGCAACAACGATTTCTTAACAAGATTAGCGCGCCTTTATTCAAAGAAGTCTCTCGTGAGGCGAAGAAATTCATCTAATTGATCATGTTGTACCCAGTGTCCAGCATCTTCAACCGTGACATGCGTTGCATCTTTAAAAAAGGTGACATGTTTCTCCCTCTCGACGGAGTCCATCCAACTCTCACTGCCACTGACTAACATCACGGGCGAATCTATTCTGCCCCAAAGTTCCCTCGTCTCGTGCGGCAAGATATCAAGTGGTGACATCACGTGCGTGTAATTATCAAACTTCCAGCTATAAGTTCCATCTTCATTCTGGTCACTACCGTGAACCGTTAAGTGTCTTGCCTGATCTGCACGCAGGTGGGAATTAGCTTCATGCATTCGTTCAAAAGCTTCCTCTAGGTTTTTATAACGTTTAGGTAATCTGCCCGCCATCTTTCGCGTTTGTTCTATCCAATCACCGATTTTTTCGTGAATCGGACGGTCATAATAGTTACTAGGTGGTCCACCAGTACCTTCTATGACAATCATTTTTTTGATGTTTTCGGGATAAACGCCTGCATAACAAAGTGCTACACCGCCACCAAGGGAGTGCGCTATCACGTGCAGCGGCGCAAGATTTTGTTGATGAATCAATTGTGCTAGATCATAAATATACTCGCTTCTTCTATAAGCGCTACCATAAACCCATTGTGAATCACCGTGTCCACGAAAGTCCGGCGCGATAATATGGTAGTCATCACACAACGCCTGTGCGACCCAGTCCCAATTGTGACAGTGGTCACGGTTACCATGCACGAGCAATAGTGGCGGTGCATCCGGATTACCCCAATCCAGATAGTGCAGCTTCATACGCTGCGAATAGTAGGTATGCGAAGTCGGGCTGGCTTTCCCTTTTACTGGCTTCGCGCTTTTTGTTGTCTCACTCTTCATGAACTATGAATCTCCAAAAACTTTTGCCGTAATCCCAATTTCGAGTATAAACAAGTTTGCTTGATTCTTCTGCTGCATTGCATCATTTTCATTATAAAGCTGCGGAATAAAACGTTCGAAATTTCCACTAGGGCTGATATTTTGTTTTAATTCAGCACCTTAGTGCGCTAGCAGCGGCCAGTTACCAAATGAATAGAATTTAACAAAATGGCTATCAATCTTGACCCAGAACTACAGGCAGTGACCAATGCGGCTAAAGCACTTGGCCGCCCGCACGGGGCTGACGTTCCATTAGCAGCATTGCGAGCCGGATATGTCTCTGGCAGTCAAATTCAGGGGGTCACTGATATTACTTGCGGAAAAATCGATGACTTCAAAATTCCTGGACCCGCGTCAGCAATTCCAGCGCGTCTCTATGTGCCAGCTGGAGCTGGTGACGCCATGACCCCTGGCATGATCTTTATTCATGGCGGTGGGTTCATGATTGGCAACCTAGACAGCCACGACAGTGTTTGTCGCCAACTGGCGAACCATGGCGGCTGCAGGGTAATTGCAATCGACTATCGATTAGCACCGGAACACAAGTTTCCCGCCGCGGTCGATGATGCCATGGCGGCAGCCAAATGGATTTGCGAACATGCAGCAAACCTCAGCATCAACCCTGAACGAATCGCAATTGGTGGTGATAGTGCCGGCGGTAATCTGTCAGCGGTTGTTTCCAATCAATTCAGCCAGAACAACGGCCCGAAGCTGGCATTCCAACTGCTCATCTATCCGGCAACAAACAGAACGGTTGAAACAGACTCATTGCGTGACCTGAAGCAAGGCGTCACCCTAGATGAGCGGATGCTTAACTACTTTCACGACGAATATTTTGGAGGAACAGGCGCCGACCCATCCGACCCAAGAATTTCTCCAGCACTAGCGCCAGATCATCAGCTCGTGCCCCCCACGCATATCATCACGGCTGAGTATGACCCCTTGCGTGACGAGGGCCGGGCGTACTACGAGATTCTCAAAGCTGCTGGAATCCGGGTTAGTTATCATTGTTATCCCGGCTTGATGCACAACTTTATTCAACAAACCGGCGTTGTCACGAGTGCTCGACTGGCGGTTGAGGAGATCGCCGATATCATGAAGACAGCGCTCGCTTAAGCTAACGCATGGCTGGCTAACCGGGCTGCCTCCTGAATTTAACAAGCTAGTCCTAACAATGATTCACGAAATTAGAGGCGCACTGAGCCGAGCGCCTGCAAAAAGAAGTCCAATCTCGCATGACCAATAAAATTCTTACAAGCACACTCGTTAGCACGCCAGCGCAAGGATCAAAGTACATCTTGGAAATCCGGCGTCTGTTTCATATTGCGCTGCCACTTATGGGGGCTCAACTCGCTCAAATGGGTATGGGCGTAAGCGATGCCATTATGGCTGGGCAATATAACTCCGCCGACCTCGCTGGTGTTGCGCTTGGCGGAAGCTTGCTCTGGCCAGTCATGCTGTTGATTATGGGGCTGATTCAGGCAGTTACCCCTACCGTTGCCCAACTAAACGGACGCAGAGACTACAAGGAGATTGGCGAGGTCGTTCGTCAGGGCCTATGGATGGCGCTAATAGGAGGGCTCACAGGGGTATTGATATTAAATAATATCGGCCCCGTATACGCCTTACTAGATGTGGATCCTGTCGCGATAGAAATTTCTGTACCTTACCTCTCTATGGCTTCTCTGGGGTTTCCCGCATTGATGTGTTTTTTTTGTTTACGCTTTCTTGCTGACGGCATGGGCTTTACCCGACCAGCGATGTTTATTGCCATAGCTGCTCTATGCCTAAAGATCCCTCTAAACTATGTACTCATCTATGGCAAATTTGGGCTACCGGAAATGGGGGGCGTCGGATGCGGCCTGGCAAACGGTATTATCAACTGGTTTCAGTTGTTAATGATTGTCTTAGTCGTTTCGCAAAAACGATTCAATATGACCGGTTGGCGACAAAAGTTTTCCGCGCCAGATTGGCGAAGAATCAAACCTTTGCTGATTATTGGTTTGCCCATCGGCGCATCTATCTTTGCCGAAGTTGGCTTGTTTTCCTTTACCACCCTTTTACTAGGAAGTTTTGGGGCAGAAACCGTTGCCGCACACAATATCGCTATGAACCTTAACGGCGTGTTGTTTATGCCGGCTATGGCATTGGGCATGGCTGCCACAATTAGAATAGGATTTAAGGTCGGTGCCAAGGAAGTTTCAGACGCCAGAACGACGGCTGCCTTGGCGATTGCAACAACAGTTCTGGTTGCTCTTTTAGGCTCGGTGTTTATTTACTTCTTTCGCTTTGATCTGACTGCCCTTTATACCCAAGATACCAGCGTCGCAGATCAGGCTTCTATTCTGCTGTTGTTCGTTGTCTTTTTTCTGATTTTTGACGCCGTCCAATCTACGTCTTCCGGTGCTTTACGAGGTTACAAGGACACAAGAGCGCCTATGTGGATTGCATTGTTTAGCTTTTGGGGCATTGGGCTACCCCTTGAATGCATCCTAGGTTTTGGCTGGTTAGGCAAACCGATGGGCGTGTACGGCTTCTGGATTGGCCTTGCCATTGGCGTGGGAACAGCGGCTTTTTTATTATCCTTTCGTTTGTGGCAAACGAGCAACAACGAGGAAAGAATTAGCAACCTCGCGAACTAACACTCCGGTTTTTAGCAGCCGATTAAATTATTACACCTTGGCGGTATCACCTTCACGTAAATACTCTCTGAGTTTTTGTTCTGCTTTATCACCAAAGAGAATTTGACATGCCTCTTTTAAACCTTCGGCAGTTCGAAGATCTTCATCTCGAACCACAAGTGAAATTTTCGACCTTCTGCGTAGAAAGTCTTCCAATTTGACAATCATTTCGCGTCGAGAAGCTAGTTCAATCTCACCTCTCAAGTACTCTGCGTTTTCAATCAACAACTCTGCCCGCTGTGGCTCTTCTCTAATACCTTCGAGTATTTCAAACGCATTTGAACCGTAGCGGCGCCATAGCCTGGTAGTTAGCGGTTCTGATGAGGATGGATTCGTCATACCATCGAGATCCATCAATTTAGCCTGATGCAGAAAGGCCTCTTTAACCGTATCGTCAGGCTCTCCATACCACTTGCGGTTTGCAAAGGGCACGTTAACACCAAGGTTCTTGACGATACCTGCGATCTCATTCCCCACGTTCAAACAGTCAGTCAATTTGCCACCAAAAACACTAAGGTGCGCATCCTGATCGCGCACTTCAATCACATGTTTACGCGACAGCCCGACCCAATCGGCAACGCCACCCGCTCCCTCATGCGCTAACGGCCTCACACCACATCGTTCCGCAACTATATCCTGCTTTGTTAGCGGCCGATCAAGACGTAACATATTATTGGCGTTCTTAAGAATAAATGCTCGCTCGCTATCCGAAACCACCTGCTCAGGAAAATCAACCTGAGCATCTGTAGTACCGATGCAGGTCTTAGGTCCCATAGGTATCACAAAAAACAAACGACCATCGGATGCGAAAAACGCAAGAACACGCTCAGCCTCCGCCACTCTGTCAACGATCAGGTGAACACCTTTTGAGAATAGATGACGGTAATCAGTCTTTTGTTTTGTTAGACCGTTGTGTTCGTCAAGCCAGGGACCACAGGCATTGATCAGTATGCGCGACCTGATTTGAAAAGACTCGCCGCAAACATTGTCTTTCGCTGATGTCGTCCATAAGCCGCCGTTTCTCTTACTGCCTAGTGATTCAACATAGTTTGCCGCGACACAGTCGTTGTCCAATGCAGTTCTAATAAAATTGAAAACAAACCTGGCATCGTTATCATAGAGATAGCAGTCCGAATACTCGAACCCAGCCTGCACGTCCGAAGTGTCAATCACTGGCTCGAGGGTGTTCAGTCGGGCACGGGATCTGTACTTAGGAATGCGGGTTCTGAATCTGCCTATTACCCAGTACAACAGCGTACTCAAATAGACCAGAAATGCAGGATATCTAAAACCTTTAGCAATACTGGTCAAAAACCGAATCTCTTTCACCGTTGAGGGATAATGATCCATCAAATGATTGCGGCTTTTACACAGCTTGTTTACAAGCAGAAATTCGTACGATTCTAGGTACTTGATACCGCCCCAGGCAAGGTTCGATGATTCCGAACTCGTGCTACAGGCAAAATCACCGCGATCAATCAGCGCAACCTTGACACCTTTTGCCGCGAGCGCGGCAGCGGAAACAGCGCCGTTGATTCCGCCACCAACGATGAGCACATCATATTCTTCATTACCGAGACGACGGACGTTGCAGTTTCTTAATTTCATCGCGGCATAGTGTATTGATGCTAAGCGGAAATTAACACCTCCAATCACAAATTAAACCAGACCAACAAACTACGGCGCTGAAGCGATCATGCGCGCGTCCTATCAGGCACTAACTAGTAGCCTTTCAGGAAATAGATTAGTGCGTCTGGTGACGAACCACTTCACCCTCGACCATAAAGACAACATCTTCACTGATATTTGTCGCCAGATCAGCAATACGTTCTAAATATCTTGAACAGGATAACCAGGAGGTGGCCTGTTCTATCATGGAAGCATCTTTGGCCATCATCTGCCGAAAATCTTCATACATCTGGCGATTGATTTGATCTACGCCATCATCCTGTTCAATCACTTTTCTCGCGAGATCAACGTCAAGTTTGACCAAAGAATCGAGAGAGTCTTTCAACATAGAACGAATCGTCACAAACATTGCATTTATCGTCGCCATAGGTTCAGGCATCGGCTCCCGTTCTGCAAGGTAAACTGCCCGGGCGGTCAAGTTCTCCGCCAAATCTCCAATACGTTCTAGATCATTGTTAACCTTTAGCACAACCACAATAAACCTTAGATCAATCGCTACCGGTTGGTGAAGCGCCAAAATTTTTAGACAGCTTTCTTCTATCTGGACTTCCTTCTCATTAATCGCACTTTCGTCAGCATATACAGCTTGCGCCAACTCAACTCTTCGATCTCTCAACACAATGCTCGCGTTACCCAGTGCAGTCTCAACCAAACTTCCAAGGTGTAAGACGTCCCTTTTAAGTTCATCGAGGTCTCTTTGTAGATGGAGCGACATAATTTTCCCTTGTTGCTAAATTTCGATGTGACCAGGGTTAACCAAAACGACCCGTGACATATTCTTCAGTTCGTTTTTGATTAGGTCTTGTAAACAGCTGATCAGTAATACCAAATTCAATCAGATCACCCATTTCCAGAAATGCTGTGTAGTCCGATATACGCGCCGCTTGTTGCATGTTGTGAGTCACGATCACGATGGTATAACGACGCTTCAAGTCGAACAGTAAATCTTCAATGTGCGAAGTTGAAATAGGGTCAAGGGCTGAACAGGGTTCGTCCATCAATAGAATGTCAGGTTCCATCGCAAGTGCTCGAGCAATGCACAGACGCTGTTGTTGCCCTCCGGACAAGCCCAAAGCAGATTCGTGCAACCGATCACGCACTTCATCCCACAGGGCTGCCTGCCGCAGGGATTTTTCCACTAGCTCATCCATTGAACCTGTAAAGCCATTGATCTGCGGTCCCCAGGAAATATTTTTATAGATTGTCTTCGGAAACGGATTGGGTTTCTGGAAAACCATCCCGATATTCCTTCGCACTTCCACCGGGTCGATTCTATTGCTGTAAACATTATCACCGGCGTAAATGAAGTTTCCGTCAACCGTTACACCATCAATAAAATCATTCATCCGGTTGATTGATCTCAGCAACGTACTCTTTCCGCAGCCAGAGGGGCCGATTATTGATGTGATTCTGTTCTTTACTATTGGAAAAGACACATGCTTAACCGCCGGATTGCCCGAATAACTTATCGACACATTATCTATGTCCAAAATCACTTCATCTGGAAATGTCTGACTCGCTGTACTTTCGCCTTCGCCCACGGCCTCTTCGACTAAATTGGTAGCGCTCATTGAAGCTTTTTCTCCGTTTTGTGTCTGATAAATATTGCTGTCGCATTCATCGTCAACAACACCGCGAGCAGCACGATAATGCCGCCCGCCGCTAATTCATGGAATTCTTGCTGGGGTCTGGATACCCAGTTAAATATCTGGATTGGAAGGGCCGTAAAAGAATCCATCGGACCCTCAGGCAGGAAAGCGACATAGGTCAAAGCACCAATCATTATCAACGGCGCGGTTTCACCAATCGCTCGCGAAAGCGCGAGGATTACGCCGGTTAGAATACCCGGAAATGAAGCTGGCAAAACGTGCGCCCATGTCGTTTGCAATTTGGTTGCGCCTAACGCATAAGCAGCGTGACGGATGCTCATTGGCACTGTCTTGATTGCTTCCCTGCTGGCAATAATGATAACAGGCAGTATCAACAGGCTCATCGTCAATGCGCCTGACACAAGACTTCTCTCAAAACCAAGTCCACGAACAAAAATTGCCAGTCCTATAATGCCGTAGACTATTGAGGGAACGCCGGCAAGATTAGCGATATTAACTTCTACTATTTTTGCAATCTTTCCTTTGCGACTCAGCTCCTCAAGATAAAGCGCTGTCGCAACGCCGATAGGTATCGAGACGATTGCAATCATCGTAATAAGCCAGAGGGTGCCAACCAACGCAGACTTAACACCAGCCTTGTAAGGGAACCTGGATGGGAAGCTGGTCAAAAACTGAATATCCAGCCATTTGATACCGTCGAGCATTATCTGAATGAGCAGGATGGCTAAAAGTGCCGCGCCCAACCAAGTAACACCTGCGCATAACAACTGAAACAATCTCGCTTTGCGATGACGCTTCTGAATACTTGTATTACTCAACTCCAGTGGAGAAGACTTCACTCGTAAACCTCTCTGAACTTACTCAATATCCATTGCGAAACAATGTTTAGTATCAAAGTAATAACAAACAGCAATCCCGCAACAGCGAACAGTGTTTGATAGGCGATACCACCGGCAGGTGTATCACCCATGCTGACCTGGACGATATACGCGGTCATTGTTTGGATACTTTCCAAAAACGTAAACGACAGATTCGGTGTAGCACCTGCTGCCAGCGTTACCGCCATCGTCTCACCAATCGCGCGTGAAATAGCCAACAGAAATGAAGCCATGACGCCCGACAAACCGGCCGGTACGACAACCCTAGTGGTCACTTCGTAAGACGTCGCCCCTAGGGCATAGGCCCCCTGTCGCAGCGAGTCGGGAACCGCCCTGAGCGCGTTGTCACTTAGCGTTGCAATGGTCGGCAATATCATGACCCCTACGACAATGGCACCGCTTAATGCATTAAAAACTTCCAGTCCGGGCACCATCTTTCGAAGCAACGGCGTGACAAAGGTCAATGCGAAATAGCCGTAAACAACTGTTGGAATGCCAGCAAGTACCTCCAGCACAGGTTTGACAATAGCCCGCATTCGGGGAGAAGCATATTCACTGAGATAAATCGCACTGGCCAGACCCGTCGGAATCGCAAACAAGGCAGCTCCGAACGTAATGAGCATCGTACCCCACAGCAGAGGTAACACCCCGTAGGAACTTGGCTCAAACAAAGGTACCCAAGACGTGCCAAAAAAGAAGTCGAATGGCGACACAGCTTCAAAAAAGCCAAGCGACTCCTGCGCAAGAATAAAAATAATGACGCCGGTGGTGATGATAGAAATCATCGCGCAGAGACCCAGTGACGATTCGATGAGAAATTCTCCCCAGCGCACCCGGGTTTTTCGAATGTCAATTTTCCCAGCCGGATGCACACCCGAATGCTTTAGCATTTCCATTTCACTCACTTGGACACTAGTTATCAGTCAACAGATTGGCGCTTTGAGGTAGCGCTTCGCTGTGATAAGCCGTTCCAATTTCGCGCGACTCAACCCGCTGCTTGGCCCCTGCGTAGACTGAATCTGGCAATGGGATATAACCGACTTCGGTCGCCAGCATGGGGGCTGACTCAATATAAAAGTCTACAAAAGCACGTACTTCCTTTCGATCAAGCGCATCTGGGCGAACATAAATGAACACGGGCCTAGACAGCGGCGCATAGGTACCGTTGTTTATGGTGGTTTCCGTTGGCGCCACAGGTCCCTTGCCACCATCTATCGCTACCACGCGTAACTTATCCTTGTTCGCAGCGTAATAAGC
>CAXRCG010000090.1:0-9648 GCA_964228885.1 Pseudomonadales bacterium | reverse complement strand
ATCCTTATGGCTGCAAGCGTCCCACTTTTCACGATGAATACCTGACCACATTCAATAAACCTCACGTGACACTTGTCGACACAGCCCCAAGAGGTGTGTCGGAGATCAACGAACGTGGCGTCGTTCATGACGGTAAAGAATATCCCCTCGACGTGCTGATCTACGCAACTGGGTTTCGCTGGATGGCAACATCTACATTCAACATGATACGCGGCGTCAATGGCAGGTCGCTCAAGGACAAATGGGAAGACGACGGAACAAGCACGTTCCTCGGATTGCATAGCAATGGCTTTCCTAACCTGTTTATCGTTTCCGGACCTCAGGGAGGTGGTGGCAGTTTCAACTTCACCAATGCGATAGAGGAACACGCTGACTATATCGCCTGGATGCTGACCACAATGCGTGAAAACGCTTACGATGTGGTTGATGTAAAGCCGGCGCCAGAGGCGGCATACACAGAGCACTGCAAAATAGCAGACATCAACACAGCACCGCTTCGTGACTGTGTGTCATATTACAATGGGGATGGTGAGGCAGAACCTGGCAGCCTCGCCTACTACGGCGGAGGGCGGTGGCACAAGTTCCGCATACAAGCTCAGGAAACACTAGACCCTTATGTGTTTTCCAAACTAGAGTAACGCTTCATCAGCGATTGATGAGTTACGCCGATAAACCTGCATCGATGACAAGTTCTGTGCCTGTAATGTATTGCGACTCATCACTCGCGAGAAACAGTACGCCATTCGCAATGTCCAGTGGTTGCCCAAGCACACCGGTGGGCACGCTTGTTTCCGCCATTCCATCAACGTCAACTGCATTCTCTCCCTCAGGCAGGAATTCTGAATTCACCTTTGTCCAGATGGGTGTATTGATGATGCCAGGGTGAACCGAGTTTACCCGGATGTTCCAACGATTCTGACCGCATTCGAGCGCGACGCCTTTGGTAAATAGCCGCACGCCACCTTTGGTTGCGTTATAGGCAGCGAGACTTGCTGCACCTTTAAGACCCGCGACCGATGACATATTAATGATCGATCCGCCGCCCGTGTCTCGCATAAGAGGGATAGAATGTTTCACTCCAAGAAAAACGCCATCAAGATTTATGGCCTGTTGTTTTTGCCAATCTGCCAAAGGCATCTCTACAATACTGCCACCAATCGCGATACCCGCATTGTTCAACAGAATATCCAGTCGACCATGTCGCGCTTTTATCGCTTCGACGACGTGTTGCCACTGAAGTTCATCAGTAACATCGTGCAGCGAAAACTCAGCTTGTCCGCCGGCACTCATAATCCCAGAGGCTGTTTCCGCACCCATATCTTCCTGTACATCCGTGATCACAACAATGGCTCCCTCCTCAGCCAGCCGTTCGGCACATCCACGACCTATGCCTGAAGCACCTCCTGTTACCAGCGCAACCTTCCCCTCTACTCTCTTTGACATTTTTGCCTCTGCGAAAAACAATCGAAATATTGTGGCCTTATCCTAACAAGCCTCAGCGATACCTGCACAAAATTACTGGGTCGGGTTAGTGCTCTTCCTATAAGATTTGCATTCTCGAGTAAATAACGAAGGCGAGAACCTGCGCGATCAGACCGTTCGCTAAAATTAGAAAACGGGACGTGGGGACGCGGTTAGTCGCTGTGGCAGCGCGCAATTGATGCTCATCACCGAAAAATGAGTCAATCTCAATCATCCCCGATAAAGGCGGGGATGATTGAACTGATGACACATCGGGGGCTTTCTGAGCTACCAGCGTTCAACTTCTCTCTCTATCTGATCACCGAATTGGGCAAGTGCATCAGCCTGCAGATTCGGCAAACTATAGTGCGGGAACAAATCTTCTGAGCCTTCGTAATCTCTCAGCACTTGTCTGGCCACAGTCACCTTATGAACCTCAGTTGGCCCGTCGGCAATACCCATGACATAAGAGCCGATTAGCATACCGGTCAAAGGTAGCTCGTTAGAGACACCCAGAGATCCATGAATCTGCAAACTACGAGAAACAATATCATGGTAGACTTTAGGCATTAACGCTTTGATCGCAGCGATATCTTTTCTTACTTTCATGTAATCGTTGTATTGATCTATACGCCATGCGGTACGCAAAACAAGCAGCCGAAACTGCTCCATTTCAATCCAGGAGTCAGCAATCTTATCCTGTACCATCTGCTTATCTGCCAGCACCTCACCTTTGGTCGTACGCGATAATGCTCGCTCACACATCATGTCAAAGGCTTTCTTGATTTGACCCATTGTACGCATTGCGTGATGAATTCGGCCCCCACCTAATCTCGTTTGCGCGACAGCAAATGCCTGACCACGCATGCCAATCATATTAGACCTTGGTATGCGACAATCCGTGTATCGAATGTAGGCATGAGAGCCCTCACCAGGCGCTTCGTCACCCACCCCGACATTACGAACAATCTCTACGCCGGGGGTGTCAGTCGGCACGACAAACATTGTCATGCTTGAATGTTTTGGGGCATCAGGATCAGTCACCGTCATCACGACCAGAAAACTGGCATAGCGGGCGCTGGATGAAAACCACTTTTCGCCATTAATGACAAAATCATCACCGTCTTCGACCGCAGTACATCGAAAAGAGGTCGGGTCCGATCCACCTTGCGGTTCGGTCATGGAATAGCTTGAGGATATTTCACCCTCTAGCAGCGGTTTCAAGTATTTGTCTTTAAGTTCTTGGGTGCCATAGTGAGCCAGAATCTCTGCATTTCCTGTGTCTGGCGCCTGACATCCAAAAACCACGGGAGCAAAGCGCGATCGACCGAGTATTTCATTCAGCAGAGCTAGCTTTAACTGGCCAAATCCAAGTCCTCCAAGATCAGGGCCGAGGTGGCACGCCCACAAACCGCGTTCTTTTACTTCTGCCTGTAGCGGGCGAACCAATTTTATAAAGTCCGGGTCATCATATTCTTTCGTCGCACCCAGCACATGATCCAAAGGCTCAACCTTCTTCTTGACAAAGTCATCAGCCCAATCGAGTACACCTTGATATTCTACATCTGTATCAAATCCCCAACTCATATTGATCTCCCTTCTGGTTAGAATACGAAACGCCAAGACCTAATTGTCTGCCCATGATTCAACGAAGACAAGCCCCACAGTGCTTGCAGTTAAGACGAGCAGCATGCCAGACTAAGTCACCAGAAAAAAAGTTTTTTTATAATCTCGAGCAGCTTAACCGGAGTCTATATGTCAGACCTTATTCCAAAATCCGTCAATATTTTTGATGACACCATGCGTGAAGGACTGCAAATTGAGAGCCCTGATATACCCGTCCGCGAAAAATTAAGGCTGCTTGATGCCATCGGCGAGATGGGCGCCAAGCGCGTCACCGTTGGCTCATTCGCGCACCCCAAGTGGACGCCATCAATGGCCAATATTGATGAAATCGTCGAAGCCTTTGAACCGAAGCCGGGCATTACCTATACCGCAGCGGTGTTCAACAAACGCGGCTACGATCGCGCCGATGCTTACTATCCTAAGATAGATGTTCGCCAGAGGACCTTTGGTTCCCACGTCGAGCTGTGTGACACCTTTGCCCGGCGTAACTACAATCGCACTCAGGCAGAAATGATTCAGGCGCTGGATGACTCCGTTGCTAATGCATCAAAGGCTAACGTAGAACATGCTTCGGTGGCGCTAGGCAACCCTTTTGGATCGAATTTTGAGGGCGCTTTTACGCTCGCACAAGCGATGGAACTGCTCGACCTGATGGTTTCAAAGTGGCACGCGGTAGGCATTAAAGTTAACCGTGTGACCTTCCTAGATGCTATGGGCTGGAATATGCCACACACTGTTCGGGAAATGATTTCATCGATCAGAGACAAGTACCCCGAAATCGAAACCTATCATATGCATTTGCATAATACCCGGGGCGTGACAATCGCCAGCTTCTACGAAGCACTGTTATTAGGCGCGACTGATTTTGATACTTCCCTTGGTGGCATGGGTGGTTGTCCTTACTGCGGCAATGGGCGCGCTGCAGGTCACGTCCCCACAGAAGACTTCGTGAACCTGTGTCATGAGATGGGTATCGAAACAGGCTTTGATCTCGACAAAGTGATTACTGCCGCGCGCATCGCCGAGGAAGTTGTAGGACACTCACTATGGGGACATGTCTCTAAAGCGGGTCCTCTGCCAAATAAAAACAATTTGTACCCCGCTGACATGCCGTTCGTAGAAAGTTTTGCCGAAGCCGCGCATTTTCAGGATGGCCCCGAGGTTTATGAAGGACAAATCTCCCCATGGCGCGACGGTGACGCGATGACCCGCGACAGCAAACTAAAATAAAAGTACTTCTATTCACCATTTTTCGTCACAAAAGGCTGACCAAAATGAGATTCCTTTATATTGATATTGACACCCAACGCGCAGATCACCTAGGTTGCTATGGATATCATCGCAATACGTCTCCCAACATTGATGCCATCGCCGCCAAGGCAATGCAATTTAACAATGTTTACGCTTCCGATACGCCCTGCTTACCGAGTCGCTCTGCACTACTCACGGGCCAATTTGGCATCCACAACGGCGTGGTCAATCACGGCGGCACAGATGCAGACCCGGTACTTGGAGGTATCGATAGAAAGTTTTGGTCGCAACTACACTTGACCAGCTTCCCCTCTATGTTGAAAAAAGCTGGGCTGCTCACCGCTTCTATTTCATCCTTTGCTCAGCGACACTCTGCATTTCACTGGTACGCAGGATTTGATGAAGCTCAGCGTGTACCAGGCAGCTTTGGTCTTGAAACAGCCGATCAGGTCTATGCACTTGCCAGCGATTGGCTGACCCGGAAAGGTCAAGAGGATAACTGGTTTCTTCACGTTCACCTTTGGGATCCTCACACACCCTATCGCGCACCCGCGAGCTTCGGCGACCCTTTCGCAGATCAGCCGCTACCTGAATGGCTGACTGAAGAAGTTCGACACCAACATTGGCAACAATGCGGTCCACACTCTGCTCAGGAGTGCAGTGGCTTCTCACCCAACGAGAAAGCAAGAAAGTACTTCCCTCGTCAACCTCAGCAAATCGGCGATATGCATGCTGTACGAGAGATGTTTGATGGTTACGACACCGGCGTGCTCTACGCAGACAAATATGTCGGTCAGATCATGAACTTGTTAGCTGAGCTGGATATCGATGATGATGTCGCAATCATGATTTCATCAGACCACGGTGAAACGTTGGGAGAACTCAATGTTTATGGTGACCACCAAACAGCGGACCAGTTTACCAGTCATATACCGATGATCTTAAAATGGCCGGGCACAGAAAAAAATCGAGGCAAAAAATTCGAAGCGATGCATTATCAAATCGATATCACAGCGACAATCCTTGAGATGTTGGGCATAGAAGTCCCGGCCTCGTGGGATGGAGAGAGCTTCGCTGAACATCTACAGAAAGGGGACGACGAAGGCAGGTCGCACCTTATCGTTTCGCAGGGGGCCTGGACCTGTCAACGAGGCGTGCGCTGGGGAGACAACTTGCTTATCGACACGATGCACGATGGGTACCACCTGTTTGATGATGTCATGTTATTCGACTTGGCGAATGATCCGCACGAAACAAGGAATATCGCAAAGGAAGATCAAACCACGATGAATGAAGGGCAGGCACTACTCGGTCAGTGGCTTGCTGACAATCTCCCCCAAGCAGCTAGAGGTCGCGACCCTTTAAGAAATGTTGTGGTTGAAGGCGGTCCATTTCATGTCCGCGGACAGTTACCGAAGTATCTGGAGCGACTAAAAGCGACCGGCAGAAGTGTCGCAGCGGAAATTCTTGAAGCAAAGCACTACGCATAACTTATTTTAGACAGTATTAAGTAGTTGATTGTTAATTTACAATACCTATAGTAACTACACTCAAGCGACGCTCTATCCAGACAAGAAATCAAGATGGCACTTTACGAGAGCAAGCTCTTCCGTGACGCCGAGAGTGTTGATCTTGTGGCTTACAGGCCAAACCCGAAAGTCGCCTACCGGCGATTTGTCGAACTTCAGTTGGGTCATGCCAAAGGCGAATATTGACTGAAGCTCGATAAGCGCATGATCAAATCGATATTGCAACCACTATCCAGATAAATTGGATGTAGGCTCTCTCGATTCATGAAAGGAACCGTTATTCAAGGCCGGACGCCAGCCACTGGGTGAATAAGATGGCGACGAAGCCCAACGGTTGCTATGCTGTTGGTTATCCCAAAATAGATACTTACCCTTGTTATCTTCCTTTATGAGCATAAGCACCAAGTTGACTGTTTGTCGTGTCTTAACTTACTTTTCTGTTCTATGGTGCCCACAACTTTCAGCCGCTGAAATCGATCCTGCAAACTGGCCAGATGCATGGCACAAGCCGGCAATCACAGCTTCGGAGGCTGGGATCAATAAATTTCATCAGGCGCCAATGCTCGTTGAGCGGGAAAAAGAAACAGAATTACCAACCCTTCGAGATCGTTTGCCCGAAGACCCCGTTGTCACTGTACCCTTTGAAAAGATCGGGACTTACGGAGGAACAGCACGCGTTTTCTTCACAGACTATGACAAGATAAACGCTGCTGAGAATGGACTCACGGTTGACCCCACCGCGTCTAAAATTTTTCCTAACACCATCGAGTCCTGGTCCTTTGGTGATGACGCCCGGACCGTTACTTTTAAACTTCGCGCTGGCTTGAAATGGTCTGATGGCACTCCGCACACCTCGGATGACTACCTCTTCTTCCACCAACACGTTTTGCTCAATACTGAACTCACACCCATACCATTTCCGCGTTGGGGGGATTCTCGCGCGGTAAAAATTAGCGATACGGAATTTCGATACGAGTTTTCTGAACCCTTCCCGCTGATCATCAACCTCTTGGCTCAACTGGGAGACTATTTCGTTGTCCCCTCCGAGTACATGAAGCAGTTTCACCCATCGTTTGTACCTCGCGAGGAACTGATGGCACTCATTAAAGAGGAAGGTTACATCAGTTGGATGGCATATTTCCGAGCTATTCAATTATGGACTCGACACGAGCCACCATTGGCGCCAACCATGCGCGCTTTCCAATACACCCGGAGAACGCCAACGACCGCTTTCTATGAGCGCAACCCTTACTTCTGGAAGGTGGATACACAAGGAAACCAACTGCCCTACATTGATCGAATTCGTGCTGAGATTATTAATAATCAAGAAGTCATGGCAGCAAAAGCGGCCACTGGACAAGTGGACTTTGCTTCCTACTCGCTGAAACCACAAGATTTTCCGATCTTCAAATTGGGTGAAAAAACCGCTGGCATAAAGGTACACGTATGGAACCGACTTCACGGTAGTGATGTTATCATTCAGCCAAATTTCAACATCGACAAACCAAAACTACGTGCTGTTTTCAATAATTTGACGTTTCGCAAAGCGCTGTCTGTTGCTATCAACCGTGAAGAAATGAACAGCATCATTTATTTCAACCAAGGCACACCACGACAGGCGACAGTAATACCCACCTCAAAGTTTTATGAGCCTGAATTTGCCGACGCCTACACCGATTACAATCCTGAGCAGGCAAATAAATGGTTAGATCAGACCGGACTGATTGATATCGACGACGACGGTTTACGTGATTATCCAGACGGGGAACAATTTACGGTCACACTCGAATATATAGATTTTGAGTCACCCAAAGACATCACTCTTGAACTCGTGACATCCTATTGGCGGGAAGTCGGTCTGGATATCAGATTGAAACAGGTTGATAACGCCCTGCAAACTTCTCGCGCTACCGCTGGGTTAATGGAAATGACCGTGTGGCACGCAGACCGTACCACTGACATTTTATTTCCGTTTCAGCCACAGTGGTATGTGCCGATGCACCTTGGCTGGGAGGAGTCGCATTGGAATGATTGGTCCCGTTATTATCTCAGCGACGGCGAGCAGGGAGATCGACCACCCCCTATGGTCTTGCAGCTACAAGATTGGTGGCGCGAGATGGTCGCCACCACTGATGACGCTAGAGTGATTGAGCTCGGCAAGCTGATTCTAAAGTCCACCGCGGATAACCTATGGACTATTGGTGTGATTGGACTTGCGCCACAAGCATTTGTGGTTGGGCCAAGGCTGAGAAACGCCACTCCTCACGGCATTTGGGGTTGGGACAACCGATGGACCATGCCTTACCATTCGTCCAGCTGGTATTTGGAGGACGGCCAATGAGCGGATACATCTTCCGTCGTCTGCTTGGCATGATACCGACGCTTGCGATCATATCAGTGATCGTTTTTGTGCTGATTCAGTTGCCCCCGGGCGATATCGTTACCGCTAACCTGGCGTCGTTGCAATCCCAGGGAATGGAAGTCAGCGAAGAGCAGATACAAGCGCTAAGAGCACAGTACAATCTCGACAAATCCATGCCCATGCAGTATTTCCATTGGATCACCAATTTCGTTCAGGGAGACATGGGCTATTCGGTTAGTTTTAATCAGCCAGTCAATTCCCTGATCTGGGAAAGGTTGGGCTATACGGTCCTGATTGCGCTTGCCAGTTTACTCTTCACCTGGGCGCTCGCTATACCTATCGGCATCTATTCGGCAGTTCGCCAATACAGTTTTGGAGACTATGCTTTTACGCTCATCGGTTTACTAGGTCTCGCGACCCCCAACTTTATGCTTGCACTGATCTTAATGTATCTTGGCTATACGTGGTTTGGGGTCAGTGTCGGCGGATTATTTTCGCCTGAATTTGCCGAAGCACCTTGGTCAAGCGAAAAATTTGTCGACCTATTGAAGCATATCTGGATACCCATGATCGTCATAGGCACTGCTGGGACCGCTAGTATCATGAGGGTCATGCGGGCTAATTTGCTCGACGAATTGAACAAGCCCTATGTCGTCACCGCCCGCGCAAAAGGTGTGAGACCCATCAAACTTGTCCTCAAATATCCGGTGCGCATCGCGATCAATCCATTTATCAGCACAATCGGTTGGCTGCTTCCCACCTTAATATCGGGCGAAGCCATTGTTTCCATCGTACTCAATCTGCCAACAACGGGACCCTTGTTATTACAGGCCCTACTTAGTCAAGACATGTATCTGGCAGGCAGTTTTATTATGCTTCTCAGTATTCTGACAGTCCTTGGCATGCTGCTTTCGGACATTCTTCTGGCTGTTCTCGATCCGAGGATTCGCTTTGACTAGTCTACGCAATCAAGCAACCATCGATAAAGCGGCGACGGCAGAATTATCTTCGGCACAACTCACCTGGTTACGATTTAAACGCCATAGGCTGGCCGTTGCCTCTGGGGTATTTCTTATCGCCATCTATTTTGTTGCCGCTTTCTGTGAGTTCTTTGCTCCTTACGACCCGAGTTGGCGAAACTCTAAGGCGATATTTGCACCGCCTCAGGAGATTCACTTTATCGACGAAAAAGGAGACTTTCATCTTCGTCCGTTTGTTTATGGCTATCATTTACACATCAATCCAGACACCTGGGTGACACAATACGAGGAAGACAAATCACAGCGTTTTCCGTTGCGGTTTTTCGCTGGTGGAATTGAATACGAGTTCTGGAATTTATTTCGCGCCAATCGTCATTTCGTCACAGTCGACACTAACCATTACCTACACCTGTTTGGTACTGACAAGCTGGGTCGAGAT
>CAXRCG010000089.1:0-3208 GCA_964228885.1 Pseudomonadales bacterium | reverse complement strand
CTATTCTCCAGAAGTGTAATTAAAATCAGAAAATTTACTGCGCAGGCGCGCCCAAATGTCTGTCCGAACCTGATTATTTCACCCTTTGGCCAAGTTTTGTGATCTGCGGCTAGGTTACGTGGGTTTTCATCATGCGAGTGCGGGAGAGCTGTTATTTTTGATTGTCAGACAACCATGGATAAAAGGTACGGGAGCATGTCCTTTACGATTCATGAACGCCGCCTGTTAATAAGCGTCTTAACGTCGTAGGCTTCGTCCCCTTTATAGCGGGGTGCGTAGCTTGAGTAGGCGTTTGAAATCGCCTCGAATCGGGCATTGATATGTTCTATATTGAAGGCATGCGACACAACAAAACGTTCGCCAGCCCTTATTTGTGGCATTATCAGCGCTGCAAATTGGTCTGCATCCATGCCAAGTGCCGCCGCCTCTGCAGTATGCATTTCAGTGCCGACAAAGCCAGGAACCACAAGCCCTACATCGATAAATTTCGGCATCTCCTCTCGAAGCCCTTCAGTGAGTCCTAGAATCGCATGTTTAGTCGCCATGTAAGCGGTTGCGTTGGGTACAGAGCTGAAGAATGAAAGCTCAGATCCCACGTTGTAAATACTGGCCGGAGTTGCTTGCTCGATCATACGCTTGCCGAATGTTGAGGCTGCGTGCCACTGGCCAAAAAAGTTGACCGAGAATATTTTGTGTAACTCCTCTAGCGGTAAATCTGTAACAGGGTGATTAGGCACTTTAATGCCAGCGTTATTAATCAAAACATCAACCTGGCCATGTTCTTTCCAGGCATAATCCGCGAGCGCGTGAACGCTGTCTGGGTCAGCGACATCGCATTGGCAAAAACTGGCATCAACGCCTAATGCTGATAATGCGGTAACTGACTGTTCCAGCCTGTTCAATCTCGGCTCTGCCAGCACCACTTTAGCTCCGTCAGCGCCAAAAGCTTTTGCTAAAGCGAAACCAATCCCTGTAGCGCCGCCAGTAATCACGACTGTATTATCTTTAAAGTTTTTCATTTTTGAGTTTCCTTCTTTGATTGATCGGCGTCTTCAAGTCAGCCATCAATATAAATATAAAGTTGTGCAGAACTTGCAATGCTTGACTTCGCTGGGGTGAATTGGGTCACATCAAAACGGTGCGATAGTAAGGGCACACGGCGGAGTTTGCCCGAAGAGGCGTTGAATTTTGCCAGAGAATCGCCTTGAGGATTGGCGCCAAAGACCGGTGCGAAATTTATAAAAGTACCGATAGCTTCTGCCAGAAGCACAAAGAGGAGGGCGATGTATTTCAGGATTGTTTTGGTCCTGTGCATAGCAAGTTGGTTTCCAGGGTAAAACAGTCAGTCGCTGTTTGGGTGACTGGAGTAAAGTAACCCACCTTGTTTTTTAATTCGGCAGCCATTTAATCGAGCATTGAGCGCCAAAATTTCTTCGCCATGACGGAATGCTGAGAGCCAGTGGGTGAGTGTTGCAACATCACAACCGCGCATCGCTGCCTCAATCCGTTGCAACATCCACATCTGATAGGGTACAACCATACGTCTTGATCTAACGCCGCCAATATCAAAAGGCACGGTCAACGGCCCCTCGTTGCACTGCAGGGCTTCGAATCCTGGTGTGGCTGTGAAAGTCTTGCGTGGCAATGCATCACCAAGCACGTGCAGGTCGCTCTTCACAAAAACTTGCAAAGCCTGTATTGATTCTCGAAGGTAGGGCCACATTTCTTCGAAAAATATTTCAAGAATAGGGTTAACGGAGGCTGGTACTTTGTCGTTATCCAGCCAGTTTCCGCTATCGCTCATTGATTCATAGCTAATGAGTTCACCTTGGTTGTCAATCTTGTACAAATTTTGGCCAAAATGTCGGGCATTTGTGCAGTTTTCTGCATTTGTCCGCTCAACCCATTCACTCACCAGTGGGAATGACGTCCTTAAGTCAAAACCTGCAACCGGATCTCTAAAGAAGTGGACATATATAGGGCCAAGTAAGCTAAAGTCAGCGAGAGAAGGGCGTCCACCTAGTATGTAATCATGTTGTTCAAGGTGTGTCTCTAGCGCTTGCAACATTTTTCGCTGGGTTTGCTGCCAGGCTTCTTGGGTCTCTGAGGTGCAGCCTAGCTCAATGAGTCCTTGATACGGACCTTTCCGGCTGTCTTCGGTGTTATCGATGCCAAATGCGCGTTCAAAAAAACGAGCGCCCGCAGCCCGACGTTCCAGACCATTGCCATCCGGTTTCAGGAATGCACCCCATTGTTGCTCATTAAAATGTCGATGATTGGGCTGAATGTCGGCGCGACTATAGTGCCAACGTTCCCAACAAGCAGGCACTATCATCCATTCATCTGCTAACAGCTCGATGAGGTAAGATGCGAGTCTTTGTCTTGGACGGGTGCGAAGTTCTGGAATAATACCGGTCTTCGGATGCGCGGCCTCTAGATAATCAACTATTGCACTGCTGTCTTGCACCCAACGACCTTCCGGTGTCTCTAATTGAGGCAATGAAGGGCTGCCTGAACGGACCACAAGCAATTTATTGATCAAATTTGGGGTCGCGAGAATGTCTTCAAATCCTGCAGTTGGACCTGTGCCAAGATCATTTTGAGAAGCCTTGAAACGAAGATAAGCTCTGACTTTCGCAGAGAAAATGCTGTGCTCTACAGAGAATAATCGATAGCTATGTTCACCCATGATTACGACTCAAAGTATTCTGCAGGACTTCGGTAGGGTGGCAAGATGTTGTCGTTGACCCATGAGTCAGAGTCGTCACGCGGTAGGCTATAACGCGGTTGGCCTTTACAACTGATGCGATACATCAAGCGAGCATCTTCTGGTCTGTTGATAATGCTTTTGGCGGGTGGCGCGTTATGCACCGTTGAAAAATTACTCCAGATAGTGACATCGCCAGCTCTATGTACGTGATCATAACGGTATTCAGGTTTTAGTACATGGGCTTCCAGCCGATCTAAAAATAGACGTGATTCATCATCAGTCATCCCATCTACTTCCGCTGGCGCAATGTTTTTGCCCCGTGATGCCCAAATTGGGCTATGCAGAGATTTCTCTCCCGTTCTAGGATTCACATAGACTAATGGGATCAGCCATCCTTGGTCTCCTTTGCGTAGACGTCTTCTTACCATGACATTGTCTAGCGCCTCCTTTTGGTCGTCTGGCAGGTCGGCATAAGCAGCAGCGGTGTCAGCATAGGCC
>CAXRCG010000088.1:0-5373 GCA_964228885.1 Pseudomonadales bacterium | reverse complement strand
TCATCTGCTTACCAACAGCACGCGCCATTAACCAAGCGCCATCGACATTGGCCAACATGACTTTTTGAAAGCGCTCGGGCTCCATATCTATAATTGGGGAAATATCATTCATACCAGAGGCTACTACGAGGATATCGATACCGCCGTATGCCTCTACCGCAGCAGCCACGATGGCACTGCAATCCGCCTCGCTGTCAGGCCGACGAGCAATATCAACCGTGGCAATACCAGCCTCCCGCAAATCTACTGCTAAATCAGCTAAGTTAGACGCATTGCCAGCGGCAATGGTTAGCTTGGCACCGGCATCTCCCAATGTGGCGCACACTACCTGACCAAAGGATCCGGTTGCGCCGATCACCACAGCTGACTTACCCGCAACATTGAATAAATCTGAACAATCGATTGAGGGCAAACTCATGAACTGCCCTCCGGATAAGGCATGATTACCAGCATAGTGGCCACCGTATTACCTTCGTTGCGTATGGCGCGAGCTTCTCCGCCGGGAATAAAACAACTATCGAGTCGTGACAATAAATGTGTTTCTCCGTCAGCAAGCTCAATGGTTATAGCACCTTCTATCACCACATAGATTTTTTCCAACGGGCTAGTATCCATCTCAGCCCCGCCACCAGGCAGAAAGTGCGACAAACCTGTCCAGGCAAATGTTGACGCACTGGCATCAAAACCCTGAAGCCGCAATCCACGCATATCATAGTGTTTCGGTGCATCGTAACGGCGCACATCCTTAAACCGTGTAATCTCCATAACTGGCCCTCTTAAATGGAAGCTATTATTCTGAGGCACCCGTTTCAATGCGGAAGTTGCCCGTTGGATCCAAAATAGCAACCAGTCTCACGATACAGCCATCACCCTTCTTCCAACGCCAGGGGAACGCTGCGAAAGTGACACGCTTTCCAGTAACTTTATCAATATCTCCACCGACGTTTTCAAAACCACAAATTCCATTAGATAACATAATATTGTGGCAAGGTTCCCACTCAGGAAAATCGTCTATAACATCACGACCTGTTGCCTCTTTATATTCGGCACAGACGTTTGGCAGCAGCCCGTGAGGCTTTCCGGGACCGTGAGGACCAATAGCTGTAGCCAAAGGATGATCTAGCGCTTGCGTATCATTACCGGCCATTTTGACTTTCTTCTCAACAAACCACTCGCCTGCTTCACGACCAAAACCTGGTGCGTAACCATAGTAGTGCTGGTTGTCTCCATAGTATTTGTGCCAGCCCGTATTAACGATAACAATGTCTCCCTCTCGTACTTGCGGCGTCGCACTTTCTAAGTCATCTGCAGTCACCATCTCCCACTTTTGCTTGGGTATATCCAAGATTACCCCAGAGCCAAAAAAGTAAGGCAGTGGAACTTCGTCCATAAATGCGGTACCTGGAACCACGTGCGCGGGCGCATCAATATGAGTGCCAGAATGCATAACAGTAGTGATTTTTTGCGTCAGCACTCCGCCCGTCTTGGCCATGCCATGCAAGCGCTCGATTTTTACATCTTCGAAATAGGGCCAACAGGGCTGACCTAACCCCCAAGGGTGACTTAAGTCGTAAAATTCCAAACCCATTTTATTGAGCAGATTGCTCTCCTCAAATTGGCACAAATTCTCATCACGCCAATCACCATGTTCCCATCCAGTCATTATTTTCACCTTGTTTTGATAATTTATAATATTGTAATACGATATACCTGTACCACAATACGTTACACTACAAATAACCGAAGTCAAGCGATTTGTGAACCCACATTGACCTATCCGTCCTGTCTCAAAAGAATGATTCACTTGACAATTCCTTGGCTAACTGTATTGTCTGACAATTATATTAACTCATAATGCAGTACGTAATTTAATTTATGCAAGGAGATTCCATGTCAAAAAAACTCGGAAAAGTAGCCATATCTTGTGCTGTGACCGGCGCCATCCACACGCCAACGATGTCAGATGCACTACCTTATAAGCCTGAGGACATTGCCGATCAGGCAATAGAGGCTGCAGAAGCAGGCGCCGCAGTCCTACATATCCATGCTCGGGATCCACAGGACGGCTCAGTCTCACTCAACCCTGATCACTTCATGAATTTCCTTCCAGAAATCAAGTCAAAAACAAATGCTGTAATCAATATCTCAACGGGTGGCAGTCTGCTGACTACAATCGAAGATAGAATTAAACCATCAGATATCGCTTCTCCCGAGATGAGTTCACTCAACATGGGAAGCATGAATTTTTCTTTTCACGGACTGGCCAAGCGATATGATCAGTTTAAATTTGACTGGGAAAAAGACTATATCGAGCAATCTGATAGCTATATTTTCAGAAATACCTTTAAGGATATTGCACAAGTTGAAAAGAGCCTCGGGCAGAAACACGGCGTGAAGTTTGAACATGAGTGTTACGATGTCGGGCATTTGTACAATCTTAAATTTTGTATGGATACAGGGTTATTTAAGGCACCGGTGTTTATACAGTTTATATTTGGCATTCTAGGCGGCATTGGCGCTGACCTTGACAACCTAATCTTTATGAAACGAACAGCGGATCGTCTTTTTGGTGATGACTATCAATGGTCGGTAATGGCCGCAGGAGCCGCACAAATGCCATTTGCCACGCAGGCAATTATGATGGGCGGTAATGTGCGTGTAGGCTTGGAGGATTCACTCTTTATTGAACGAGGAAAACTGGCATCATCAAACGCTGAACAGGTACGAAAAGTGCGCAGGATTATCGAGGAATTGGGCTATGAGGTTGCGAGTCCAGATGACGTTCGCGAAATGCTCGACCTTAAAGGTAGCGACAAAGTCACCTTTTAATTTTTACTATGATGCAAAACAATGCTCTTAAGCCTCCACTGAGAGGCTTATTTGCTCATCACCCGGTATAGGTAGCATGTTTACTACGATTTTAAGTTACAGTTGCGAACGACCCTTAATCCTGATCATCCGCATTATTTTGATAAAAAATGGCTAAGAGATAGAACACCATCCCAAAAGCTCCGACGCCTATCATCCACACATCAGTTTGATCCATTATTTATCACCTCTAGTCCGACCCTGTACTCTAAAAATTACCTCAGCCACAATGACTAAGAAATAAATCATACCAAGGGTCGTTAAAAACAGTTCTAGTGCAAAGTTCATTATGCTAATCCTCCTGTCGGCTGCTCTTGCAGGTAAGCATCACTAAACAGAGCCGGCTTGGTGTTTTTTGCGAAGGTATAAAGTGCTACCGTCAAGACAAAGGCAGTTATCGCAGTAATATGCGCATGCTCAAGAACAGCAGTACCAGGAACAATACTAACAGCAAACTGCTTGATCGGACCGATTGACCAGACGCAATTAATCAGCCAAGAGCAGATGACAACTACAAAGGCTACCTTTGTACTTCTCTTCCAAAACAGGCCTGCAACAATAATAAAGAACAATGGGGCAAGCCAAGCAAACAACCATGTTATGGCGCGAATAACATTAGGATGATTAAAAAACGTTAAAGCCGCAGAGAGACTACCGACAATGATGATCACCCTCCTAATAAGCCGCATCTCTTGCTCAGGTGTGAGCCCACCTTTTGTGTTTGCGCCGACGATATCCTTAGCGAATATCGTCGCTGGAGCCAGTGCCGACATAGCGAAGGTTGACAGCAGAGCACCCAGGAAACCGGCTTGCACCAGCACTACTAACCAAGTTGGAAGAAGTTTTACTACCAATGTTGCGCCGGCCAATTTTGGACCTAAATCAGCAAATTCTGGAATAGTTGCCGCTGCCAAACCGCAAAGTACAGGAAACACTCCAAACAATCCGTTTACAGGCGCGGCAATCCAGAGGGAACGTCTGATAACACTTTCATCTTTCGCGGACATTGCAGCCGCCATACCCTGCTGATTTACGGACTGAGCGAACACAACAGAGAAAACCGCCGCGAGCGAAAACCCCACTAATAGATCAGGTGTACCGAATATGCTCAACTTATAATCCTGACCATTTGTGACATAGTGCTGCCGTACACCTTCCCAGCCCTCAGGTAGAACAAATGCCAAATAGATGCCCGCAATAATGATAGATGCATACATTACGATGGCATTTACTAGGTTAACCCACATGGTTTGTTTGATACCACCCATGGTTACATAGGCGGTGCCTAAAATTGCGCCTACCACCGCAGCCCAACCGAGCGCCCAACCACTAATTGCAGATATGCCTATACCCAAGGTCTGAGTCTCTAATGTTACCAATCCGAAAACAACCATGGCGCTAATACAAGCAGTGATAGTACGCATTTGTTTTCCGTAGATACGACCGATAAGTTCAGGAATCGTTGCACAACCTAAGCGCCGGACCCATTGGCCCGTTCCCAAGCATATAGCACACATCAAAATGGTATGAGCAAAGGAAAACCAGAGCGCAACCGCACCCATCACGAAAGACATTTCCATCAACCCATAGACATGAGCAGAACCCAAATAGGTAATTGCCATTGTTACAGAGAACATAGCTAAATTGGCATTCCTGCCACCAGTGGCCATATCGGTCACCTGCCCAGACGCTTTCTCTCTTTGAGACAGATACAGCCCTATACCGCCAATAACGAGAACGTTGTAGAGAACAACCAACACTAGAACAATGTTCATGCGACAACCTCCTCAACAAAGGGGCGAAGAAAATAATCAACTGCGAAAATGCACTTGGCCGCCAGAATGCTAATTTTCAATTTTTATGCGCTCCATCTGAAGGGACTAGTGACAATGAGTATCTCGAATATTGAATTGCCTGTCAATACAGATGAATTACCATGCGGTAATATAATTACCTGCTCATAATAGCCGAGTAGCACCCATATTAACGCCCTCCTTGGCATTCAAAATGCAAGACTCTAAAGCTCGCTTAAATGATAACGAGCGACTGCGGACACACATTTTTTCAGGACACATTAAATTGAATAAAGCCTGCGATCGACAACAGGTATTTATGATGCAAATTCATTAAGGATACGCGCACGACAATTAAGCAAAGCCTTCACCAATTGCTTCTCTTTCTGTTTAAAACGGACTGTGGGAACAGGTATTGAAACAGCATAAAGCTTACCACTAGGCTCCTGTAGTGGTGTCCCGATAGCACTCACTCCGACAATATGCTCCTCACGATCGAATGCGATATTGCTTTGCTTTACCAATTGCACTTCATCGAACAACTCACTGATACTGGTAATTGTAGCGGGCGTATGCTCATCGAGAGGCTTGCGACCCATGCGTTTATGAAAGTCAGCCTCGGTAAATGTAGACAGCATCGCCTTTCCACTCGCCAGACAATGCAAGGGAAAAGCTTCTCCGATTGAAGAAACAATGTTAAGACGAGCTGAAC
>CAXRCG010000087.1:0-19020 GCA_964228885.1 Pseudomonadales bacterium | reverse complement strand
AATCAGATCAACGCCGCTGTCACCAGCGAAAGTTGAAGCTTTTTCGAGAAAGCGCTCGGTTTTTCGGTTAGCGCCGTCCTCAGCACCAAGGTCAACACAAGCTTGTATTTTGTCATCGCCGCCGGCTGTCACAAAACTGGGGTTTCCGAATGCCTTCGCTAACTGAATGCCCGCGGTACCAACACCACTGGCGCCTGCATGAAGAATAACTTTTTCTCCTTGTTGCAGATTCGCTTCGATGTACATATTCAGATACGCGGTTGCAAAGACCTCAGGTAAACAGGCTGCGTGCGCCATTGTCAAACCCTGTGGCACGGGCAACACGCTTCCCTCTGGAGCGACGGCAAACTGTGCGTAACCTCCACCACTGAGCAACGCACATACTTCATCGCCTTCTTTCCAGCGCGTCACACCATCGCCAACAGCGGCAATCGTGCCGGCACATTCAAGCCCCATAACATCACTGGCACCCGGCGGCGGCGGGTACAAGCCCATTCGCTGCATCAAGTCTGCGCGATTGATCGCAGTTGCCTGAACTTTGATGAGAACTTCACCCGCGGCAGGCGCAGGTGTAGGCACGTCGTCCCAACTTAATTTTGCATCAGCAATTACTCGTACAGCTTTCATCTCTGTTCCTTTTAATAGTGGGGTGGCGGCGCTTCCGGGCCAGTGGTTGCCGGTACAGCCTCTATTTCTTTTATTTGCAGACCTAGCAACTGCACTTGTCGCTCAAGATCCATTATCTGCTGCTGTTGCGACGCCAGTGCGTCGTCCAGCTTCTGAATCGTGTCTTCCTGAAAAGCGACTCGCGTTTCGAGTTCGAGTAGTCTTTCATCGGTTACGGTATCCATTTCTTGCTCCGGCTGATTCACCCTTTACCAGTTTTTTCTGACCCTAACACCACGTTCATCTAACCATGATTTTAGGCCGCTGACGGTGTAGTCACCAAAATGCACCATTGACGCAATCAATGCTGCATCTGCCTTGCCTTCAGTGAGTACTTCCAGCAGGTGTTCAGGTTTACCAGCACCACCCGATGCGATCACAGGAATACTGACCGCTTCAGCTATCATTCGAGTCAGGTTAATTTCATAACCTTCGCGGGTGCCATCTGCGTCAATTGAATTGATGACCAACTCACCAGCGCCCAGCTCTTCTCCCTTCAACGCCCAAAAAAGCGCATCGATGCCAACCGGGGTTCTTCCGCCGTTAATCACAACCTCGTAGCCACTGGGAAAGTCCCTGTTCACTTCAACTTTTTTAATATCCATTGAAAGCACAATATTTTGACTGCCAATAGCAAAGGTACACTCTGATATCAGCTCTGGTCGCTGCACTGCGGCCGAGTTGAGGTTGATTTTTTCAGCTCCGGACCACAGTAACTTGTTGGCGTCTTCCACCGAGCGGATACCGCCACCCACAGAAAACGGGATAAAAATCTGTTCCGCAACCTTCTCGACCACGTCGAGCATAATATTACGCTTATCGCTCGACGCTGTTATGTCGTACATGACCAGTTCGTCCAGACCATCGAGATAATATTCTTTTGCCTTGGCAACAGGATCACCAATATCTTTGGTATCGACAAATTTGACGCTCTTGGCGAGGTTGCCTTCTCTCACATCGAGACAGGCGATGATTCTTTTACTCAACATTTCGTTAACTCAACATTTCGTTTACCGAGCAAAGTACTAGTCCGCCGACCAGTGTTTGAACTCACTTAAAATAGCTAGCCCTTTAGCGCCGCTTTTTTCAAGGTGGAACTGAGTCGCGAACAAATTTTCCCGTCCCAGAATGGAGCAGAACTCAGCGCCATAATCTGTTTTGCCCAAACAGTCCGGTTTTCTTGTTGGGCGGCAGTAATAGGAATGAACAAAGTAGAACTCGTCACCCTCTGAGACGTTCTTTAACATCGGATGACTACCTACTTCTGTCACCTGATTCCAGCCAATGTGAGGTACCTTCAGGTCAGTGTCTTCCGGCTCAAAACGCAACACCTCGCCATTAATCAATCCTAAACAGTCGCGGTTGCCCTCTTCTGTGTATTCCAGCAATATCTGACAGCCGAGGCATATCCCTAGCAACGGTTTTCCCGTCGCATAAAAGTCTTTCAATGCGGACGAGAGCCCTCTCTTATCCAGGGTGTCTACTGCACTTTCTGCTGAGCCAACACCAGGAAAAATCACTCTATCAGCGCGCCTGACGAGTTCCGGATCCGCCGTAATTGTTGCGGAGATCCCAACTTCGGTGCAGGCACGCTGAACGCTACGTACGTTTCCCGCATCGTAATCAATAATTATTGCTTTTACAGATGTCACAGAAAATGATCCTTACGAACAACCCGGCTTCCCGGGTTTTAAAGGCTGCGCATTATAGGCGATAACGCACGTGAAAGCCCGTAACAGTGTTCAGATGGATGCGAACACCGATCAGCGTCTATCCTTCTAAACCAGACATCTGTATCATTGTAGTGATACAGCCCAACTCACCTTACTGACGATTGCGGAACGACCATGAAACTGAATCTAGACAATGAATCTCCTACCCCAGTATTCCAGCAAATTATCGATCAGATCCATTTCGCAATTAACACTGGCGAAATTGCCGGTGGCGACCGACTTCCCAGTATTCGCTCGCTTGCGTCGGAATACGGCATCGCTTCCAACACAGTGGCAAAAGCCCTTCGTCAATTGGAATTTCGAGGGTTAATAGCCGCAAGAGACCGCTCCGGATATATCGTTATCGACAAGCAGGATGCGGCCGGCGGTGTCAGCCGCTACCAGTCACGAGGCGTCAGTGCTGACAAGAATGAGGTGCATTCCGTCGTGGATACGCTGGATGGCGGCATTGTGCCCGGCGCCTTCTGCAAAATCACAGAGGACTATCTCGGCGGCGATCCTGAAAAGTGCAATATTATTCATGCGGATGGCAGCGGCACCAAATCAACGATCGCCTACTTAAAATACAAAGAGACCGGTGACGCCTCGGTTTTTCGCGGTATTGCCCAAGATAGTATTGTCATGAACCTAGATGATCTGATCTGCGTAGGGGTTAATGGTCGAGTCTTGCTGTCTAATACTATCAATCGTAACGCATTGAATTGCCCCGGCGAAGTCATCGCCGCGTTAATTGAGGGCACCGAGACGTTTCTTGCGGAGATGAGAGATCAGGGAATTAACATTCACTCAGGTGGCGGTGAAACCGCAGACGTGGGTGATATCACTGGCACCCTCGCCGTTGATTCCTGCGCTGTGACGGTCATGCGGAAGAGCGACGTAATTACAAATAACATTACACCCGGACTGGCTATCGTCGGCTTATCATCTACCGGACAGGCAAAATACGAAACAGCTGAGAACAGCGGCATCGGAAGTAACGGTCTGACCAGCGCAAGGCACGATATGCTATCGAAATATTATGCCGAGCAGTACCCGGAGACTTTTGACTCCAACCTACCCAGCGACCTTATTTACTGTGGTCCTTATCGGCTGGAGGACGCATTACCGGGCTCAAGTTTGAATGTCGGCGAGGCCATTCTTAGTCCAACCCGAAGTTATGCGCCGATCATTCATAAAATTCTTGGTGTTATGAGACACGAGATCAAGGGCATTATTCACTGCTCAGGCGGCGCTCAAACCAAGTGCATGAAATTTGGCAACAATGTTCACTTCATTAAAGACAATCTGTTTCCGACGCCAGCGTTGTTCGATGCAATCCAGCAAGCCTCCGAAACCCCTTGGCAGGAAATGTATAAGGTATTTAACATGGGGCATAGAATGGAAATCTATCTTCCCGAAGCCAGGGTCGATGAAGTCATCAGCCTAGCTGGAGAGTTGGGCATTACAGCCCAGCGAGTGGGGCACACAGTGGCAGCTGATTCGACGCAATTGACCTTAACCTCACCTAGCGGGGAAATATACCGATACTAGCGAGCATTTTTACTTGCCACTTCGCAGGCTTTGCTTAATGCAGCTACGAGCTTTCTGCAAATATTGAGATCAAATGCTTGCTGAGACTCATCGGTTAATTTCAGCGTTCAGCTGGTTCCAGCGCTAAAGGCAAAGTCCCTGCTTGGTACCTCTTGCATCAAAAACTGGTAGAAATTAGCAACAATAGGGATAGAGTAAGTCGATTTTCGCGCCACGAACCTCACTGGTCTGGTTAGACCTTCGCCGCCCAAGTTTATCAGCCTGTCTTCGGGCACCTTCAGGGTTTTTGCAACACCAATGGGTACAAGCCCATGACCAAAACCCGCGATGGACATTTGGGCGACACTAAAAAATGATTCGAGCGCAACCTCACGTTGAATATTCAGCCGCGCAACCACGTCTTTGAATGAGCGCCAGGCACCGGAATAATCCTCGATGCTTATCACTTTAATACCATGCGGCAGTGTCGCATCAATCTTCTCAAGCCCAGAAGGTATGATGACCATATCTTCCTGCATCAGGATTTCGGACTGAAGATCTGTATCAAGACGCTCAGAGCCTGTACACACCCCCACCATAAACTCGCCAGACCTTACACGATCAAGCACAACAGGCGTCCTAAATGTATGAAATACAAACTCCACCTCGGGCATCAGCTGTTTGACCCGGTAAAAAACAGACGGGCCCCAGGAAGACAAAATGGCGTCAGAAACACCAATACTCAACGTGCCTCTTCCCGCAGGAGCATCTTCAATAAACAGGTCACGCAAATCAGATAAAATCGGCGCAATCTTATCCACAAGTTTCTGTCCATGCTGAGTAAGCTCTACGCGACGACCTTTTTTCTGAATTAACTTTCGATCGTAATATCGCTCTAGTGCAGATATTCGTTTACTCACTGCCGACTGCGAAATTCGCAGGTCAGTACTTGCTTCCAGCATAGTGCCGGTCCGCGAAAGTGACAGCAGCGTTTCTAAATTTTCTATCATGACTAAAACCTACTCGAGACAGCTTGCACATATATTCCATATTGCGATATATCATATTCTATCTATTCTCTTTTATCACTCTTAACAAAGAAGGATTCTCTTCGATCAGGCGACTTTTGGGATTGAAGCGCAATGCTCACCATACTCTTAGTGACTGCCACCCTCGTGACGAGCCTCATTTCGGGCGTCCTAAGTATGGCTGGCGGGATGATACTTATGGGGGTTTTTGGTTTTTTCCTCTCAGTACCCGCGGCCATGGTTTTACATGGCGTCGCGCAAACCGTGTCCAATGGCTCAAGAATTTGGCTTTATCGCGACCATATTCGGTGGTCGGTGCTTGCGCCTTATAGTGCAGGCGCACTCATCATCTTTGGATTTTTCATTGCTGTTACTTTTATTCCAAACAAAGCCATCGTATTTATTCTCATTGGCGCTTTCCCCTTCATCGCGTTATGCATTCCCAAATCAGTTGAACTTGATATAGAAAACAAATTCATTGCGTTACTTTGTGGCTTGTTAGTCACAACTGCGCAAATGTTGGCAGGTGCATCGGGCCCCGTACTTGATCTCTTCTATCTAAAAAGCAAGCTCACCAGACAGGAAATACTGGGTACCAAGGCGATTACACAAACCTTTGGCCACTGTCTAAAACTGTCGTATTACTCATTCCTTATCACTTCGGTTGAAGCGCTTTCTCTGCCCATTTTTATTGCTGTTGTCATCGCGGCGATCTTGGGTAACTGGCTCGGCAGTCAGATAGTGAATCACATCAACGATAGAACTTTTAAATCTATAGGGCGAATGGTGATCCTTATTATTGGCGCCATCTACATCGGAAAAGGTTTTTTTGAGCTGCTATAGCATTAACAATCAAACAACAAAATTTACTGACGCCGCTACCAGTTAAACGTAAGAGCACAAAAAACAATCCTTCCGCTTTACTATCTCTGTATACTGTTTTGAAAGCTACTTCAGGACATCACCATGCCAACCGTGCTCGATCGAAGACAACAACTCATGGGTTCCGCAACCCTCTTTTACGAACAACCTATCGAAATCGTTAGGGGAGATGGCGTGCTACTTTACGACAACAAAGGTAATGAGTACGTCGACATGTACAACAACGTGCCTTGTGTAGGTCACGCTAACCCAAGGGTTGTCGAAGCCATGACCCAACAGATGTCGACCCTGAACGTACACAGCCGATATTTGCATCAGGGTATTTTGGATTATGCTGAGAGACTATTAAACCTTCATCACGAAGGTCTCGAGAATATCGTGTTCGCCTGTTCCGGAACCGAGGCCAGCGAAATAGCACTGATGACAGCTCGAGTAGCAACCGGCGGCCAGGGAATTATCTGTACGGATGCGACCTATCACGGCAATAGCAGTGAAGTAAGAAACATGTCCATCGCGGGAAACCCAAACTTTCCACAACACAAGCACTACCGAGCGATTCCTTTTCCGCAAAAGTTCAATCCCCTTCAAGCAGGTCTGGATGACGATGCGCTATGTGACCTCTATCTTGATAAAGTCAGATCAGCGATCGCTGATTTCGAAGCAAACGACACCCCCTTTGCCGGTATGTTCGTATGCTCTATCTTTGCCAACGAAGGCTTGCCCGAAGTGCCCGGCCAATTCATGGCCAAGGCGACAGAGATTGTGCATGATGCAGGCGGCCTAGTGATCGCAGATGAAGTTCAAGCAGGGTTTTGTCGTTCTGGCGATTTCTGGGGATATGAAACAAACGGATTCAAACCAGATATTGTCTGCATGGGTAAACCTATGGGTAATGGGCTACCTCTGGCAGCTGTTGCAGCCAGCGCAGATAGCATCGACGCCTTTCGAAAGTCATCACGATATTTTAATACCTTTGCTTCAAGCCCTCTGCAGGCAGCAGTTGGGATGGCGGTACTGGATGAAATTGAAAGCAGAGACGTTTTACGCAAAAGCGCTGCTGTGGGCGAATATCTTCGACAAGCCCTGTATGCGCTAAAAGCCGACCATATAATGATGGGCGACGTGCGCGGTTGCGGTTTGTTTACGGGCATTGAGTGGGTCAAAGAAGACAATGAACCTGATCGCATTGGCGCGATTGCCATGGCAAACAAATTGAAAGACAAGGGATTTTTGCTCAGTAATGCGGGCGCACTTGGCAATGTTTTAAAAGTTCGACCGCCTTTGGTGTTTGAACAAGAGCACGCGGATAGATTTCTCGAGACCTTTGAGACGATATTAAACAATGGATGATCCCACTCAGGTTTTAGCGCAGGTAAAAGATGCCCTAATCCATTGGGATCTTCATCCAACAACTATTACCGTCACTTCCCTGTCTGAAAACATTGTTTACAAAGTTGAAACCACAGAGGGCACATTTGCCTACAGAATCCATCGACCCGGTTATCACACACTTGACGAGCTTATCGCCGAACACGAGTGGACCAAGGCGCTCTCAGATGCTGGTTTCCTATTGCCTGTGACCCGCCCTACCCAATCGGGAGAATACTATTTGCCGATCACGGTCAACGGGGGAGCACGCTACGCCGAGGTTATCGAGTGGCTGGAAGGCTGTTCCTTGCGCGAACTTGGAGAGCGTAAGCCTGACATCGCGCTTATTTTGGCGCAATTGACGCAGCTTGGCGCGATGATGGCAAAACTCCATAATCACTCTGAGCAGTGGCAACACAGCGCATCTTTTGTGCGTCATGAGCTGGACATCGATGGGTTTTTCGGCGAGTCACCCTTCTGGGGAAGGTACTGGGACTCACCTGGCATCACCTCAGATCAAAAGGCACTATTGCTGGGCTCACAAAAAAACATCATCAAAGCATTAGAAGCTCTGGGAAAAAGTCGTGATGTCTACGGCATGATTCACGCAGACCTGCATGACGAAAATATTTTTGTCACCAACGACAAAATGTACCTCATCGATTTCGACGACGCAGGTTTTGGATGGCATCTTTATGACATCGCCGTCGCGCTCTATACACACGCATTTGGAGAGGACTATCAGACGCTTCAGGCGGCCTTCCTCAAGGGCTATCGGCAACATCGTCCCCTATCAGAAGACCATATAAAGCTGATCCCCATGTTCTTACACATCAGGACAAGGGCACTCATCGGATGGCTGACCGCCAGACCAGAGTTGAAAGAGGCAGCAAGACTAAAGTTTCTTATCGACCACGCGTGCAGTGAGGCAGCTCAGTATTCCTAGATCGCGCAGATTAAAGGCAGGCATGCGCGTCACCATGCCTTCGCTTACAGAAATGTTCTATTGAGTGACCGCTGAGGTTATACCGGCTTCTGGCATTTTCAGCCTTGATGACAAAACATTAATGTGAGTCTTCACTGTATTTTGAAAAAGGCCAGCGTAATCAAAAAATCACTCAATTTCCTGCACCGCAGTCACAGGTCTGATCACAAACAACAGATCCCCTTCATTAACCTGTTGTCCAGTACCTAAGTTAATTCTAGTAACTTCGTATTTCTGCGAAGAATCGTAAACTTCGCCATCTTCACCAGAGAAAGTATTTAGGTTCACCGGCGTGAACATCTTCATCGCTTCCAGTTGGCAGACTACAGACTCTGTATCAATCACATCACCAACATTGACGTATTCCGGTTCCGTGGGCGATGGCGTTCGATAGAAGACCCCGGTTGACGGCGACAACACCTTCAATTCGTTACTTCCCTCGATCTTGAGCATCTCGAGATCAATGCCTCTCGATTCCATGCCTGATGCAGCTTCCATTTCCGCAATCAGTCCGGGCACATCGGTTCGTTCAAGGAAAGACGGCAAATAACCAGTGTCGTAAACCCCCTTCAAAAACTCGTCATCTCCGAGAATACGCTTAATGAGCGTAATGTTGGTGCTTATACCATGGATCACAACTTGATCGAGGTAATCAAGCATCTTCTTAATCGCATCGTTTCTGTCTTCACCGTAACAGATGATCTGAATGATCAAGCTGTCATAAAAAGGCGAGACGACTTTACCTTCACCAGCCATTGAAATGAGCTGTATATGATCTGCTTCAGGCAGTTCGCAACGCGTAATCTCGCCAGGTGTCGGCACAAACGACACGAGGCCATCAGCATCCTGCACCGCTTTCTCTGCATTGACTCTGACTTCAAGCCCGTAGCCATGTTCTTCAGCTTTAAGATCTTCTATCGATCCTCCGGCCGCAATTTCAAATTGCTTCTTGACAATGTCGACACCGGTCGTGACTTCCGTCACTGGATGTTCAACCTGCAGACGCGTGTTCATTTCCATGAAATACACGGCATCGCTGGGTATATCGTATATAAACTCGACTGTGCCAGCGCCAATGTAATCCACTGCATCTGCCAATTTTGCGGCGTATTCATACACACTTCTCTTGTGCTCTTTCGGTAGCATCGTCGAAAGTGATTCTTCCATTAGTTTCTGATTGTTTCGCTGAACACTACAATCCCGGATACCCAGCACACGCGTGTTACCATGACTGTCCCTAAGAATTTGAGCCTCAATGTGACGCATTGATGTCACAAATTTCTCAATGTAAAGATCACCATTACCAAACGCCGCACGTGCTTCTGTCGTTACGTGCTGAAACAATCCATGCAACTGTTCCGGACGTCTTACAACCTGAATGCCTTTACCGCCGCCGCCATGGACAGCTTTCAGCAAAACGGGATAAACAATCTGCTCTGAGATTTTTGCCGCTTGCTCTGAAGTGTCAACAATACCGTGACTGCCTGGCACAACCGGCACGTTATTACTCATTGTTGTGTTAATGGCGTTAGACTTATTGCCCATGGTCTCCATACTGCTGACTTTAGGCCCGATAAAGTTCAAAGACCGCTCACGTACAACCTTGGCAAAATTTGGATCTTCAGATAAAAAGCCAATACCGGGATGGAGAGAATCAACCCCTTCTACTTCAGCTATATTCAAAACACTTAAGGCATTGAGATAACTTTCATCCGACGTGTTACCACCAATACAGACAAGCGAATGTTTAGGGTCGTTTCGCACCATATCGGCAGGCACCGAATCCATATCCGGATCTGACTGCACCAATACAACCTCGTGACCGAATTCAATCGCCTTTGAAACAAGCTTAACTGCCGTACAACCCCGCGCATGCACCAGCACCCGCTGAATTGGTCGAATCAACTCTGCTTCCGAAGCGACTTTTGTAACGACGATAGGTTCCGCTGCCGTCAAACGACCGGACATAATACGATCAACAACCTGCTCCACTGTTTCAGTCGGCAAGGGAATTGAGGGATCTACTCGTCGTAATTCTTTATCGAGGTCTTCAGAAAATGGATGTTTGACCAGACCCTGCATTGCGCCCGGCGTGACCGACAAGTAATTACTCATCATACAGGTATAGGGCAGATTTCTTTCCACCACGGTTTGACCAGCAAAAGGCATGCTGGTGCCAGTAAAGTAATAGCTTTGCACCAGTGGGTGCGTGACAAAGCTTGCCTGAGCACCACCAGTACAATCGCCGAACCCAAACATAATTATCGGCAGGTCGTTATCTCTCACAAACCTTGTTATTCGGTCATTAACAACAGCCATCGTAAATAACGCTGCGGCGCCTTCTTTGGTCTGCATACCACCAGAAGATACAAAGCAGAGTACCGGAATCCTTTGCACTGCACATTCAACCAGCAACTTACAAAACCGCACACAATCAGAGTTATCGATACTGCCTGCTTGGAATGCCACGTTCGACATTACCAGCCCGACACGATAACAACCCTGGTCAGTCGTCACGTCGCCGATACCTGTAATCAGACCTGACGGGTGAACACCCTTTTTTAGGGCAGATTCAATTGACGGTCGAAAAGTAGGAAAAGCTACCGGGTTTGCCGACATCAGTGTGCCGTTGAGTTCTTCAAAGTTGCTTACGAACCTATCGAGCAGCGCTGTGTAGGTTGTTCTGCCGCTACGTTTTTCTTTCGTTAGCATTTCATGAAATAAAAGGTCGCGGTATGCGATTGTGAGCCGGTTCCAAAAATCTTTTCTGCGCCCGATTCTGACAGGCTCCACTCTTCCATCGAACTTTTTACCAGAGGCCTGCGATGAATAGTACTCAGGCAAGATCTTTTCAAAGAAAAAACTAACGATAACGAAAAGGGTGTCCGACTTGTCTTTATGAACCACTCGGATCCATTCTTCTGCGGACTTCAGAAACGCGCCACATCGCGCATGATTCGCAAGTGTATCTACCCAGCTTATAAACTGATTTTTTATATCCGCTTCATTCATCTCGGAAAGCGAGCCCAAGGCAGCAACCTCAGCAAAAGAGCGCTGCAGCAAATGCTCAATAAATTCGGCTGACAGTGTTTTCGACTCATGTGCCTGACGCGCCACCGATACCAAGTCAGCAATAAGATTGTCGTACACAGCAGAAAAAGTGATCAGGTTCTGACACTCTGTGACAAAGTCTTCGCGAATATCCTCGTCCAGAACCACATCTAAGATCGTTCTGTCCTGTTCCAAAACAATACTGTCTATCTCACTTTTTCTATCGATGTAAGACCACAGACTGTCTTCCAACAGTCGACGATTCAACTGAATAGAACGCTCCTGGTCACCTTCGAGTAGCTGTTGCGTATAATCAGAAAGGTTCTGACCCGACAGTTTTTCCTTGTCAAACAGCGAAGCCCCCTCGAGGATCAAATTAAGCTCGGAGATTAATTCTGACAATAAGAAACCAGCCGCTTTTTCCTCTATAAATTCAGAATCAAAGAGCTTTTTCCCTTCAAAAGTGAAGCGGCTTTTAAGATAACTTACGAAATCACTGTCGGTGCTGGACATGGCGCCTAACAGCCCTTTCACATCTTTGATATCAACAGGTTTCAGGAGGTAACTACTGGCGTCCTCATCCCCTATATGCTCTATCAGTGCCGCCAGGTTGTCCCGGGCACTGGCTTTCCAGCGATTGTACAGGTGCAAACCTGCCAGCAGACACAACTCCTGCTTGGCATTTTCGTAATTTTTGGTGGGTTCACCAAAAATCAATTGTGCTATCCGGCCGCGTTCATCGCCCACGGCAGCTTTTTTGTCGGAGTAGTTTTTCCAAGCCTTACTAAGCACATCTTCATAGAGAATTTTATCCGGATCCTGCAACCAACCCAAAAACCCTGAGCGTCGCTCAAGATGAATTCTCTGAGCCAGCTCACCTGGCGGAATCTCCACTTCAGCCAGACGACCGTATTGAGTGGTCGTTGTGCTCTTGATGCGTTTTCTCAAACCAAGATAACGCATGTAACGATAGGCTGATCCGAAGACATTAGGATAAGCGGTTGGAGAGGTACGCAGCTTTAGGGTTGTACTCGCGTTGAGGGCGGACAAATATTCAGTCGGGTTTAAATAACGATTAAGATTACGTTTGTAGTGATCGATTATTTCCGGGTGATCAACAACAAATTGCCGCGTCGAATCCTCAATAGACTGAATACCCGAAACAATGACATCGCGTAAATTCCCTATGTTTTCTGCTTCACCCGGGTCGTAATCGATCACACCATCAATATTTCCCTGACGATAAAGCTCGTAGGAAGAAACACCCACAAACTTTGCACATTCCTGCCACGAAAGATTGTATCGCCTGACAAGGTTCGCAAGCGCCTTCGGATGGATCGTGTTGAACACACCTGTTCGAGCACACAAAAGCAGGTTACTTGCCGCCAGAGGTATGGCGCCACCAGAATATCCTTGCCCAACAATAATACCCAGTGTAGGCACGTCGACATTGCAAAGCTCTGCAATGAGTCGCGAAATCGAGTGCGCCTGATTATTCGCGTTAGCTTCCTCGTATGGATCAGCTCCAGGGGTGTCCATAAAAGTCACAATAGGCATTGACCTTATTGCGAAATCAGCTGCCATTCTTGCTGCTATTTCGTGATGCTCAGGTCCCCAGACACCTGTTGCATGGGCTCTGTCCTGCGCAATCAGACCGACCTTTCGAACCGCATCACCGAACTGCAATGACAACTCCGCGCAGTAAAATGGTCCCATTTCAATGACATTGGAGACTGGCACATTGAGGGCAGCAACGATCGCTCTTGCACCGGGACGCGTCGATTCTTCCGTAGGCGCGACGGTCGCGGCGATGTAAGCATCAACTTCCATGTTGCGAAGTTGCTCTAGTTTTACCTCAATTTGTTTCTCTGATAAAAGCCCCCTGATAACTGAATCAGGTTGTTTTTGAGGAAAAAGGGAGAAGTCTTGCGCCAGCTCTTCGGCGTTTAGATAAAGCTCGTCAACTGACGTTGATTCTTGCGCCATACTATATAAATTCCAGTTAATGTTGCTTGATGACTAGCAATCGTGGGTCGTGCCATTTAAAGCGCGTAATTTACTCTAATGCGCGACAGCTTTCAATCAGTATAAAACCGCGCAACCCACATAAGCATTTGATTATAAACAACTAATCCTGAACAGCAGGAATAAGCCCGATCTTAGAGCGCCATTCTTTAGGACCGGAGACATGTACCGAATCTCCCTTAGAATCGACTGCGACGGTCACAGGCATATCTTCGACCTCAAACTCATGAATCGCCTCCATGCCCAACTCCTCAAAAGCGACCACCCTTGATTTTCGAATCGCCTTTGAAACAAGGTACGCCGCACCGCCAACTGCCATCAAATATACCGCCTTATGGTCACGGATAGTGTCGATCGCTACTGGGCCACGCTCCGCTTTTCCCACCATCCCGAGCAACCCGGTTTTCTCGAGCATCATTTCCGTGAATCCATCCATCCGTGTCGCCGTTGTAGGTCCGGCCGGGCCTACAATTTCTTCCCGAACAGGATCAACCGGGCCAACGTAATAGATGAACTTACCTTTGAGATCCACACCTTCTGGCAGGCCTTTACCTTCGGCAAACAAATCACGGATTCGCTTATGGGCAGCATCGCGCCCTGTCAACATTTTGCCTGACAGTAAAATCGTTTCACCTGGTTGCCAATCCAACACATCTGTTTCGGTCACCGTGTCAAGATTTACCCTTCTGGTGCCAGCCCCCACTTCCCAAGTAATTTCGGGCCAGTCTTCAAGTTTAGGGGCCTTGAGATCTGCGGGACCAGATCCATCGAGTGTAAAATGGGTATGCCTGGTCGCGGCACAATTCGGAATCATGGCAACGGGTAAATTTGCAGCATGGGTTGGGTAATCCATTATCTTGATATCAAGCACGGTTGTCAGACCACCCAGCCCCTGCGCGCCGATACCCAGACCATTAACCTTCTCAAACAACTCTAGTCTGAGCTCTTCTATCCTTGATGACGGTCCCCGTGCCTGCAACTCATGTATGTCTATAGAATCCATGAGCGAGCGTTTAGCCAATAGCATGGCTTTTTCCGCTGTACCCCCGATCCCAATCCCTAACATGCCGGGCGGGCACCAACCTGCGCCCATTGTTGGCACGGTCTTCAGCACCCAATCAACAATACTGTCTGCGGGATTGAGCATCGCCAGTTTGGATTTCGCCTCTGAGCCACCCCCTTTGGCTGCGACATGCACTTCAACTTTGTCGCCTGGCACAAGCTCTGTGTGAATGACCGCGGGGGTATTATCTTTGGTATTGGTTCTTTTACCCGCCGGATCCGCAAGTACCGAAGCCCGAAGTACGTTATCGGGAAGCAGATAGGCTCGCCGCACTCCCTCGTTGATCATATCCTCTAACGACTGGTCAGTTTCAAAACGAACGTCCATACCGACGGAGATAAAAACATTTACGATCCCTGTATCCTGGCAAAGCGGTCGCTGACCCTCAGCACACATCCTTGAATTAATTAGGATTTGTGCCATCGCGTCTTTCGCTGCTTTAGATTCTTCCCGCTCATAAGCCTCGTTGACCGATTTGATAAAATCCGCCGGGTGATAATAGGAAATATACTGCAGGGCATCCTGAATGCTCAAAATAAGATCATCTTTAGTGATAACAGTCATTGGTTTCTCCTGGTCCTCTTGTCTTCGGCTTAGTCTGCGTACATCAAACGAACGAGTGATTCAGCGATACATACCGGCTTCTTGCCACCTTCGATTTCAACAACAACCTCTCTTTTCAACTGAATCGTACCGGGGTTCTTCAGCTCCGCCGATACCAAACGATGTCTCGCACGGATCTGGGAATCAACGGGTACAGGCGCAGGGAAACGCACCTTATCAAGACCATAATTCACGCCCATGTAGACACCCTCTAACGCCTCAGGCTTAAGTGGCGGGATACTGCCTCCAAGATGAACAATCAAGGAAAGCGTCAGAAAACCATGCGCTATCGTCACTTTGTAGGGAGACATCTCAGCGGACTTTTCTGGGTCTATGTGGATAAACTGATGATCAAGGGTCGCATCTGCAAATGTGTTGATACGGTCCTGGTCAACTGTCAACCATTCACCAACACCTTCTTCCTCACCTTCATATGACTTAAATACCGCTAATGCTGCTTCCGCTTTTGAACTCATCGGTCCTCCCATATGGACTCTACTAAAGAGCTGCAGAGCATATCACAGGGGCTTTGCTCTGGAAGATTGATTTCCTTTCAGCGCTAAAATAGGATGCGCTAGTGCGCAAGAAAACAGGCTTCGTCGGCCGGGAAACAAAACAGATGACCAATCAAGAGAATAAACGCCCGCTTTCACCTTCAAATAATGCAGAGGAAGCAAAACCCGCCCTGCGTGTGGACGTTTTTACAATATTTTTAGGGACGACCCTCGTCGCACTCACACTGGTTCCCTGGTATGGCTTTACCGCCGGGTATTCAACCGGAATGTGGGTCGCTTTCGTCGTGCTTATGTTCTGGAACGGCCTTTCAATTACAGCTGGCTATCACCGACTTTGGTCTCACAAAACTTATAAAGCGCATCCGGCGATCCGGGTCATATTTGCTATTGGTGGGGCGCTTGCGGTTCAAAACTCAATTCGAATCTGGTGTGCAGATCACAGACATCATCATCGGTTTACGGACCATGTTGATAAAGATCCCTATTCAGCGCAACGCGGATTTTGGTATTCACACATGGGCTGGATGCTGAGGGACTATCCGGCGACTGAAAAAGATTTCAGCAACATTAAGGACCTTGACCAGGACCCGATTGTCGTCTGGCAAGACAAACACTACGTTACGCTCGCGCTTTTGAGTAATTTTCTACTAACGACCCTGATTGGCGCCATGCTGGGAGATGCGATTGGCGGCCTCTTACTACTCGGCTTTTTGCGGTTGGTTTTGAGCCACCACACCACTTTCTTCATCAATTCGCTGGCGCACTTTTGGGGTCGACAGCCCTACTCGGACGGTAACAGCTCAAAAGACAATCCAGTGATTGCTCTTTTTACCTACGGCGAGGGATATCACAATTTCCACCACACCTTTCAATGGGACTACCGAAACGGTATTTTCTGGTATCAGTATGATCCGACCAAATGGCTCATCAAGGTCTTGTCCTGGTGCTCATTAGCCACTGACCTAAAACGCATTGCGCCGGAAATTATTGAGCAAAACATGGCCAAAATGCAGCTGCAGGTCGCGAGGGAAAAAATTAACCAATTCAAAATGAAAAACACCCAGCTTTGGCTTGAAATTTTGGAAACAGAATATGATCAACTGGTTGAGGCACTCAACGATTGGTCAAGCTGTCGCCAGCATTGGATGGAACTTAAAAAAGATTCGATTCTCAAAAAATGGGAAGAGACCGAGACCCGACAGAAACTTAAAGAGCTTGAAAGCTCACTGGATTTTCAACGCCAGCAGTGGAAAATGCTCACGCAACAGTTCGCCTAGCGGGCATTGCGTGGCGCCAACAAAAAAATGACCGCCTACGGTAATATCGCAGGCTAGCAATACACTAAAAAGAGATGATCCAATGAATGATGTTTATATCGCGGGTGGCGCACGTACACCTATGGGCGGCTTTCAAGGCAGCCTGTCAGACCTCGGCGCAGTAGATCTTGGTGCAGCAGCAATAAAAGAAGCCGTTTCCAGAGCGAATCTGGATGGGAGCGACATCGAAGAAATAATTATTGGCTGCGTTTTGCCATCGGGGCTGCGCCAGGGACCCGCTAGGCAGGCGGCAATTGATGCAGGTATTCCTGTGGAATCCGGCGCAACGACAATAAACAAACTTTGCGGGTCCGGCATGAAAGCAACCATGCTCGCCCACGACCTGATTAAGGCGGGCACCAACGAAATCATGGTTTCGGGTGGAATGGAAAGCATGAGTAATGCACCTTACCTCCTACCAAAAGCCCGTGCGGGATTGAGAATGGGGCATCAGGAAATTCAGGATTCAATGTTTACTGACGGTCTTGAAGATGCAAAAACCGGCAGACTCATGGGCTCTTTCGCTCAGGACATGGCAGACAAGTATCAGATGACAAGGGAAGACATGGATGCCTTTGCCATCCAGTCCCTGACTCGAGCACAACAAGCGATAAAAGATGGAAAGCTTGAAGCCGAGACCGTTCCTATTACCATCAAGACCCGCAAAGGCGAAACCACGGTTACCATCGATGAGCAACCGGGTAACGCCAACCTAGAAAAAATTCCGTCACTCAAACCGGCATTTAGCGCAGATGGCACAGTCACCGCGGCGAATTCGAGCTCTATTTCGGACGGCGCATCTGCGCTTGTACTTGCCAGTGCAAATGCAGTAAAGGCGCGTAATCTGACCCCGGTAGCGAAAATAGTTGCCCACACGACCAACTCCAGACACCCCTCTGAGTTCACAATTGCACCCGTTGGCGCAATTGAAAAACTTTTTGAAAAGACCGGGTGGGAAAAAGACGACGTTGATCTATTCGAAATTAACGAAGCTTTTGCGATGGTCACTATGGCCGCGATAAAAGACCTTGATCTGGACCCCGAAAAGGTCAACATCTATGGCGGCGCGTGTGCCCAAGGACATCCTGTCGGGTCCACCGGTTCACGTATCATTGTGACTTTAATGCATGCCCTCAAGCAGACCGGAGGCAAAAAAGGTGTTGCCGCGCTGTGTATTGGTGGCGGTGAGGCAACCGCTGTCGCGATCGAACTGGTTTAATAATAACTTTACGGCAGCTCATAACAGGCCTGAACTCGGGTTATTTTTCGGTTCAATGCTCGCTTATGTGGATTTTAGCGGGCCCAAAACCGTACAATAGCCCTTCCACCATTTCTCTCTTTTAGGAGCTTAACTTCTTTGTCACGCCTCCCAGTCATTGTTGGTTTTGGCGGCATAAATCCCGCCGGAAGAAGTTCCGGGCATAATGCCTATCGCCGCATGGTCATCGACAAGCTTGGGTCTAGCCAAGCCGAGAAAACCTTTCAATCACTTGCACCGCTTATGCAAATTGAAGGCGATTTAACCGATGACATCAAACAGCAAATCCTAAATCACACACTTGTTCGCAAGATCGAGAACAACTTGTTCGATCCTTCAGCCATACGCATCAATAAAAGCGCCAAGCTAGGAGCCACGTCACAACCCATTTCCTTTGACCTGCGTCGCAATCAGCTTCCAGCAGTTGTTCCACCGACCTGGAAAGTTGTAGACATTGATGGCGGTAAGGTAAAGGTCACGACCGAAGCTGATTTCGACGTCCTATTGCCGGATACCAGAATTTCACGGGTTAATTCCGGCGGGCAGCTACCATCCGGTTTTGACCCAGGCAGTCTGTATCAGTCTCGTAATCATCCCCGGGGGTTGCAGCTCACCGTTTATGCAGCATCCGATGCCATAAACTCTCTGGGTTTTGCATGGGACGAAGTACGAAACAGACTGCCCGCTGACCAGATATCAGTCTACGCGAGCAGCGCGATGGGACAATTGGACACAAATGGCGCCGGCGGCATGTTGCAGTCCAGCTTACTAGGTAAAAGAGTCAGCTCCAAAAACTGTGCCTTAAGTCTGGCAGAGATGACCGCAGATTTTGTGAACGCCTATGTGCTTGGCAGTGTTGGCACTACCGGGGCAAATGTTGGCGCCTGCGCAACCTTTCTTTACAACCTGAGGCAAGGTATTGCGGACATTCGATCAGGCAAGTTCCGTGCAGTCATGGTCGGCGCCAGTGAAGCGCCACTAACGCCCGAAGGAATGGAAGGTTACCGAACAATGGGCG
>CAXRCG010000086.1:0-10271 GCA_964228885.1 Pseudomonadales bacterium | reverse complement strand
AGGCGCTCCATGGCTGTTTTAAGTTCAGCCCCCGAAGCAGCAAGTGACCGCTGGGCATTTAAAGACCCAACATTAGTATTGACGATCATACTCAAATCCTTACTACCGAATCAGCGACATCACTAATTGTGAGGATGAGTTCGCCTGAGCCAACATGGCAGTGCCTGTTTGCTGTAACACTTGAGCCTTAGCGAGTCTTGCGCTCTCTGCAGCAAAGTCAGCATCTTCGATCCTGGAACGGGCTGCTGTTGTGAACTCTGCTACGTTCATGAGGTTTGACACTGTATATTCGAGACGGTTTTGAAGTGCGCCATATCCCGCACGCTGACCCGAAAGTTGTTCTATCGCCGCAGTGACCGTCGCCAATGCTTGCTGAGCACCTGCCGGAGTGCTGAGGTCTACCATGGCGATTTTCTCTTTCATGTCATAGATATTGGTGCCTCCCGAGGTAATCACATCATCTATATTACCTGCGTGTTCCGAATCGATGTTAACCACGATTGAATCTGCGTTAACCGCTATCACTGAAACGGTGCTCCAATTAGGGCCGTGGTCTCCGCCAAATCCAACCCTAGTGCCTACCTGAAAGGAACCGGCATCTGCAGTAGAAATGGTAAGCTCAGATGTTCCAGCATCGTAACTCGTAGCGGTTGATACCCCCGCGATAACAGGTGTTTCCCCCAGCGCCCAGGGATTCAGAGACGATACGGAGAATTCAATTTTTTGACCGGCTTCCGTGCCCACTTGAATGGATTTATTGTGAAAGCTTCCGTCTAAGACTGTTTGACCGTTATAGGTGGTTTGGGTGGCGACCCGTTCTATCTCAAGCCTCAGAGCAAGGGCCTCGGCCTGCAAAAAGTCACGGTCCGATTCGCCGTTGGTGTCGTTAGTCGCTTGAACCGCTAGCTCCCGCATACGTTGGAGCATATCCGTTACGTCGTTAGTCGCATTCTCAATCACCGCCAACATGGATAGACCATCATTGGCATTCTTGGTGGCCATATTCAGGCCGCGTATCTGCGCGGTCATACGTTCAGCAATAGCAAAACCCGCCGCGTCATCCGCTGCAGAATTGATTTTTTTACCGGAGGAAAGTCTTTCCATGGCTGTCTTCAATTCGTTGCCGGAAGACGAGAGAGAACGTTGCGCGTTGAGGGAACCAATATTCGTATTTACGACCAAGCTCATACTGTAACTCCTTAAGTCACTGTATAAGCTGATCCTCATTCCTGTTTAGGACCCCTCCAAAGCATTCAGAAGGTCAGCTAGTTATGAAAAACGGCAATTATTTGCCGGTTACGTCCCCAGTCGGTCATGCTCAAAAAAACTTTAGGGCAGATTGAAAAAAAAGAGAGGGATTGGCTGTATGACGTGCTGCACGCATGATGGCTCGCACGCAAATGACTCCACATCTTCTGCAACCCAGCAAAAGCGTGACATTGACAGCAGTAATTGACTCTTCAATACTAAGAGCCCAACAACAAATAAGGAAATTTCAATGCGATCCATCATATTCGCTGCAACTATGTTCGTACTATTTGTCACTCAAACTGCTTTTGCTGATGAGCACACAACTATCACCATTCCCTCTGAATCTTTTTCGGTAAAAGGTGAAATGTTGAATCTAGAACTCACTGATAGCGGAGGAGTGATAACCGTAAAAGCAATTGCCGGGAAATATGGCAGAGTATTTATTACCTATAACATGAGTACTAATCCCAACTCAAAAACTCAGGGTTCATTCACTGGACGCGGCATGGGAATAGATGACACCGGCAATAGAGAGTTTGCTGCTAGACGCGGAGTTTGGACACGAGAAGGTACGACTTTGACCCTTCATTCGTTAGATGATCTTACAGATGGATCTCAAAACTTATGCAAGTCAATACTGGACCTCTCGACCGGAGAATTTGAGATGACTTTCTACCCAATGTAGAAACTCACGTCTCAACAGCGGCTTAGATCTCCTAAGCCGCTTTTTCTAAAACACGACCCCACTACGCCAACCTATTGACCAACCCTGGCAACCTCACCACCCGCAAGTAACGCACTGATGGAGAAACAGCGGTCAGATTTTAAAGGATAAGCATGAGACATTTTGCTGCACTTGACTATGAACTAGGCATCTATCAGCTATCGATCTAACTTCGTTGCCTAAGGTATTGGCGTTGGGATACGAAAGTGATTAGATCTCTGGCCCTCATGAACACTGCATTAACTGGCAGGATTTATTTCCCAATACTTCACGTCGACATCCTTAGACAATATGTTCACATCCCACATTACGAAATTGACTGCTCCGTTATCGACGAGATCTGTAAAATAGATGTGTAACGATGATCCTTTTCTCTTGAATGTTCCTTGATGAGGAGTGCTAAGAGAAGAACCATCCAGCAAAAAAGTTCTGGCTTCCCCGCTTGACGTGCCTCTTGTCTGGTCGCCATCTAAAGGCTTTAACAGATGAGTGGCAAATACGGTTCCGTATCCCTCCACCTCCCCCTCAAAATCCATTGAAACGCTTTCTGCACCAATCGATAGTCTGGTTACTTTCAGCTTGCCAGTACCGTCAGAATTTTCTAAATCCATTGAATAATCCTCTTATCTTGTTTTAAAGCATAAAAAAATGAACGACCACAAATGATGAAGTATTGCGTCTAGGACAGCGGCTGTCGAGATGACACCAGACCCGCCAATGACTCTAGTCGTGAATCAGTAACTTCTGCGCCTGCTTTGTTCAATGTAATATATAAGCGTCCATTGAAGGTGAAGCTTTAGCAAGCATATTTCGATTTTGGCACAGATAAAAAGCAACAAGAAATGCAGAAGTTTAAATACTGGAACAGTATCGGTGGCAAGCTTTGGCAAATCATTCTCTCGATCTTAAAATTTTGCCGCCGCAGCATATACTCGCCAAGACAAACAAATTATTATCGATATTCTAGACAAAAGGATCGCCACGTTTAAAATCTGCATCAAAAACGATGACACGCGGCAGGCAAAAACATAAATTTAGGGGGAAAACATGAACCTAAACCCAGTGAGTTGGCTCCGTAAAGCATGCAGCATGTTCATCATCACGGTGATAGCAGGGTCGGTCCAGCTTGCCTACGCAGATTCCGAATATGCCGCCGCTTGGGGACCCAGCATCGGTGCAACCGCCCCTCTCTTATCTGCGCTAGACCAAGACGGCAAGCAGCAGAATTTGGCAAGCCTAAGCAGCACCAATGGGTTACTGTTTGTTTTCAACCGTTCCGTTGATTGGTGACCTTTCTGCATTCGTCAGTTCGTGAAACTGAATGACCTGAAAGATCAATTTGATGCCTTGGGTGTGGGTATCGCCGGGATGACTTACGACAAGCCCGAGATTATCCAAGCCTTTGATAAAAAATGGGACATTAATTTCCCTGTTCTGAAAGATGTCGAACGCGCACATGTCGAAGCCTGGCAAATTCGCAATCAAGAATACGGTCCCGGCACGTTTGCTTACGGTGTGCCCTACCCTGGCGTTGTGTTAATTTCACCTGACGGAAAAATCCTCGCTAAGTGGGCGGAAAAGGGCTACCGATCACGTGCAGACTGGTCAGACGTGCTCGAGGAAGTTCGCAAAATTGTCAATGACCGCTAGGCCGCTACCGCTTCTGGGCTTGGAGAGCATTTAAGCATGAGTAAATTCAAAGTGACTCGGGGCTGGATAGGTATTGTTTTCCTTGGGCTTGCCCATGGAATTCTTGAAGATCTTATGTTCATAAGGGTCATCGTCGAGCATATGCCAGCCGATTGGGATATCACTGGCGAGCTCTTTTTTATCTTTACGGTGCCCCTCGCCCAGCTAATGACCTTTGCCATTACGGGGACCTTAGCTTGGCACTTTCTGGGACTCTGGCAATTACCGAAGCTGATTACCTTTTGGGGCTGCTGGGTCATCGCGCGTGCAATATTTCTATCCTTGCTTTACAACCCGCTCCAAGACATTGCAATCTATCTGGCCTGGATCACTTTATGGTGCGTTCTGGTCGGCTTATATGCCCGGGCCAAGCATACGAGCGCGCGTTCAGCTGGCTGAAGTTCAATCAGACAACAGCACTTTAGAAAAGATTTAAGTATGATAATTGTTGGTGATAAGTAACCTCATTTTTTGAAAAACGACCAGAAAACTTTGCGGATAAAAGCCAACGGTCCTGAATTAAAATGACGCTTCTTACACTGAGACCAGAACTTGGAGAAGAATTATGACAAGACGCATTCTAATCACCGGCGGTAATGGCGGTATTGGTAAAGTCACCGCAACACAACTCTCAAAAGACGGGTTTGAGGTTGTCATCGCAGGCAGGCCGGGTGAGAAAACCGAAGAGGCACTGCGGGAGATAAACGCCGAGGCCCAGATCCCGGTCGTGAGTCTTGATGTTGATTTGGCCTCCTTTGAATCCGTTAGAGAACTTGCCGCAACTTACAAAGCTAATTACGACGGTTTGGACGTTTTGTTAAACAATGCCGGCGTATTTACAGGCGGATTGGGATTAACTCGGGAGGGCTTTGAAATTCAATTTGGCGTGAATCATCTCGCACATTTCTTGCTGACTAACTTACTCCTAGATGAGCTCGACAAGGCTAATGCTGCCCGAGTTATCACTGTCACTTCAATGCTGCATAAAAAGGGGGTCATTGACTATGACAACCTCAGAGGTGAAAAGAAGTACAACAGCCAGGCTGCCTATAACCGGTCAAAATTAGCAAATGTCATGTTCGGCATTGAGCTGGCTGAGCGGGTTAAGGATCGAGGGATAACATCTAACGTCCTGCACCCTGGGGCTGTAAAAACGGACATCGCTCGCGACATGCCATGGATAGTGCGAAAGGTCCTAGATCTAATTTTTATTTCGCCTCAGAAAGGTGCGCTGACAAATATCATGTTGGCAAGTGATCCCGCGGTTGAAGGGATAACGGGGAAATACTACAACCAATGCAAACTTGAAGAGTATGCCAATGAGGCGAATGACGCTGCAGCGCGAACACGTTTATGGGAGATGAGTGAAGAGGTGACGAAGGCATGATAATACTGACTTTTGAGGCGGATGGCTGAAACACTTTCACGCCTGACATCTCACGAAACACCCGTGCACTAGCGGGGAATGCGGGCCTCCAATAGCCGTTGCGGATCAATCGGAATTAACCGCTTTAGAATTCGCATTAGCCATCCTTTCATTAAAGGCAATCCGCGCTCGGCATTGAGATCCATATTTCCGGCATAGATAGCGGGTAACAAGCGATGCAACATCAATAACATCCCCGCCTCGTACTGCCAGCGTAATCGTTGCGGGTTCAGGGTTATGCCATACAGATTTAAAGCCTGTAGGTAGTGTTCAATGATCGCATTGACTCGGTCTTCACCGTCCTCTTCTGTCAATGTGGCACTGATGAAGTACGCAAGATCAGCAGCGCCTGGACCTGATTGCATGGTCTGCCAATCAAAAAATATTACTTGGTTTAGCTTGTCATCGAAACAGATATTGTCTAGCCGACAATCACCATGCAGTAGCGTCGGTGACTCTTCACCAAATAGTTCTGTCAGGGCGATACCATTTACCTTTAGCCAATTGAGCGTATCTCTCTGTTCTAGCGAGAGATTGCCACCTTCCTCAGATATAAAACGCCCTATAGACTGTAAGTATCTCATCTGCATCATACGGCTCACGACAGCATAGGGAGATATCCAGGTCATCTCTGTGAGTGCCTTGCTATCCCAAAACTGAGCGTGCATCTGCGCCATGGTGGAAATGACATTTTTAACATCTTCGTCGGAACACCCTTTTGCTTGATCCCCCATCCGATAGTCGCTGAGATCTTCAATCAATAGTGCGTACTTTCGCGGATTCCCAGTAACAACCCAACCTGCTAGCGCCATGATGACGCGAATCACCCATATTGGCAGTCGATTCATACCTCGCAGCCTTTCAAGTATGACATCCGGATCATCAGCGATATCAAGCGCGCTGTAGTAATGTGTCGGAGTTCTGATGTTCATTATTGGTTGCAGATCGCGATAGAATCTTATCTCCTTTTCGTACAGGCCCATCGTCTGGCCAAGAATTCTGTTTTTTGATGCGGTCGGGATTTTTAGCACGAGACTCTTAGGTGCTATTTTGGATTCGGCTTCACTCAGTGTGGCGTAAGTGGGGGAAATAATGACAACTTCACCATTGAAGCCAACCTGATCACCTAGCCTGCGCTGGTCGATTTTTTCAACGCTTCCTTCGTGCAACAAACCCGATGAACGTAACCCGCGGGACAGCCACTCGGCTGTCAGTTCACCAACACTGAACGGCACATCATTTTCAACAATCATTTATCCTCCAGAGGCACAGGGGCTGCTATAAAAAATAGTTAACAATCAAAATTAGAAACAAGCAAGCGGGAGACCTTCATCATATCGCGGATTAGGGTAAGGGGTTCGCGTGGCCGATCAAAGCTAGGAAGTTTCAACCGCAATTATTTCAACTTAAAAAAGCATCTTGATTGGCAACATGGGCAGTTCAAGTATCGCTACAGCGGAAAATAGCGCCAGCGCCTAGCATTTGCCCTGAGACTTCATTCAAGATATCGGGCTTTCTGGCCGCACGCGGACTGTAGCGACCTTTGGGGACAGATTATTCAACTTCAGGTTGCTTGTTAGGTAGCATTTCATTTAAAACAAACAAGGCAGTGTTTGCCATCAACTGGTAGCCCTTCGCGTTGGGGTGCAGTCCATCGGCACTCAGGTCAGCGCGCATTATCGCGGGATTATCGGGGTCGGCCAATGCGGCGTCGAAGTCTATTACGGCGTCATATGCGCCACTGTCGCGTATCCAAGCATTAATTTTCTGTCGCTTACTCTCTGCTATCGCACCATGGTAACCCGGTAGAGAGGATCCGCCGGAGGGCGTTAGCGTGCCCCCGATTATGAACAGACCCGCTTGCTTAGCATGCCTGATCATCTGTTGGTGTCCTGCGATAATCGTTGCAGCGGTATTCGTTGGCGTGGGAGAGCCTAGCACCGACAGCAGGATAGGCAATCCAATATCGTTAATGCCTTCCAAGTAAATTACGTGAGTGACGCCGCTAAGTGTTAAAACATCGCGCTTGAGTCGTTCTGCCGGATGTTGTCCATGTTGCAACACTTGGTTACCTGAAACACCCAGATTAATCACGCTAGCCGCTTTCCCTTCGGCGATAATAGCCTCAGATAACAGGTCCGGGTAGCGCACATTCAAGTCGACAGGTTCGTTAGGCGCAACCCGCTGATCGCCATCAGTAATTGAGTCGCCAAGCGTTGCAATCACGGGTGTGAGCCAATCGTTAGCCACATCGACACTGGCGAGAAAATGCCAAGTAGTGGTGGTTTCAAAAAATGTAATGTCGCTTGCTGCCGAATGGTTTCCAGCGGCAATATAATTCGTCTGCAGCGCACGAACGTGGTAAGTCATGGGTGATTCAGAGCCTGTAACATCGTCAGGCAAATACGTGCTGATAACGAGTTCGGCATTATCTAAAACTGGCATATTAATAGGGTCAGAGTCACGGCGTTCACCGGGAAGAATCGAAACTGCTGTTGCGCCAGAAAAAGTGAGCTGTTCACCTGAGCCATGAATGATTGCGGCACCGTGATCTCGTTTCGCAACATGTGCTTCATCAATCGTGAGCGGTTTGTTACCAAACTCGTTTGTAAATGACACACGAATCTTTTGACCACCTTGGCTAATTCTCACCACCTGTCTTAGCGTCGCATTATCAATTCTGGGAAGCGGCGCATCTAAAGCAGTGATAGTCCTATTTGCGGTTGCCCAGGTGGTTGTCCAAAAAGCGGTGTCTGCGTGATCAGGCTGGCCGTGATCTGCCTCGGCAAATACGTGTGCCGCCATGACAAGCGCTAGTGCGATAGTGATGCTTTTACTGTTCGTTCTCATGGCCTCTCATTCTTTATCCACTAAACGCGGCGCTCATCTCTGTTTTTTAATTCAAATTGGTTGATAGGTAACACGATCTAGGCGCGCATTTTGCGGCCCAAAAATCTTGCTTCCTCAGGCGCCATCCATTGCGAAGCATTCTTCGATTAACTATCGAAGCCAGTATTTACCCCCCTCCGCTTCTGGGCCTCCATCTGCGCTATCTTCTGCCTGCAGAAAAATCTCTGGCGAATTCCTGCCAATAATCTTAGCGCGGCAATCGGTTTGGCCTGAGCTTTAGAACTATCGTTTCGGCAGACTCTTGGTCGTGTTGTTGCCGCAAGACTCATCAAAGCCCTACTTTCCGGCTGTATTTACACCTCTTCGCACTTCCTTCAGTGAAATTTTGACACTGAAAGATCTTTGGCATCCGTCCATTTTGCATAAACAGTGTCTGGATGCCCAAGCGCTTACTCAAACAATCTGTTAGTTTTTTGAAACAATGCGAGTTAAATCTATGAATTATTTTTAATTCTTCATGTAAGCTCTGGTTTTCTATGCTAACTTATTTCGCCATTTACGCGCAAAATACAGTCAGAATACTGGTGACTGTTTATCAGGAGGAATTTATGAAAACTCTAGTTACCCTCGCCGCTCTAATGCTACTTTTGACCGCATGTTCAAACGAAACTGAAATCATCGCTAACCCTAAAGTAAGCGATTCTAATATCGAAAGTACGCCCGCGGTTAGCGCAAAGGCTAGCGTTAGCCTGGAAGACGTGATTAACCATGAGCGCCGAAGCGAAAATAGTGCCCGCGATCAATGGCGCCATCCACTAGAAACACTTTCCTTCTTCGGAATAGAATCTGATATGACCGTTGCTGAAGTACTTCCCGGCGTTAGTGGCTGGTATACGCAAATTTTAACTCCGCTAACCTCGCAAGCAGGGCGGATGATTGGAGTGACTTATCCAGAAACCCTATGGCGCCAAATTATTTCCACATGGAATGAAGAGTCAAAAGAAAAGTTCGGCGCCAACATTGACAACATGGCGCAATACTTGAGTGTTACCGACGTAGAGAGCGTTCAGCCGATAACAGGCTATGCGATTGACAATATCCCTGTAACAGAGAACAACAAAGCGGATGCCGTGCTTTTCTTCCGAGCGCTGCACCACCTTTTTCGATTTGATGAACCACTTATTGATACGGCTCTGTCCGAAGTTCATGATCTACTGGCCCCAGGGGGAGTCGCAGGCGTAGTCCAGCACCGCGCCCCAGAGGACGCCGAACCAGGATTTGCCAGTGGCAATAATGGCTACTTAAAGCAAAGCGATGTTGTAGCAGCGTTTCAACGAGCAGGTTTCATTCTAGAAGAGACGAGTGAGATTAATGCAAATCCCAACGACCCGGCGGATAAATTGGTTTGGCGCTTGCCGCCAACTACAAGAGATAATCCTGACACTCAAGCTATTGGCGAGTCAGATCGCATGACTTTGAGGTTTAGGAAACCAGGGTAATACCATCGACACGGCCAGAGTAGTTGGCGGAGATAGTGATAGTAGAGGGCATATACTTCAAATTTCAAAAGTATTTTAAGTATATTTTTTGCGAAAACAGAGCGCGCATTTCCGATGTGCGTCTATTCTCAAGATATTGAGTGCCCAGCACACAGTCACGAAAGATAGAAAGTTCTGAATAAAACAATCGCAGCAACCGTTATCGAGTCGGTTGAGATACGTACCCCAGACCCGACGCTACGACAAACGGTTCAAGGGCAGAAGTAGCGTTTAACTAAGGGAAGAAATATGTCCGAGATACAAATTCCGGGTAACGACCATGACCTGCGCACTGCATTGCTGGATGCAAATATACCCACCTTATTGATGGTCATGACTCAATTGTCCGGGGACGACCGTTGGATGGCACCACGCTATCAACCAGCACCCATATTAGTGCCAGAGGGTAGTCTATTCCCGGACGATTCAGGCGGCTACAGTGATGAATTGGCGGAAGAGATCCGTCGCGCTGCTTTTGACATGCTCATCGAGCTGCGAGACCAAGGCGGTGCGTTACCGCCGGCACCGAGTCTTGAGCGCATGCGCAAGATGATGGAATTCTCCACGGCTGAGCCATTAGAAGATGAATTCTGTGCCATGCTGCTCGAGGAGACGAATTTTGTAGACCGTGATGATCAGTGGCGGGCGCAATTGGATAGAGCACTGCAAGGTGGTCAAGTAGAAGGGTTCAACGTGCTAATAGTCGGTGCCGGCATGTCGGGCATTTGTGCGGCTGTGAAGCTAAAAGACGCTGGCATTCCATACACTATTTTAGAGAAGAACGAAGCGGTTG
>CAXRCG010000085.1:0-6280 GCA_964228885.1 Pseudomonadales bacterium | reverse complement strand
AGTATCCACTTCTATCAATGCGTACTCTTGACCATCCTTTTCAATTCGATGAAAAGCCAGACAACGTGGGTTACCATCTGCAAGCAAGTGTTTGGAGTAACCATCAATAGTGGGAAGCTTTCGGATTTCCCTGTGGATGTGGCGGTAACCCGACATGCCAACCAATTGCAGCACCATAGCGTTAAAGGCTTCAAATTTATCCGCATAGAGATGTGCGTCGTCGCTCTTGTCTTCCATGCCATCATAATCTGCTGAAGGTAATGTACCGTGAGTACTGGCCTCATCCGTACTTACTTCAAAGCCAGTATTTTCTGGAGAGTCTGACGAGTCGCCCTCCTGGCCCAAACAGCCAGTCTGTCCTTTTCCCTTACCTATGCGAGTTGTCCGAATGGGATTAGCAAACTCAAATGCGACGGCTGGCGTTTCAATCCGGATTTCTGTTTGATCAGTATCTGGCTCTTGTTCGTCATCAATTTCCAATTCTGGGCCGGATTGCGGGCCCGGTCGAACAGCATACCCCTGGCCTGCTCGCCTCTCAGCGAATCGGGGATCGATAAAATCGACATAGGCGGGACAATCACCGGTTAGATTAGAAACACCATAAATCTCATACACAAAAAACGCTTTTCGCTCCTGATCGAAATGACCTCGAAGTGTCAGCTCAGCACCTGAGAGCTTCGGTGGTTCAAACTGAAAACGCCACAGACGGTATTTGTCTGTGTCATAACCGTTCTGAAGTTGGTAACGGACAATACTTTCAAAAGATTGCCGCACATCATCATCCAATAAGATCCAAGCTAACAAACGTCTTAATGCATAGTCACCTCTGACGTACAGCGGTAGCGTGCAGATTGGTAGAATATTGATGAGCGCTTTGCTCAACTTATCTAAGCGCTGGACATCAAACTCCTGAGAGAGTCCGTTGGGGATCAAAGCTAAACGCGTTATATAGGCGTGGTGGAAGAACAGCACTCGCGCTAATTCGAGCTGAGGAAGATAATACTGCGTTCCACCAAATTCAAAATTAAAGCACCATTGCTGTCCATCATCCTGCCGATTTACCACCGGAATTGGACAGGCTTCGATAGGTTCAGTACGCCAATGACGAGTATTTTCTATCACAATACGGGACTGGAATCCGGCAGGGCGTGGTTGTTCGCTTGCATTGACCACCCTGCGTCTTGCTAAGACCGGAATTTGAGAGACACCAAAATATTGTTTCTTTTGGCCTGGTGCCAATTTGACATTAATGTGCCAATCAGGGCCATCATGGCGGCGAAATAAAGAGCCAATCTCTCGGATAACACTGTTATTTTCTACACCTTTGAACTTCATGTTCCGTATCCACTAAATTTTCCAAATACTGCCTGGCAGGCTCCATCATTCGTTCTTCACTCAATCCGGCGTTTCGCAACAATCGCCACCTTGGCGGAGAGTCAAAGAGAACCCGTAAATCGTCATAGGCATTTTGCAAACGTCGGATCTGGTACTGGGGGACACTTTCCGAATTAGCCACCAAAAATGCCGAAGTCCGTGGCAGTTGATGGAGGTTTTTCTCAAGGGTTGAGAGATTGCCAAGCAACTTAAGGTAGTTGGTTCTTGAGCGCCTGGGTCCTTGTTGATTTGCATTCAAAAACGTAGCCAGTTGTCGAAGTGCTTGCAGATATTCCCGATCCCGTTTGTCCCAATCAATACGTGGTACGTTATGGTTTGCCTTGTCTTGTGCATAACGATGGTTAACGTCCAACAGCCAGTCGCGATGACTTCGATAAAGTCTGGCATACAAGGCTGGTGATGTTTTTCTGGCTTGAAGGGGTTGACGAGATGACAACAATTCGAGCCAAGCTTCCTGATCTGGCGTTTGACTGCTCGACTGTTGCATCACAACCTTAACTTGTTGTGGCGTTTTACGTGTTGGTTTCCGGCTTACTTCATCAAGTACATCGTCTATCTGCCAGCGGCTATCCAGCAATGCCTGATGAACAACAATATGCTGAAGATAATTGAAACTTTTTCGATGCTTGCGGAAGATTGCTTTCAGCCAGTCTGAGTCATCAATATCGGAACTGAGAGGCATCAGACGGTTTAGGATTAACCAAGCGGCAGGCCACACCTTTAATACCTTATTTTTTATCGCCGAGTGGTCAACTTGAGCTTTTCCCCGGTAAAAACCCAGTCGATAAGCAAGGCTGCGATAATGCTCTGTCCATTGCTCAAAGCTGGGTGATGCTTGAGCAGGCCGAACTAACAACCGTCGCACCTGAGTGGTTATCCAGTCAGATATTCCCATTCCCTTTTGCTGTTTACTCACATGACAGTGTTCAGGTGCCGCAGCGATAAAGCGATGACGTTCAATCAAGGGGCGAGCAATCCGCGTATCCATCAGCACACCGTGTTCAGGGCACGATTCCACCCCGGCAACCTGCCATTCTCGTCGCCAAAAATACTCACCATATTGTTCACGTTGAGCGGCTATGCAACCGGGACAGTACCTGACAAAACGCGGGGATTTAATGCGAGAGGCGGCAACCCCTAATGCCAGATGAGCGGCACCCTGAGTACCCTGGTACAACCAATTCATGCACTGAAGCCGTCGAGCCTCTGGTACAAAAGGTGCGTAAAGCGGAAATAAGCTATGACTATAGATCAACCTATCAGGTGTAAACTCCTCTGGAAGCCAGCGAGAGAGCGTTGCAAGATGGTTGGGTAAGTCTATCGTTGCGATAATACTGCGAGATTCGAAGACATCATCCAACAGTTGCTTTGGGCTGGTCAGCCCTTGCCGGACACCTGCTCTGGCCACGGTGCTATACATCAACTCCTCTGTGTAAGGTATAGGAAAATTTAACACAGCCATCACCCAAAGGAATTAACCCAGTCCTGGGCATCAAAAAACAGGCCGTTGCGGCCAAGTGATTCCTGGAAGGTTTCTTCGTTTGCGGACTGAGAGAATAGGAAGCGCAAGTCTTCTGAATCCAGGGTATGCCAGTCAGCTTTCCTCACAGCCTTAAGTTTGGGTGTGGTTGACGCTGGTTCTTCTATCTCTGCATTCTGATACCAAGAGAGGATCAGCGGCATAAGGTCCTTCATCACAAGGCCCGGGTGATCCTCAAACGCTCTGTTGATCAGAGGTTCAAGCAGCTCAGAGGCATACCCCATATCAACCAGCATATTGTGCAAACGAACAGCTTGTTCATTACCCCCATACTTGACTACGGTATCAATGCTTTCCTGGTTAGAGCGCAGCAGGTGTCCCAGCTCCAGTATTTTTCTATCTACGTCGGGGATAGTCAGATCTGAGTAACGCGCTATTTTTGTTACATCACCCGACCGTAACGCATCAATCATGGGGTGGATAGGTTTTAGCTCATCCTGATATACCTTTCGCATCAAGGTGGGGGTAATGCGCTCAATTCCGGTGACAACAGCCCGGATCTGTGACAGAACAAACAACTTGATGACGACATCCATAATGCCTTGTGAAAGCTCGTACCAAGTATCTCTAATCTCATCGGTCACTTCAGGGGATGCTTTAGTCAGCCATTGATACTTCCACAAACGGCCAGTGAAGGCTCCCCACTCGGTACGGGATACCTCCTGCTCGCCTGAGGGCTTGCTTAAAGGCTCCCATAGTATTGAACCAAAACCTGCACCACGGCGAGCGGACCGCAAATCCAGTTCAAAGACAGATCTGGCCTTTGGTGTCCCCACCATGACAACCGGGACCGAAATTTCATTAACCAGTGTGACAAAGAAATTGAGCATGCGCTCGGCACCTCCTGAGTTCTTAACACTCAGATGCTGGATTTCATCAATCACTAACAGTCCAATTGCGTGGGTGTTGGCAATGTGTGCCATTACCGCAATCAAGGTTTCTACGCTATGTCGTTTTTCCACGTAGCGACGTACGTAATTCGTGGCGAGTACCGCGTCAATTTCCCGAAAGAAGTTATGACACAGGCTTTTCAACGAACCGTCATGCGGGCAGTCAATTTTAAGGAAAACGATCTGCGTGAAGTTGTAGGCTTCGTGATATATCAACTGGGGATAGGTTGCCAGAATACGGTTCAATGAGCTTGTCTTGCCTGAACCAGAACAACCGATGAAAGCCAGACTCTTAGCGGTGGATTCCACATGCTCGAACCGGAAAACAGCCAAATCCCCCTGCATGACACGCTCATAACCATTCTGGATGTGGGCATTCAGTTCGCCTGTCGCCAGATTTCTGCCAACATACCCTTGTCGAAGCATGACTGATAATTTTGACTCCAGTTCAATGTGACGGGATAGCGGCTGGAAAAAATTATCAAGTAATTGAGATATGACATGAATACGGGTCTGGCCATCAAGATAAACGTCGGTTGGGCGAAACGTAATTTGACCCGATAACCCGTCCTTTAGCTGACGCCGGTCCAGAATCGGCGGCAAAGCTTCAATGAGCGGGTTTCCTTGGTACTGACTGATCCCGGTATCATTATAAATTGCCTGCACCATGCCTTTGGGTAACGTCATTCATCATCTCCAAACAGGTCATCCAGAAAATCTGGGAAAGCCCCATCTTCGGGCTGATCAGTCAAATACCTGACATCTGCTTTGGGTTTCGGCTCAGTAGCCTTGTTATCCGCTCGACGTTTCTGGCGTTCCTGATCACGGGCTTCCCGTCGGTTTTGATTGATGCCAGCCAAAGTTCCTGTTTTTGATTCACCAAAGTAGGAAGGACGTAACTTTTCCGCGTTTTGGATGGTTTCCTGAATCACATTTTCCAGCGATCTTTTGCTTTCCCTCTCTTTCAATTTAGCTGCTGCTGTTGATTTTCGTTGTTGCTGCTGGCTGTCCCATAACTCCCACATCGACCGGCCCCTAAATTCCCTTGAGCGGTCTGTTAGCGAGCACTCCCAATAATCTGATTTTGTTGCATCTGGGAAGACATAAATGATGTCGGTTACCGCGGGGTCATACGCCGCCATAAAGGGGCCAGGTCGCTGTTGCCCGGTTCTATGGAGCCAGCCAGACGCCAGCAGCTCCCTACAGGTATAAAACGCACCGAAGCATTGAATACCGTAATCGGAAAGCGTTACTTTTTGACGAGGCAACAATGCCAGCTTCAGCGCCGACTCCGATGTGTTACGTAGCCGTCCGCTACGATTTTGAATACCCCATTGCCAGATATTAATTGGTACAGGTGCGAGTGTATCCGGCATATCCGGATCGCGGTCATACTTGACCAATACCGAACTCTGGTTGCGATGCAGGATAGAGCCGATAATTATTTTAGTGAATTCGTCCAATGTAAGTGTTGCATCCAACCGATAATCTTTCCCGCCGCGCTTTTTGATGGTGGTTCCAGCAACCACTCCTGGTGCAAACGGCTTGAAGTCTGCTTGAATAGTACGAAAATGCCGCTCAACGATACCCTTCGCATCCCCACGATAAGGTGGTGTATTTTCAATCCGAACACCAAAGGCCTGCTCCAGATATTCAATTTGATGGCCCAGCAACTCACCACGATCAGCCAAAATGACGTCCGGCAGTCCAATCGACGGCCAATCCTCTGGCTCGATGTCATAACCGAAAGACTGGCATATCTGAGATTTATCGATCATGGCGTTGACCAGTGCCAACATAGCCGTCACATAGGAGGGGTTTTCAAATCCCACATAGAAACCTGCAATCAATCTGCTATAGACATCGACAACCACGTACAAAGTTGGTCGGCCAATAATTTTTTGTCTGTCAGCGGAAAGCAGATAGATATCGGCAATAGTCGCGTCGATCTCGTACCGTGCACCAGGACCGTGAACCCCAGTTGTGGCTGTTCCTTGTAACGGTCTGATGTCCTTTTGATATTCAATTTTATTGGCTCTCAGCCGGATACGTTCAGGCCGGACATATTCCCGCTCGTAGAAATAGCGTAGTTGAGCAACTGTCGGGAAGTTCTCTTTCGGTACATCGGGATGAGCCGCTTCAAACATGTCTTCGAAGCGTCGATGAGCATAGGGTAGAGAATGATTCTTCTCCGTCAGGTAGTGGCGATCAAGTACAATGCGAAACATGCGTTCAACGCCAGTATCTACAATGGCGCCCGTACCTGGAGCTATACTCCTCGGACGCCCTAATTTTTTTCCTGAAGCTGTACGTTTCTTTCCTCGCCCGCCTGATTTATCGTAGTCCGGCAAAAGCGCGTTCGGTGTGCAACCTCGCTGCCAATATTGGCGAAGATAGGCATATATTGTTTTTTTGGCCGTTCCAGATTCAGTAACAACCTGCTGAACCAGTGCGC
>CAXRCG010000084.1:0-2511 GCA_964228885.1 Pseudomonadales bacterium | reverse complement strand
TAGATAACCATTTTACGACATCATGCCATGTGTTGATTCGCATTTTTTTACCCTAGATATTTGGCTTTACACCAGAATAAATGAAGAACCTCGCGAATAGTAGTCCCCCTAATGTGCCAACATGAGGGAGTTCAATTATCGCCATCGATTCGCCCACTTCTTTTGCACTCTTGGAGCAAGCGCGATAATATCATCAACACAAATTGCAATATAGATATAACTAAAAGCAATATAGATTAGCTGTCCAAAAACTTTGGGGGGTGATACTCACATGTCAGAAAAGCACCAAATTAATAGAAGACGGTTTATTCAGGGTGCAGGCGCTACAGCGATCGCTGGTGCCTTGGGCACTTCCGCTCCAATCGCTTCTGCAGCAAAAAATAACAATCGTGACAATACAAGGAAGTATGACTTCGATAAGGCTTATGATCGCTTTGGCTCCGACTGCGTGAAATGGGATGAACAAGTTGATCGCTTTGGCGAAGCAAACATCGAGGTTGGTATGGGTATCGCCGACTTGGACTTTCAAACAGCCCCTTGCATTACCGAAGCACTCGATAAGCGAACAGCTCACGAAAACTGGGGCTACCAAAAAATGCCCTACGAAGATTACATTAACGGTATTGTTGCCTGGAACAAAAATCGCCACGGTGTTGACGTTGACCCGGATTCAATCCAGCTTCAAGAAGGCGTTCACCACGGTCTCATATCAACGTTGCGGACGGTGTCTCCACCGAAGAGCAAAGTGCTAATCATGACGCCAACCTACAATGGCTTTTACAGTGACTTAAAATGGAGCCAAACCGAACCCAGTGAAAGCGTGATGATTTTCAAGGATGGCATCTGGTCGATTGATTGGGAAGATCTTGAAGAGAGAATGACACCGGACACTCACGCCCTGCTTCTGTGTAATCCTCAGAATCCTACTGGCAATGTATGGTCTGAAAAAGATCTCACACGCATCGGTAAACTCTGTCTTGAACATGACGTGTTGGTACTGGCAGACGAAATCCACTGTGACTTCGTTAGAACGGATGTCAAATACACACCTTTTGCTAGCCTGCGTGACAAAGACATCGTAGATAACAGTGTGACATACAAAGGTTTAAGCAAAACATTTAGCTTAGCAGCAATGAAGAGCTCATATTACTTCTGCACTGACCCAGTGCTCGCTGCGCGTATCAAACGCAACCACAGGTCCAGCCAAAATTCCCTGGGCATGATTGCCAACGAAGCCGCTTACCGCGACGGCGCTGACTGGCTTGACCAATTACTTCCCTACATTGATAGCAATCACACGCTTGTCGAAAATTACCTCAAGGACAAGCTTCCCTCCGTCGGCTACACCAAAGCTCAGGGTACCTATTTTGCCTGGCTAGATTTCAAAAATTTGATGGGCACTATCGGCGCTGAAAAAGAAGCGATGATGACCCAGAACTCAGACTCCCCGAAAACGCCTACGCAGATACTCGAAAAGTGGCTAGTCATGCATGCGAAGGTTCATCTCAACCCCGGTAGTTCCTACGGTAGAGGCTCCGATACTTTCATGCGAATGAATCTCGGCACTTCGAAAGCTAACATCACGCATGCGTTAGAGAATATCGCGCAGGCCATTTCACTAGTTTCATAATTTAGTAAACGAGCAATTCAACTAACATAGCGTCGGAGCCAGAGCTACTCTGATGGGCTTCAGTTTGGAGCATAAACACTTTTTATATCGCGTTATTTGAGAAAAATATATGTCACAATAATCTATTTTTTAACCAGCTTTATTGATTATCGCCACTATACTCTTCTTTATTTCGCCAACGATCAAACCCGCGACACCCAAGTTCTGTTAGACATGTGCGCATAGAAAATACACCGGAGACACCTAAATTGAGAATTCTAATCCTTTGTTTGCTGGGTTTATCCTGCGCGACATTTAGTGCTGAGCGTGTTAGTCGTCCTACAACGACTGCAATAGCTTTAACAATAGCACCTCAACTTGACGGAGTTATCAAAAATGACGCCGCTTGGATGGGTGCGACGCCGATGACTGATTTTTGGCAGGTTCGACCCGTTGAAGGCAAACCGGCAAGCCAAAGAAGTGAGGTCTATGTTGGCTATACAAAAAGCACCCTTTATATAGCAGCCATGCTCTATGATGAAAGCGCATCCGGCATACTTGTCACCGACAGTCGTCGGGATTCTGGACTAGATGAAACAGATAGCTTTCAGATTATACTTGACACCTACAGAGACAAGCAGAACGGCCTTGTTTTTGGCACGAACCCAGCGGGTATTGAATATGACGGGCAGGTAACAAAAGGCGGCACCGCAGCATTTGGCTCAGGAGTGGGAGGGTTCAACCTTAACTGGGATACCAATTGGGAAGTGCGAACCCAAATTACCTCTGAGGGCTGGAGCCTTGAAATGGCTATTCCTTTCAAATCTCTTCGATACGGTAGCCAGGAAATTCAGACCTGGGGCATCAATTTTCAACGCAACATTCGGAGAAACAACGAAATA
>CAXRCG010000083.1:0-43169 GCA_964228885.1 Pseudomonadales bacterium | reverse complement strand
CTGGGCGCCGCTGGGACTTCAACATAATCTTTATCGGGTTTCAGATGCAGGATCAATTAGCGGCATAAAAGTGCCTTCTCAGAGAAATTTGAAAGTAACACCTTATGCACTTGGAAAAAGCGTTACGGGTGGCAGCCAACCTAGCGACACAGAGTATGAGTTTGGCCTTGATGTAAAATACTCATTAACACCCAGTTTGACCATGGATGTAACTTACAATACCGACTTTGCCCAGGTAGAAGCAGATGAGCTTCAGGTTAACTTGGATAGATTCAGTATATTTCTCCCTGAGCAAAGGCCGTTCTTTCTAGAGAATGCCGATCAATTTAAAGTCGGCCATGCAAGAGAAGCTGAGCTATTTTTCAGCCGTCGCATAGGCATTGCAGCTAACGGGTCAGCCATTCCGATCACGGGCGGTGTTAGACTATCAGGAAAAATTGGTGAAAAGACCAATGTTGGTTTTTTACAGATGCGTTCTGATGCAGTTGCCGGCGTAGCGCCGGAAAATGACTATACAGTTGCCAGAGTGAATCGTGAATTCGCCAATCGGTCCTCTCTCGGCGCGATATTCGTCAACCGTGAAGGTGACGGCAGTATTAACGGCAACAGAGACGAAGACTACAATCGTGCGTATGCAATCGATGGCCGAATCGGTATTGGCGCATATGGGAGTATTTCCGGTTATCTGGCAAAGACAAAAACACCGGGGCTCTCTGGAAAAGATCATTCCTTCAGAGTAAACGGTGTTTATAACTCAGAGAAATGGACAAATCGATTCAATTACACAGAGGTCGGCAGAGACTTTAACCCCGAAGTAGGCTTTCTGAAACGTCGTGACTACCGTAATCTTCAGGTTTTCACTCTGCGTAGATACAGGCCTGAAAACCTTTGGGGACTACACGAACTAAGGCCACATATCTTATACAACACCTACCGCAAATTTGATGGCTATCACACCACGAGTTTCTTACATGTTGATAATCATTGGGAGTGGAAAAATGGCTATGAAATACATACAGGAATGAATTTTTTCCACGAAGGCGTACAAGCGCCCTTCAATATCGTCAGCGGTGTGACCGTTGACCCTGGAGAGTATGATGACGATGAGGTAGCACTCGTTTTAATAACAGATCAGAGCGCACCACTCAGCCTAAGCGTTAACATAAAAGATGGTGGACTATTTGGCGGCGATCGCTTTTCAGCAGTACCTTCAATTAAGTATCGTGTGGGTAACAAGTTCACATCCGAACTGGCTTGGAATCACAACAACGTAGATTTAGGTCCCGGCAAAGAATTCACTGTTGATGTCGCACAGCTACGTATGACCTATTCGTTTACACCGAAAATGGCTATTCAAGCACTTGTGCAGTATGACAAAAGACAAGACCTTGTTGCGACCAATCTCAGATTTTCCTGGCTTGTCACAGGCGATACTGGCCTTTATCTCGTTTATAACGAAGTTGACGATGGCAGGCTTGCAGGTTTAGCCAAACCACGTAAAGAGTTCATTCTTAAATACAGCCACCTCTTCGATCTGTTTAAATAGAACGCTCCAGAAGTCTTGATGAGATCAGACCTGAAACTCTAGAGCTTTCTTGAATTAGTCTCAGTCCGGCTGAAAACTCGTGAATTTCCAGAACGCCCCAATTAGTCGGCATGAGATTATTAGATTCCGAGCAAAAAAAAGCCACCTAATTCAAGGTGGCTTTCTCATTACTCACTCTCGCTTCTAGTACACTATCCTAGAACGAAACTGACAAACGGCTATAGTAATAACCGCCCTGCCAAGGAACGATGCTACCGGAAACATATTGTCTTCCACAACATTGGTCGTTGTTACTTGCGACTTTATCCGTTCGATCTGGGTAAGCATCAAAGATATTACGACCACCCACACTAATCATCCAGTTGTCCGTAAAGCGATAAGTTGCTTCAAGGTCCATGAAAAGTGTTGATTCAAAAGTCTGAACCACAAGATTACCGGATGAGTTTGAATTGTCCGACTCACCATAGTATCTAGCTCGAGCCATAATGCTTAAGTCACCAACGTAGTGATTAGCCGTCAGGTTCCAGCGAACTGATGGGTCCTCATTCTCGAAGTCAAACCTATCTTCCTCATTAAGGAAAGCACTTGCGTCAGACTCAAGAGAGCTTGAGTTGATATTAAGGGCTAAGGCGAGCTGTGTTTCTTGACCATTACCCCACTCGAAAGGATATGAGGCAACAATATCTACACCTCGAGTATTCGAATCAAATGCGTTGGTAAAGTAGAACACGCCACCAATCGAGTTAGCACCCGATACGCCAGCTGCTTCTAATGCTTGGAAGTTTGTGAAGGCGTCACCAGAAGTAGGATCAGTCGAAACATCGAGGGTTGAAATCGCACTAAACCGATCATCGATATCAATCGAGTAGAAGTCCATGGTCAGGGTGATATCACCAACGTCCGCTGTCACACCAAAGGTAAAGCTAGATGATGTTTCAGCCGAAAGAGGCGTTGCACCAAGGGCTGCTGCGATAGGACCTGACGCGGGGAACAGACCAGTTGCAACCGGGAAGCCATTTGGTAAACGAGTAGATACGTTAGTGGTACCTTGCTGACCAGGGGTTGGCGCCCGGAAACCAGTTCCGTATGATCCACGTAACGCTACGGTATCGCTCAATCGGTAACTACCAGCAACTTTACCCACAACTTCACTACCGAAATCAGAGTAATCTTCGTAGCGTATAGCAAATTGGGCAAAAAGATTTTCAGTAATATCGCCACTCAAATCAGCATACACGGCAAAGGAATCACGAGTGTACTCTTCTGAAAAAGCTGGCGAGTAACCTGGGAATCCATTTGAACCAACACCGACAACCTTGTAAGCAGGGTCTGAAGAGTCAGTACAGTCCAAGCCTGCAACCGCGGTACCCGCGACAGAAGCCTGACCACCGATGCTAGAAGTAAAAGCTCCACCGCCAGCTACCGCTGTTGGTGTACGCGCGGCAAAATCAGCTTCAGTTGTACAGAATCCATATGGATCTGCTAAAGAGTGTGGTCCTGCATCATACGATGCTAATTGAGGGCTTTGCTGAACATCATAGGATTCATCGAGATAACTGAAACCATAAGCAACAACCATCGGTGAATCCATGCCCATGTCGACTTCATTTGACAGATCGACTTGGAACTGCACCTCTTCATTCAACAATGTACCAGGCTTAAAGCTGGTAGGCGTATCAGGACCGTAAGAAGGGTTAATTGTATTGAACAGTGTGTATTCTATTTCGTTAGAACCAAATCGCGCACTCACATCATAGGTGAATCCATCGTTGTTTTCGCCCTTGATACCAGCGGCAAAGCTTGTGTCTTCTACTTCACCTCTGAAACGTGGCGTAAAGCCACCGGGGAAAATCTGAAGAGGATTGTAGAGAGACCCATCCGCCTGACGAAGAGTTTCTGTTGTGCCGTTAAAAGGATACCGATAGAAGAAACTACCATCGCCCTCACTGCTTGAATAACTACCGAAACTGTATAATCGGGCATTATCCGAAAGATCAATACCCGCGTTGTAAAACAGTCTCACTGATTCTGTATTTGGCTGACCCCATGGCTGCACGGTGTCCCCTTCTACAGAGGCCGCTGCTAGGCCACCTGGATAAGCCGTTTGAAGTGCCGACAGGAATGCATTGGTAGGATCACTGGGCACACCATTAGTAAATCCTTGGTCAATCGCACTGGTGTTTGACAGTCGAGGGCCACTTGGATCTGCACAGAACCAATTTTCGCAATACTGGTCTGCGCGTTCAGTGAACTCTTGATCATCGACCTCGGCAGAAATTGAGAGGAATCCGTTGTCACCAAGCGGTAAGCCTACATTTCCCGAAGCTGTATAGCCGAAGCCATCACCTTCATAATACCCGCCGGATCTCACCGAAAAGTCATACCCGCTGCTGTTTTCCTTTAGGTTGAAGTTAATTACACCTGCAATCGCGTCAGAACCGTACTGCGAGGATGCGCCGTCACGAAGCACTTCAATGCTGTTAACTGCTGTTGAAGGGATCGTTGCAACATCTGGTCCCTGCGTACCTGCACCACCAATGCTCACTAAAGACGCACGATGCCGGCGCTTACCATTGACCAGCACCAATGTGTGGTGCGAAGGCAAGCCGCGCAATTCCATGGGACGAATGAATGAAGCACCGTCTGAGATTGGTTGGCGACCTACGTTAAACGAAGGTACTAATGTTTGAAGAATATCTACGGTATCAGCATGCGATACCGATCCTATTTGTTCTGCGCTGAAAGTATCAATTGGCACAGCAGAATCCATGGCTGAACGTGGCTTACCACGGAAGCCGGTGATCACCACCTCTTCCATTTCCGCATCATTCGCGCCTTCCGCTGCTATAACACTTCCCCCGGACACCGCGAATGCGATAGCCGAAAGAGGAGGTAGCACTAAGCTCGTAATTTTCCTCATATTTCTTATTCCCCGTGTATATAAGTTGTCTTTCTTAATTTTCTTATCTTTCCCCCCACAGGCTCTTCGGCACTTATAAATAGGGCGATCCTGCGATTAGAACACTAAGATTTGCAAAAAGAAAGCTCCATTTTAAGTTCATTTTTTTTCAATCATTCGAGAACGAGGGATTTTGCACGACGATGCTGCGGTGCAGCATTAACAATCACGAGCCAACACTGCCAGCTTTGCCATTTTCTCGCCGAAATTTGGCAATCACCGATATCGCTTCCAGCATCACCATCAGACTGGTCACCAGCACCACCACATCGATCACTACCAGCAGCCAGTTGCCAGCCTGATAGAATTCGATCAATTTCAGAACAGCAGCCCAGGCCGATGTGAGCAAAACAAAACTCATCGGAATCAGCGTATATCGGGCAGGGCGACCTAACTTAATTAGCATGACACTGATCACGAGCAGCGTCATAGCCGCAAGAATCTGGTTTGTGGAGCCAAACAGCGGCCAAATTGCCAAACCACCGGCGCCGGACGCACCTCCAACACCAAATGCCAAAAGCAAGCAGCAAGTCACTGCAATCAAAGTCGCGAGAATCCCGTGTTTAAGTAAGGGGATACCGTAAATGTCTCCCCATTCCTGAATTATGTATCGTTGCAGTCTGACGCCTGAATCCATGGTCGTCCCTGCAAAAAGCACGACCATCGTTGCCAACAATGTCGTCGAGATTGCAAGGGGTAGTCCCCAGCCGTTGGTAATCATCTGAGCGCCGCCCTGAATGAACGTGCCTGCACCAGCGCTACCGTACTTGTCGTAGATTTCGTGCCAGTGCTCGGGGGATGCTGCCAACGCCGCGCTGGACACAGCAACGATGGTAATCAACGCTAGACTGCCCTCACCTACAGAGCCCAGATAGCCGACAAATCGCGCATCCGGTTCTCTATCTAGTTGTTTGGATGTCGTTCCAGAGGAGACAATGCCGTGAAAGCCTGAAATGGCACCACAGGCAATGGTGACAAACAGGAGAGGCACAAGCGAAGGCGCATCCAAAGTCACAGCGTTATTAAAAGCCGGAGCAGAGATATCAGGTAGTGACAACAACACTGCACCGTAAAGCAAGAACAAGCCGACAAAAAGCTGTAATCCATTAATAAAATCCCTTGGCTGTAGCAATGCCCAGACAGGCAGCATTGAGGCAATCGCCGCGTACACAAACAAAATTACAATCCAGCTGCCCTTCGAGCCAAGGCCCATGACTTGCTCCGGCAACTGAATAGGAAGGCCGCTGCCGACAAAAATTGCGCCATAAAGTGCAGCGACACCTACAATTGAAAGTAGCGTGAGATTAAAATTACGATGTAGTAGCTGGCCGATGACCAAAGCAACAACAATCGCAGACCACGCGGGGAAAACAGCATTAGGTGTACCCACAAACGCATTGGCAATAACCACCCCAAAAACCGCATTGACCATGAGCAAAACAAGGAAGATCACAATCATAAACAACGCACGGGTTCGCTTGCCAATCACCTCTTCAGAGAGCGCGCCAATAGACTTGCCTTTATGTCTCGCACTCGCCCAGATTGCACCAAAGTCATGGACCCCTGCGAAAAATATTGTGCCGATGGTCACCCAGAGTACGGCAGGCACCCAACCCCAATAAACCGCTATCGCCGGTCCAACAATAGGCGCCGCGCCCGCCACAGAAGTAAAGTGATGCCCCCAAAGCACAAATTTGTTCGTCGGCACGTAGTCGATCCCGTCCTCCAACTCATGCGCAGGCGTCACGAAATTTGGATCGAGTTGGTAGATTTTTGTCGCAATAAATTTGGAATAAACGAACCAGCCAAATGCCATGCCGGCTAGGCCAAGCGCGATGATCATTACGGACTGCATAAAGACTCCCCTCTAATGTGGAAACCAACAAAACCCTGACCTGACGAAGACCATCGCGATGCAGATTAACTTGGTTTGTTATTTTTTTGTCGCAATGCAGCTTAACTGAGACGCAACTTCTGTGTCTATGCGCAGCACATTAACAAGGGATTGATAAGAGGAGGGACTGGAGCTCCTTTAACAAGGACCGAAACGCTCTCGTTTCGGTCCCTGCCTAGGGTCTGACTATTGAAAAATTATTTTGAGAGGTAGTTCATGCCATCTTCAATACCCCTAATAGTCAAGGGATACATCTGATCTTCAACGAGCTTTTTCGTCAGTGCAACGGAACTAGAATACTCCCAGGTATCAAGTGGCGTTGGATTAATCCATATCGTTTTATCAAACGTGTCCAATACTCGCTGCATCCACAATGCACCCGCTTCTTCGTTCCAGTGCTCGACACTGCCGCCCGAGTGAGTGATTTCATAGGGAGCCATCGATGCATCACCAACAAAGATAACTTTATAGTCATGGGTGTATTTATGCAGAATGTCCCACGTATCAATGCGTTCATTCATTCGCCGGTTATGCGCTTTCCAGACACCTTCATAAATAAAATTATGAAAATAATAGGTTTCCAAATGTTTGAACTCAGAACGTGCCGCCGAGAACAATTCTTCACACACCTTGACGTGCGCATCCATCGAGCCGCCACTATCGAGTAACAAAAGCACTTTCACCGTGTTGCGGCGTTCGGGTCGCATGATGATATCGAGAAGCCCACCATTTCGGGCGGTCTTTCTGATTGTATTATCGATGTCAAACTCTTCGTCGGCCCCTGTTCTCGCCAACTTACGCAGACGTCGCAGAGATATTTTCATTCCACGTGTGCCTAATTCGACATTGTCGTCGTAAGCCTTGTAGTCGCGTTTATCCCACCTGCGCTTGCCGCGCTTTTTCTTGCCTTTCCGGTCGTTGCCTTCTTCTCCACGACCGTTCTCTCCCTTACCTTCCTTATCCTTTTGTTTGCCTTCGCCTTTAGCTGCCTCTTCAACCTGGCGCTTGAATTCCTCAATCAATTTCTCCAGCCCACCAAGAGATTTAATCTTGGCTAGTTCTTCCGGAGTAAGGGATTTCTCAAATTCACGGCGGAGATACTCGTCGGGAATCATCGAGGCGATCATACTCGACAAGTCCTCCAAACCCTTAAAATATTCACTAAATGCCCTGTCGAACTTATCGTAGTGTCGCTCATCCTTCACCATCGCCATTCGGCTGAGGTAATAGAATTCATCAACATCTGCGTACACCAACCCTTTCTTTAAAACTTGGAGTAAGTGCAATAATTCTGTAATGGAAACCGGAATGCGAGCATTCCGAAGCGCCATAAAAAAATTGATGAGCATTTTTGACTAACCTATATTCTTTAAACCGTTCGCCAGGCCGAGCCGGCGAACGGCAAATCCCATTTCACGGAACAATGTTCCGCTTGATCTTTCAAAACAATTTCACACAACTCGGCACTTATATTAAGCGCCGCCGGAGCTGCCTCCACCGCTTTGACGTCGGTTCATAAACGCCAGGCGCTCGAGCAACTGAACATCCTGCTCGTTCTTTACCAGCGCGCCATATAGCGGTGGTATTGCTTTAGAGGTATCCCTGTTTCGTAGAATTTCCTCGGGAATGTCGTCTGCCATTAAAAGTTTCAACCAATCGATCAGTTCAGATGTTGAGGGCTTTTTCTTTAGTCCGGGCACTTTCCGTACATCAAAGAAAATTTCCATCGCTTCTTTAACGAGATCCTGCTTGATGCTTGGGTAATGAACATCAACAATCTGTTGCATCGTTTCTCTGTCTGGGAACTGGATATAGTGGAAGAAACATCGACGCAAAAACGCGTCTGGTAATTCTTTCTCGTTATTACTCGTAATCAGAATCACTGGTCGGTTTTTTGCAACGACTGATTCACCAGTTTCATAAACGTGAAACTCCATCTTATCGAGTTCAAGAAGCAGGTCATTTGGAAACTCAATATCCGCTTTGTCTATCTCGTCGATCAGCAGGACAACCTTTTTGTCGGCCGCGAAGGCCTCCCACAATTTACCTTTTGCGATGTAATTATTGATGTCGTGTACGCGCTCATCGCCAAGCTGAGAGTCTCGAAGACGCGAAACCGCGTCGTATTCGTACAAACCCTGTTGCGCACGAGTGGTTGATTTCACGTGCCAAGAGATTAATTCCATATCCAAGGAACTGGCTATTTCTTCCGCCAGCATAGTTTTGCCCGTACCGGGCTCGCCTTTTATCAGGAGTGGTCTTTCGAGTTGGACAGCTGCGTTAACAGCCATTTGTAATTCATCTGTCGCGATGTAAGTGGCAGTACTGGAAAATTTCATATTTTTTTAACCAAGAAGATAAACAGAAACCGAGTCATCCAACTAAATAGCGGATATTGAGCCTCTACTGTAATTTGCCAAACAGGAGTAATCAAGACCTGAAAAGATTCTTCTGGACACTGAGGGAGTTTGACACACAAGAAACGATCTTTATTCATCAGCCTGATGAACACCCATTGGCGAGAGTGTGAGAACTCAGTCATTAAAAGACTACGCATAGGACTGTGCTTCACGCTTGCCCTTCTTATGCGCTCATTGTCATTGTCGCTGCATTTGTCATCGACACGGCCACATCAATTTAACCCGTTCTGCTCTCGCATTGGGTAAAATGTCCGCAACATGATGTCGATATAAACTTAGCCATCGCGGTTCAGCCACTAAGAGGCGGTGGACAAGCGCATGAATATTCTTGAGATTCACGAAAAAAGATAAGGGCAGCGCAATCGCCGCGATGCAACAGCCGGCTAAACCCGCTTTGGACGACGGTACAAGTAGTGTCGTACCGCGAGTACAAGTAGCACAAAGAATGTGGAGAACATTAATGCAACCCCCCCCTGCAGGCCGCTTTCAGCCCCTTCTAACAATAAATCCATTGCCAGTATTAAAAAAGCAGGCGCGTAAATTCGGATGTCTTCACCGGTATACCAGGGAGTGAAAATAAGCACTAGCACTATAGCCCGGAGCACATCCCGCCAACCCCGGTTTTGAATGCCCGAACTCAGCTTCCACCAGACCCAAGAGCAGCCGATGCCCGAGAGAAAATAGACAGTCCACGCAATAATATATTCTAGGCTGTTGGGATCATTGTGTGGCATTGTTTTCTACTCTTGCGCTATCCAGTCGATGATATAGTCTTCATAAGCATCTTCAGGTACGTGGAGTTCACTCACGGTTTTGTCGACGACCGATATACCCGCCTCGTGCACCGAGTGACGCGAACCTGAAATTAGGGGATGCCAGGCGGCGAGCCTTCCCCCCTCTGCCAAAACCCGGTAAGCGCAGGTTTTTGGTAACCATTTAAACTCCGACACCCTATCCGTTGTGAGCAACACACAATCCGGTACATTTCGGTTTCTAGCGGCGTAATCTCCACACCTGCAGGTATCGAGATCGAGATATCGGCAAACCACTGAAGTGTAGTGGACCTCATCCGTGTCTATGTCTTCTAGCTTGTGCAGACAACAGCGCGCGCACCCGTCGCAGAGTGACTCCCATTCGGTTTTAGACATCTCCGACAGCGTTTTGGTTTCCCAGAAAGGTGCTTCTGTCTTGACGTTACTCATCCGGATCCATTTACCTGATTGTTTACTACGTGACTTACGATGAAGTTGATGCGGTACTCGGCTTGATCACCGGTGGTAGCTGGAGATGATAACCCTGCTCGACCAGGTTCTGAATAACTTTCTGCGTATCTTCCTTGGCCAGTTTTCGCTCCGGCGTTAACTTGAATGATAGTGCATGCTCCGGCGAGCCAAAGGTCCCGAGCAATTCCTTGGGAACGCGGCTAAGACCATCGCTTTTAGCAACATACAAATAAATGTCCGGCTTTTTACTACTGCGATAGACGTCACACAAAATCATGGCTACCTCTTAAGTCCCTCAGCTACCTGTAAGAGTGCATCTCCAATGACAGACTCACGCCAGCCTAGCAAATCATCAGGTAAGCGATATTTACCACCGTTGGCCGCAGCGGATCTCAAGATGTATTCCAGGTGTCTCTTCTTCGCGAGTATTTCAGGTGCCACACCGAAAGCTTCTGCGGTATCTTCTACTTTTGCTCTTAAAGACTTCAGGCTTTTCTTGTCTATCGGTGATTTCTGTAAACCGGCATAGGCCGCGCTCAAATCAGAGGGATTCGCCAGCGTTTCAGCAATGACATCAACAATTTGCTCGCCATATTTACGAAGCTGTTTTGATGTAAGTTCTGCCACTCTCTGGCATTCCTCGCGTTTGCCAGGCTGACGAGTCGACAACGCCAGTAACGATTTTTCATCAACAATGCGATTACGAGGTAAATCAGACGCTCTCGCTAAAGATTCTCGCCATGCACACAGCGCCTGAAGTATGCCCAAAGACTGCTGATCCAACTTCCCTGCTCCGCGGATCTTAAGAAAATATTCGCCTGGCTCTATCGTTGTCGCCAGACCCTCACCAAGAGACCGACACTCTTCCTGAACCCACGCCAGCCGCTCGGTTCTTTCGAGCAATTCAACTTGCTTCTTATAAACTTCTAACAGGTGGATAACGTCAAGTGCAGCATAATTAAGCTGAGACTGCGTCAGGGGCCTTTGTAGCCAATCGGAACGTGTTTCATCCTTGGATATCTCGAGATCGAGATACTCAAGCACCAATTTTTGATAGCTAAGGGAAAAACCTACTCCGAGAATGGCAGCGGCGGTTTGCGTGTCAAAAACCGGTGCTGGCACAACGCCGAGCCTATGCTGAAATACTTCAATATCTTCAGAGCAGGCATGAAAAACCTTGATGACATTCTTGTTTGTCAAGAGCTCAGCAAGCGGCGCGAGATCGCAAACTTCAAGAGGGTCGATGATGAAACATTCGTTGCCATCATAAATCTGAATGAGTCCGACAATCGGGTAATAAGTGTTAAATCTCGCAAATTCGGTATCAATTGAGATCACGTCCACTTCGCTCAGTCTGGCCACAAGACCGGCCAGATCGCCGTTCGAATCGATCATCGTGAAATCTATACTCATACTATTTGTTTTCGTCCTTCCAATGCGTGTACAAGCGTGCCACCGTCCATATATTCAAGGTCGCCGCCAAAGGGGATTCCTTGAGCCAACCTCGTGACCGTCACGCCGGTTGGCTTCAGCATTTCACTGATATAGTGGCAAGTCGCTTCGCCTTCGACGGTTGACCCGATTGCAAGAATCACTTCATCGATACCTTCTTCGCATCTCGCCTTCAGCAGCTCCAGTCCCAGCTCAGCGGGTCCAACCCCATCAAGCGGCGACAAAGTGCCCATTAGCACAAAATATCGACCCTTAAATCCTCCTGTCATTTCTAGCGCAATAACATCAGCAGGACTTTCAACCACACAGAGCGTGTTTGATTGCCTGGTTGGGTGGCGACAGATTTCACAAATTTCGTGTTCTGTCAGGTCACGGCATTGGCTGCATCGTGAAACCTTGTCAAGTGTGGTCGTCAGCTGCTCAGCAAGCTTTTTACCTCCCGCCTGGTCCCGCTGCAAGAGGTGATAAACCATTCGCTGCGCTGTTTTCGGCCCAACGCCGGGGAGACAGCGGAAAGACTCGATCAACTGATCTATTAGAGAATCCGGGTTCAATTGAACACCTAGGAGAAAGGGAACTTAAAACCAGGAGGAAGCGGTATACCAGACGTTAATTCCGACATGCCTTCTTTCTGGCTATTTTCGATCTTACGCACCGCATCGTTTACCGCAGCTGCAATAAGATCCTCAAGAATCTGTTTCTCTTCGCTCATCAGGCTGTCGTCGATATTTACCTTCCGCACATCGTGCCGACCGGTCATCACAACTTCGAGCAGCCCGCCGCCGGCTTGCCCAGTGACCTCCTTGTTTGCAATCTCATTTTGCATAGATTGCATTTTTTCCTGCATTTGCTGGGCTTGCTTCATCAAATCACCCAAACCACCTTTCATACTCATTTTCCTCTCCGGTTTATCTGTCAACCGACTTTCTCAGCAACACCTTTCTAACATGCTTAGTGTCAGTCACGTGCTTTCGCAACGATACTTTCTTCAACCAACGTGCCATCAAAGTTTTGGATCAACTCCTGAACATTATCATCATTTTCTATCGACGCTTTAGCTCTCGTGAGCGCTTCATCCGCGTGACGTTGCGCCGCTTCGGCTGGAGACTCACGATGACCCTTACCAATCTCAATTTTTACCGCCATGGTATGGCCAACATAGGTTGATAAAGCCATGGCGATACGTACTTCGTGGGTTTTATTCCACATACTCGCGTGGTGTTGGTTCAGAATCAAAGAACAAGTGCCTGGATCGCCATCGGCATCCCCAACTGTGCAGTTCGCCGCGAGCGTCTGGGTAACACCAGACAAACCAAGATCTGGAAATATCGTCAGCCATTGATCATGAGTTAATTCTTCTCCTGCCTCATCGGACAATTTAAGCGCTGTCGTGTTTTCGCTGGATTGATTTGAACCCAACCCGCTGGTGTCGATAGGTGTCGGTCCAGTCTCAGGCGTCGATGCTTCCGGCTGCTCTACAATTTCTTGCTGTTTTCGGGCTTCGTGATGAACGTTATTACGCTCAGGCTGCGGAACAGTTTTAACTGCCTCCTCTTCATCTAAAGGTACGATTGACTCGTTGTCAGATTGACTGTCGACGATTGCCGGCGTGTTCGGTTTTACGTCATTTTTCTCGAGAAAAGAAAGGACCGGGCCCAGGTCGGACACCTCGGTATTCGTTTCTTGACCGTCAGTAACAGCACCCGGTGTAATTTCATCGCCCGCAATCGGACTTACCTTTTCTGAGTCGGCTCCGCGCTTTATGCGACCGGGCGGCACATTGGGAACGAAAGAAAGCATTCGAAGCAGGCTCATTTCAAAACCGCTACGCTGATCCGGAGCAAAGGGTAAATCCTTTTGACCTAGCAGACCAACCTGATAATACAACTGGATATCTTCTGGTGAGACCTGCTTGGCGATCGCCATCACCACCTCTTTGTCACCCTGGCTATTGTCGATCCCTTCCGGTACCGCTTGAGCAACCGCAACCCGGTGTAAAACAGAAAGAAACTCCCCCAGCAGAGCACTGTAGTCTGGCGAGAATTCGGCCAGGTGTTCAATCCGATCGAGCAGCTGTTTACCATCGTGCTCAATCAAGGCATCGATCAATCGATAGACCTCACCTCGATCAATGGAGCCTAACATCGCTTTAACATCGGTCTCGTTAATCTGGTTTTCACCGAACGAAATTGCCTGATCGGTCAAACTCAAGGCATCGCGCATACTGCCATCCGCCGCCCTGCCAAGATGCCAGAGTGCCTCACCTTCATAGCCAATAGATTCTCTTTGTAATATTTCCTGAAGGTAAGAAACCACGCGCTCCGGCGACAAATTCTTGAGATTAAATTGCAAACATCGAGAGAGCACAGTAATTGGCAATTTCTTTGGATCGGTTGTCGCCAACAGGAACTTCACATGTTCAGGAGGCTCTTCTAGCGTCTTTAGCAGCGCATTAAAGCTATGATTCGAAAACATGTGAACTTCGTCAATCAGATATATCTTGAACCTGCTCCGGGTCGGCATGTATTGCACGTTATCGAGAAGTTCGCGGGTTTCCTCGACGCGGGTGCGGGAGGCGGCATCGACTTCAATCAGGTCAACACTTCTTCCCTCGGCAATCTCTAGACAGGAACCGCAAGTGCCACAGGGAGTTGCGGTCACACCGGTATCACAATTCAGGCATTTGGCGAGAATCCTGGCGATTGTCGTTTTACCGACGCCTCGGGTGCCGGTAAACAGATAGGCATGATGCAGTCTGTTGGTCTCAAGGGAATTAATCAGCGCTCGTAACACGTGCTCCTGACCCGCAAGTTCCTCAAAACTTGCTGGACGGTATTTTCGCGCAAGTACTTGATAACTCATCTCACAAAACTCCGTCTGGCGCACGCCGCTTAGCTATCTTATTTCCAGCGACTGGATTATCTTTCAAGATACTTAGAATCATAGATGCAATTGTACGTAGTATTGGCCGGAACTTCACGAATAGTCTTCACGAGAGCACAATTTCTTCACTTCACCCACGAGTACTTTTTCTATTAAGCTCTACCACTATCACTGACGACATCGGCAGCCTTGATTAGAAAGCTGGGATGAAAAAGAGAGGCTACATTATGGCTGGAACAACTCGCATCGGTCACCGCGGCGCATGTGGCTATGAACCAGAGAACACGCTCGCTTCGTTTCAACGGGCAATTGACATGGGGTGCACGTGGATCGAGCTTGATGTGCATTTCGTCGACAACGAACTCATTGTGATACACGACTCAAGACTGGACCGAACAACCAATGGCAAAGGAAAGATTTACGATTTTAGCCTCGAAGAGATCCAGTCCTACGATGCTGGTAATGGCGAGCGCATACCAACGCTTACCGAAGTACTAGACCTTGTTGATCGGCGCATCGGCGTCAACATTGAGCTTAAGGGAAGGGCAACTGCAGCACCTGTCGACCAGATACTGACGCGCTATTGCGCTACTGGTTGGCGCCCTGAGCATTTTCAGGTGTCTTCTTTCAACCACGAGGAACTTGCCAATTGCGGCACAAAATGGCAGCGCGGCGCTTTATTTCACAAGGCAGTTCCTGACTATTTTGAGATCACCTCGCGTCTGGATGCCTATTCTCTCAATCTTGAAAAATCACTGGTGACGAAAAATGTCGTTATCGAGGCACACGATAAAGGTTTGAAGGTATTTGTTTACACTGTTAATGAGCCCGATGAGATCCAGCGGCTAATTGATTTAAGCGTCGACGGCATTATCACGAACTACCCAGATCGAGTTCCGGCGAGTAATGGTAATGTCTAAGCCCATTAAGGTCGAGCCTGCGAGGCTTGCACAACGTGACCTTCTTAGAAACCTGCTTCAACTTTACCTCTATGATTTTTCGGTATTCGTTGCAGTTGAGCGGAACACTGATGGTATATTTAGTTATCCCTACCTTGATCATTACTGGACTGAACCTGACCGCTTCCCGTTTTTAATCTCTGTTGAGGGAGAACATGTCGGTTTTGCGCTGGTTCGGGAGGTACTTGATCCTCTGACAAACGAAATTGCACATGAAATGGCGGAATTTTTTGTGATGAGAAAGTTCCGGCGACAGAACATCGGAAGCCAAGCAGCATATATCCTTGTGAACAAGTTACCCGGGCGTTGGATTCTCAGAGTGCTGGCAAATAACGACCCTGCGCTTCGTTTTTGGCAACACACCCTTAAAAGATACAACCCGTCCAACACAATCCTCCAACCTTCTGACGATTACGAGTTTAGGTTTAGCAATAGTCTCGACGAAAACTAACCTCGACGACTAGCAAGATTATCAATTTCCTTACCCAACGAGTATTTATCGTCAGTCACAATACGCTCAAGCACTTCTATTCTAGCAACAGCATCTTCCAATAACTGTTCGCTCTCCCCGAGATCAGTTTCAAGCGAATCTATGCGTTCACGAAGTTGTTTCGAACCGGAAGCAGTCTTACTTGCCTTGATAACCTGAACAATCCCACTGAAGGTAACAGCAATGATCGCAATGACCATTCCACCCCACCAAAAACTAACCATGCTCTTCACTCCGCGAACTGAATTTCGTTTGTCTGCATTTGCGGCTCAACTTACCTGAACCGGAAATGTTACGGGTTACATCCGGGTAACCGTCGTAGGTAACATTACCACTGCCGGTTATTTGCACTTGTAAATCTTCACTCACGGAGAGTTCGGCGCTCCCCGAACCAGTTATTTTTATCGCAGCGAAGTCACTCACCAGCGCTTCAGCATGATATTTGCCAGCCCCACTGAGCTGAATCGTCTGCGATTCAACATCACCGGCAATGACCGCCTCGCCAGCCCCGTTAAGGTGAATTTCGAGCTTATCCGCGGTGAGGTTGCCCATCGAGATATTGCCACTACCTTTAACTTTTACGCAAAGTATATCCACGTCTAGGTCTGGCATGTCGATATTGCCGCTGCCGGCGGCGTCTATTTTCCGCAGATCATTCAACTTCAATTCGTAAGAGATCTGTTGATTTAACACATCCAACGAAACTACTGTGTCAGGGAAGTAGCCTATTTCCAAGACACCATCCACAACTTTTGAACGAATCTTTTCAAGATAGAATTTGGGGCCGTGAATAATCAGGGATCGAGATTCGGCTTGAGATATCGTCATGTTTCCCGGCCCTTTAAAACGGACGGCACTAAAAGCCTGTATGTCACGTTTCTGGAAAATCATGCATCTTCTCCGGAAATCTTCTTAAACTCCCTTTGCAACTCAAACTTACTTGAGGTTACGTGCGCTTCTAACAATCGCACCCGACTTTCGATATCGACAAATTTTTGACGTGCTGCGCTGAACGCCTGCGCATCCGTTAAATCAAATTTGGTTCGTTTTCTTCTGGATGTCAATCCACCGCGTTGTTTACTTTTGTCGCTGTTAGAACTCTCCCGTACGTGAGCATCCTCATAGCGTTCTGATGCCTTTCTATAATAAGGTTTCTCATCCATGATGAAGTAAAAAAAGAAATAGCCAGGCACTACTAGACTGGGGATAAATATCAGCCCCATTACCGCAGCAAACCTTACCTGCCATGTCTCTACATTCCAGTAGTCGGCTAAACCGGCACAAACCCCGCACACTTTCTGCTGGTCCTTATCACGGTACAAACTGCGATTAGATATGACCTTGCTACGCACGGACTGCTTCCAGGCAGACACTCTTCTGCGACGTCGACCGCTTCGAATTCTTGTGTTGATATCGTCGTGACGTCTATTTCGGTTTGACCTAGCATTTGTTCTTTTGTCACGCGAGCGCAACCCGCCACTCGCTGCATATTGATCACTTTCCCCGAAATCATCCTCTATTTCGTCATCAGGATCATCATGACCGAAAAAGTATTCTTTGGCTCTTTTTCGTTGAGCACCTCTTTGTTGGGCAGATTTACCAAATAACTTAGATGATTGCTCGTCCACCCACTCCTCAGCCTGCAGGGCCCACCTTTCGGTAATCTCATCAACGTAATCTTCGATGGAGTCTTCCAGTGCACGATCCCGCGGCCCTTTTCTTCGATAAGCCCGTTGCGCCAATTTTTCAGCTCTTTCAGCTGCCTTTGTCGCATTGTCTGCTTTTCTTCGCGCTCTCTCTTCGGCACGATCGGCAAGCCTTCTCGCGCGTCTGGCTATTTTTTCAGCCTCACGTTGCTCTCTTTCAGACTTGCTCAAGCTGCCCACCCCTTTTCTTTCGGCCGATATTGCGTGTTGTATTTTCGCTATTCACAAAACTCAGTCACTAATCAAACCCAAGCCGGTCGCTAGTTACCTTGCTTTTCTCTCCAATCTGGGCTTTCAACATCCAGTATAGCTTCGAGGGTTTCAATTCTTACCGCCATATTGTTTGCTACTTCTATCATCTCATCCAGTTCCAGGCGTTCATTCGAGGACATACCCGCGGCCGTTTTGCCTTTTGTCTTGTAGTGAAAAATTATCCAGATAGGTGCCACGACTACCAGGAATACGATGATTGGTGCTGTTAAATATTCCAAAAATTCCATTGGATTGGATTCCATTAAGTTAATCTACTTCAATGCAGTTGAGTGCCCTAAACTCACCTAGCACGGCCGCTAAGAGCGCCCCGATTCTGAGTTAATAGCTTTCGAACTATCTGTGTCTGAGCTGTCAGTTTTCGAACCGCCTGTTTCCGAACCACCGCTGAGTCTGGCTTTCAATTTAGCGAGTTCTTCATCAACCTTCTCATCTGACTCAAGGTCAGATATCTCATCAGCTAGCGTTCGTTGACCAAGATCATAGGCCTCTACTTCACCTTCCATATCATCAATTTTTCGCTCATAGCGTTCGAACTTATTCATTGCTTCTTCTATGTTCACCTCATGGATCTGACGCTTAACACCGATTCTGGTTTTAGCTGTCTTTCCGCGCATCACTAAGGCCTTCTGCCGGACTCTAGCGTCGCTTAATTTTTGCTGAAGCTGAGCTATGTCCGCAGACAATTTCTGCAAATTAATATCAATTTGCTCAAGATCGGTGTCTATTGCTAGCACAGACTCAAGTGCCTCGGTCTTCTCTTTGAGTGCAGCTCTCGCTAGGTCTTCCCTGCCTTTGGACAGGGCGACTTCGGCTTTCTTCTCCCAATCAGCCGCTTCTTTGCCATATCGGTCAGCGCGCCGCCCGATTTCTTTCTTATCAGCGATCAATTTAGCTGACTGGGTTCTGACCTCGACCAGCGTTTCTTCCATTTCCTGAATAATCAGCCGCACCATCTTCTCAGGATCTTCTGCTTTGTCCAGAATCGAGTTGATGTTCGCGTTGATAATGTCTGTAAATCTGGAAAAGATTCCCATGGTGTTCACCTCTCGTTGCCTATATTAGGATGTTCAGCCCAGATCACTCTCACGCTGATCTATCCATGTTTCCGCAATGCTGATGTCGATTACCACCGACTAAATGCTTCGCTTGTGTTTACTAATTCACATTCTGTGCCAACATTCACAATTTGAACTCATACCGCCAGGCCATTGTTATTATTGGATTTTTTAAAGCATCGCTAATTCATGTATGATGCGCAACATGCACAAGTTACTAATGATTTAGTGAATATCGCTATTAATTAGCTAATTTACCAATTTTTGATTGAGTTTCCGTATACATGTCCAAGCACACACATTCTGAACGCCTTCTCGGGGAATCCCCGGCGTTTCTAGAAATTCTTGATCACGTTTCCCAGATCGCCCCCTTGAGCAAACCCGTGCTCATTGTCGGTGAGCGAGGAACCGGGAAAGAACTAATTGCCTCACGATTGCACTTTCTGTCGCAGCGCTGGGATCAGGAATACATTAAAATGAACTGCGCAGCGATTAGCGAAACCTTGCTAGAGACCGAGCTTTTCGGGCATGAAGTCGGTGCATTTACGGGTGCTCAAAAACTCCACAAGGGAAGATTCGAACGCGCACACAAAGGTACACTATTTCTTGATGAGCTCGCCACAACCTCGCCACTGGTTCAGGAGAAGTTACTCAGGATCATCGAATACGGCGAATTCGAGCGCGTTGGTGGTAATAAAACCTTGTATGCTGATGTACGTCTCGTTGCAGCAACCAACGAAGATCTTCCCGCCTTGGCTAGAAAGGGTAAATTCAGAGAAGATTTGCTCGACAGATTGGCCTTCGACGTCATCACCTTACCTCCCTTGCGCGCGCGAGCAGATGACATTCCGATATTAGCCGAGCAATTTGCCGTCTCAATGTCTTCAGACCTAGGGCGTGAGTATTTCCCTGGATTTTCCATTGCAGCTAGAAAAGTATTAAGAAGTTATCACTGGCCTGGTAACATTCGTGAACTAAAAAATGTTGTAGAACGCAGCGTTTACCGGAGTCAAGATCCCGACTCACCTGTTGATCTGATATCCTTGGATCCCTTTGATTCACCTTATCGTCTTGCGCAACCTAGCGAAGTAGTTAGCAAGCAGGACTCGGATGATAGCGCAGAAGCGCTAGGGTCTGTCGTGCCTCCCGTCACTGCCATCAATGATTTCCCCATCGACTTCAGAAAATCTGTTACAGACTACGAAATCAGTCTCATCAAAAATGCGCTAGCGGCAAGTCAGTTTAATCAGAAGAAAACAGCTGAAGCGCTCGGCGTGACCTATCATCAGTTACGCGGGTATTTGAAGAAGTACGATCTGCTTGAAGCTGACTAGTGTGGAATCAGAGATAGCTCACGAGCATTCTGAAAACACGTTTTAATCGTCTTAGCAACCGCGATGGCAATGACTTTTTCGGAGTCCCGTAGTCCATCTCTGACTCCCAGTTTGACTGATAGATAATACCCATAAAGTTCTCGGCTACAAGCTGCTCGTTTTCACCCATTCTTTTCAGAAAATAGTATTGCCAGTCATAGTGATAGACACGGAAATAGGGTTCTACTGGATGAATGGGTATCGCCTCCCACGCAAGCAACGCTTCTCCATACCAGTGATATTCTCCCACGCCGCGCTCTACCAAATCCCACAATGTCAGCCCTTGCTTCGCTAACATCTCTGATTCCAAAGATTGCCAAACCTTCGTAGACCATAGAAATGGTGAAGGCATAAATGAATAGTCAGGCCCTTTCCTAGGAAAGATTTTTCTGACTGCATTCAACTCTTTAAAATGGTCTGAAACAACGCGGCTTTTACCGCGATTTCTGGCGATCTGCAGTAGCTCCTTGTTTTCATGGAAAACGGTGTAAGGCGTGCCTGAGGCATGAATAAAATCAGATCGAAAAAAAGGACGCAGAAAACGGCTGTCAGAGTCAATACAAAGATAGTTCTCAGCGAGCCCGAGGCGCCAGAATTCCGCCTTGATAATACCTTGCGCTACATAGGGGGTGGTTTTAGCCACGACCTCGGCGCGGGTCATCGGATTTGATTGAATGATTTCCTCATCACTCACCCACTGGTAATCAAACTCGCCGCCGATAACAGACTCAAGCAGTTCGCGCTCGTCTGCAGGGGTTGAAACGTAAACTGGTATACCGTCCTTGTTGAAAGCCTGGACACTTTCTAACAACCTTCTCAGTCGCAAAAAGTCCCGGTGGTAGCTTTTACATAGCAGACATAAGTCATGCATTCTAGGGGGATTCCTAATGCTCAACCCGCGCAAGTATCTGCCTCACTGCATCATTGACAGAAACAGGTTCTCCTTCAAAGGTTTTCAAGCTACTTTTTTGCCAGTCGAGCCATAGATTTTCGAAAGTTTGAAGAATCGACGCTTTATCGTGGGTGTGACAGACATAGCTGTTGTGTTTATCGAGTAACTCATCGAGAAACCGATTTCGATTAGTCACGGCGACAATCGGTCGCCGCGCCCAGAAGTATTCGTACAGCTTTGAAGGTATATATTCAGCACACCATTCATAGTCACCATGAAGCAGCAACAACACATCTGCTTCGTACATCTTTTCAATAACACGTTCACGGCCCGACTTTCCCGTTAGAGGGTCTGATTCCAAACGACCATGATTGACGATAATTTCAGGCAGACGCAGTTGTTCAAGCGCGGCCAAGGCGGCTTCATCAATATCTGAGCCATAAGTGTGAATTCTGATGACGCTTTTTGCTTTTGGATGATTCACAAAAAACGTCTTCAGTGAAGTCAGAACCGGCGCAAGCGACCGGTCGTTAGTCAGAGAACCAAAATGGCACAAGTTCAAGGTGTCGCTATACTCATGATGGTGATGACAAATCGGAGGCTCTGCACCCGGCAAAACAACAAACCCTTTGTCTTCAAGTTCTGGATTTCTCAGCTTTGCATAATTTAGTGCATCTTCAGTAAACCACCAGATATGGTCCGCCTGACGGCAGATGGTTCGCTCGACCCGCTGCAAGAAACGATCTTTTCTCGAAATCCGAGGTCGAGTACCGTCATCCGTTGGATCATCGCGAATCACCATCGGGTCGTGAATCTCAGCAATCCATGTTACGCCGGTTTTACGCCTCAACATGGCCGCTGCCTGGTGTGCAGACCAGGCACCACCAGAGGAGTAAATAACTTCATAATCATTCTTCGCTAGCAGATGACGCCCCTTATGGTAGGCCGCTAAAGTCCATGAAGAATGATGTGTCAATCCGAATGCCAAACGCTCTACAATCATGAATGGCAGCAATAGAGCCGATACCACCAACGTGCTCAGTCGATACCACACGCCCCGGCCGAATTTCTTGGCAACAAGGTGGCGGAAGTCAAATCTCAAACCCGAGGGTCCCCACGGAAGTAATTGATGATGCTCAATGTGGGTATCCTTGCGACCTGTTACTGCACTCAACACAACAGGCGTGATCCCCGCATCAATCAGGTGAGAGATCTTATCCGTCACCGTTTGACTGGCGGCCCTGCCATCCATATTAAAACTATGAGACAGAATCAACCATCTTCGGTTTGTGGTTTGTTCACGCATGAGAATTTAGTAATAGAAGAGAGGGAACTCAGTGGTCTTTATCGTTTTGTAGCTCACATAATTTTGCATACTTACAAAAGCTATTGAAACAACCAATCGAGATGTGAACAAAGCCGGGAACGCCGTCGAGGAAACCCAGCCGCAAAAAATAAAACTTAATAAATCTGACCAAAGGTGAAGCAAACAAGTTCCAGCCGCTAGCTCTCTTACCTTGCTCAAATAGGTTACGAGCCTGAAGCGTCGTGTATTTGTTTTGCTTTTTAAGATAAGAGCCAATCCGATCTTCAGTGAAGTGATCGAGGTCTCCAACCAACTTACCTTTCTCACCAGACAGTTGAATCTTTTCATGGACCGAGTCTTCACTCCACCGCGCCCGGGTCCGATTTGACAACCGCAAGAGCCAATCTGGGTAGCCTTCACCGTGTCTAAGCGCTTGCCCCATAAAATGATTACAACGATTGATCAAGTAGCCGTCGTATTGTGGCGATTGGGAAGGCCCGTCAAAAAGTTCCAACAGCGATTGCTTTAATCTCGGGGTTACGCGCTCATCGGCATCAATGCTAAACACCCAGTCATGGGCAGCCTCGTCAAACCCGAACTGTTTCTGTCGGCTAAATCCTCGCCACGGATTGTGAATAACCCGTGCACCGACTTTTTCTGCGATCGCTGCCGTGTCATCGGTACTACCCGAATCAATCACCAGAATTTCTTCAAAGAAGTCCACACTCTCTATGCAGTGAGAGATATTCTCTGACTCATTACATGCAATAATCGTCGCTGTTGCTGGAATCCGGCCCATTCAACACTACGCCAAGCGGTTGTTTTTTAACCAGTATATCAAGTAAATTCTGATGCGGGAACTCGTATACTTCTAACCTAACACCAGAGAAATCATTTTTTTCTCTAATGAATGAAAAAACGGAAGATTAGTTAAGCGAAATGTCGTGATTTAAAGCAGTTTTCTAAGCTGCCTTCGCCGTGAATGTATTGATGAGTCATCCAATACTTTGTTAACGCTCAATCACGCTTAGGACACGCTGTGCCTCGGTTTGGACCTTTTCCACCGACAGTGAAGACATACACTGGTAGTCCCGCAGGCAGACTTCCGGTTGGCAATCAGGTGAGCAAAGTGCGTCGCCTTTAACTATTCTCGCCTGAGGTACTCTGGGATGCCATCGGACAAGCTCCGTCGGTCCGAACAACGCCAATAACGGCACGCCGCTTGCGCTGGCGAGGTGCATTGGACCACTGTCATTACCGATATAGAGTTTTGCGTGCTGTAACAATGTAATCAGTTGCACGAGGGACAATTTATTATGGCCATTAATCATCTCATCTCGACGCTTACTAAGCCGAAACATTTGTCCGATACGAGCACGTTCACCTTCACCAGCACCAATCACTATGACGTTTAAACCCTGTTCAATCAGCGAATCGGCTAAACTGGCAAACTTTCCAATATCCCACTGCTTGTAGTCCTTTGTCGCACAAACATGCAGCACCACAATGCGCCTGTCAAAAAATGCCTCACGATCGGCCCCCGCTGAAAAGCCTAGCTGCTCGGCGATCTGTTCCATCTCACCAAACGGTGGGAACTGATAATAGCTCTGTGACCGTGGTCGCAGGCCTAGCCTGTCGATCATGATCGAAAAGTCGTCGAAGCAGTGCTGAGTGGGTTGATCCATCTCAATCAGCTCAGTATAGATCTTGCGGCGTTTATTCTTATTAAAAGCCGGCCCTGGTTTTCGGCGAGCACGGGCCAATCGCATTAACCTCGCTGACACCACTGTGCCGTCCATATCCAGTGCACAATCATATTCGATCGAGCGCAGCGACTTCGCAAATTTAAAATAGGTCTGAATCCTCGAGAGCAGCGAATCTTCATGCAATTGTTTTCGTGGGTAACATATGAACCGGGACTCATCAGGGAAAGCACAGCCGAGTAAGTCTTTGAAACTGTCATCCACCAGAATCCTTAGTTCATCGTCCTTGTGTGCTGCTAAGATAGCTTCCATTGCACGCAACGCGACAACCATATTGCCAAGAAACTTGGTGGGATAAACGATAAGTTGTTTCAAAGTTAAAACTAAGATGTGGAGAAGACATCGCTAACTATATCTCGATTGCGTTGAATTCGGTACCATCAGCCTCTTCGAACAGACAGCCAGTCGCACCTTAGCTAACACAATGATCAAGTTACTCAAAAACCCCACATTTTTGCACCCTCGCTACTGGTTAACCTGGCTTGGGCTACTCTTTTTTCGTGTCATTGTGCTTTTGCCACACTCCATTAGGACAAGCGTTGGTCAGTCGCTCGGCGTTATCACCTGGCACCTAGCCAGAAGACGACGACACATTGTAGAAATCAACCTCCGACTTTGCTTTCCCGATAAACCCGCAAAAGAACTGGCACACTTGACCAGAGAAACATTCAGATCAGGCGGAATCAGTATAGTTGAAACAGGCCTCGCATGGCTTAGAGGACCGGACAGTATTCTGGACAAAGTTGAATTTGAAGGTTTGGATTTTTTACGGGAGGCACACGCCAAAGGCAAAGGTGTCATATTAATGGGCATGCACCTTTCGACCCTTGATATTTGCGGCGCGGCATTAGGACGTTATGTGCCTTTCGACGTTATGTACCGACGTAACAAAAATTTGATGTTAGAAGCCGTAATGACAAATGGCCGAGAGCACAACTTTCCAGAGGCGATTGAGCGTAACGACATTCGCCGTGTCATCAAAAATCTGAAAGACGGACATATTGTTTGGTACGGACCTGATCAGGATTATGGACGCAGAAATGCAATTTTTAGCCCATTCTTTGGCGTTTCAGCGGCAACAATCACTGCAACCTCCCGAATTGCAAAAATCACTGACTCTCCTGTCTTATCATTTAGTCACTTTAGAAATCCTGAGACAGGAAGCTACATTGTTCAAATATCGCCCCCACTAGAGGACTTCCCCTCTGACTCCGAGCGAGATGATGTTAATCGGATCAACCAGTTGATTGAAGCGGCTGTTAGCAAGGCGCCAGAACAATACTGGTGGTTTCATCGTCGGTTCAAGACAAGACCCGATGAGGCCGATGATGTGTACTCAGAAAATAAATAAACGCCGTCAGTGTCTATCCATCACCTGCTCGATAACAGACACAGCGCGTTGAGGTAAAGAGTAGATATCAGATGTTTCAGCAAATTTCTGCCCGTTTTGTATCCAACGCTCCCGATGATTCTTTACTAACATCGAAAGCAGGGTCTGATTCAAACACGCTTGCTCGTATGGCTCCGGTACTAAACGCCCCATTTCGGCAGATTCAACATAGTGACCATAGCCACAGACTTCAGTCGCCAAAACAGGCAGTCCGGCAACCATTGCTTCAAGCAGCACCATTCCCGCATTTTCGTCCAGGGCAGGATGCAACAAAAAATCTCCCGCCAGCAGAAATGCAGGTATATCACCGCGACCACCAAGTATCTTGACGTTATCCTCAATGCCAAGACGTTTAATCAAGCGATTAAATGGTCGCGCATTGTCTTCGCCGATAGCTATAAACTTTACCCTTTTGCGCCATTCCGTTGGTAACGAGCGAATCGCCAGAATTGCCCTTCTCAGGCCTTTTTTAACAAAGCCGGATCCCACCATCAAAATCAGTTTGTCAGTATTCTTCAGACCAAGTTTTTCCCTCTTATCACGGCGAATCCCAGCCGCGTTCGAGGGCGCGATCCTGTCACGGGAAATACCAGGAGGTAATGTATGGAAGCGTTTTTCCTGTGTATCGTAGTGTTTAATAAAATAGGGTTTCTGAACATCAGAGATACTCATAATCTCGGTCTGACTTTCTGAACTAAACACCGCGGATTCATACGCAGCAAAATGTTTGTATCGGCTCATTTGGCGATAGAGCCAACCGCGCTGGGAGCGCGCCTTCTCCTCGTAACAGGAGTCGGCTGCATAATAAATATCGAGGCCTGGCATTTTGTTAAAGCCCACAACGCAGTCTACGGGATCCTTCGCAAGTGCAAGCGCTAGTGCTTCTGAGAATTTTCGATACTTATTATGATTAAATAATGCGCTAACCGATATGACAGTAATATTGAGATCCCTTGGGATGGGTCCCGCCCACTTGAGCACATAAATCCTAACGGAATGCCCACGGTGTATGCACTCCCGTGCCATCCGGATAAAGTCCCTTTGTAAACCACCGTAGGGAAAGTACTTATATAGACAAAAACCAAGTTTCAAAATAATCGCCGTGAATTAGAAATCACTCTCCCGTGAAATTAGGTGTTCGTTTCTCAATAATCGCGTCGACGGCTTCAGCATGGTCCTTCGTTTGATGTGCAAGCGATTGCAGGGTTGCTGACATCTCCAGAATCGATGGTAATTGCATGTGCTCACCTTCTTTTAGTAGTTTCTTCGTCATTCGCAGGGCACTAGGTGGATTCACGGCTATTCGGGCTGCAAGCTCATTTGCGGCGTTTAACAATTCATCCGGGGCAACAACCCTAGACACCATACCCCAAGACAATGCTGTTTCAGCGTTAACAGGCTCGCCTGTATACGCCATCTCGTTGGCGCGAGAAATTCCGACAACTCGGGGTAAAAACCATGCACCACCGTCACCAGGTATCAACCCTACCTTGACGAAGCTCTCCGCGAAAATTGCCTTTTCAGAGGCTATTCTCATGTCGCACATCATTGTCAAATCGCAACCTGCACCAATTGCGGCACCGTTGACAGCTGCGATAATCGGCACCTCAAGTTGTTGTATTGCGAGGGGGATTCTCTGGATTCCATTTCGATAGCCATCGCGAATTTCAGTACCGGTACCGCCAAACATGCCCGTTTTGTCTCGCATGTCTTTTACATTCCCACCGGAAGAAAATGCGCTTCCAGCGCCAGTAATAATTGCGACACGCACGCTATTATCTGCGTTTATTCTACTGCAGGCGGCAACAATCGCATCTACCATCTCATCCTCGGAGATGGCATTCCTAGTTTCGTGTTTGTTCAAGGTCAGGGTCACGACATGACCTTCCTGCTGGTACAAAAGCGCTTCAGACATTTACTTTTCCTGCTGTTCCATTTTCCCAAGCAAACTACCATAGTCATGCTTCAAAAGCATTATCGACAACCTCATTCCCAACCCGTCTCGTGATACAATTCTGAAAAAATCAGTGACACATTGATGAACATCAAACTTTTTAACTGTCTCATTTTAATCTGCCTAATGGCGTTAACTAACGTTGCAAAAGCAGCTTCAAGCATCCCAGCCAACAACCCTGATACCACAAGAGGAATCGATAATCTTTTTGACCTGATTGGCTATCGACTCGACCTGATGAAAGATGTCGCGGCGACGAAATGGCAAAACAAAACAGCGATAGAAGATCTTGATCGAGAATCCATTGTCATCGGGAAGGCCGCTGCAGACGCACTGAATTACGGCCTAACACCTACATCCACTCGGTTTTTTTTCGCTATGCAAGTAGAAGCCGCGAAGGAAATTCAACGGTATTGGTTTGACGAATGGGCGAGTGGACGGGAATTTGAGCCGCCAGAATCCGATCTTAACACCAAAATTAGGCCAAGATTACTCACACTGGGAACGTCCATCCTTGAGGCAATCGCCGATTCTTATCCAGTTACAGATCGATCGCTAGTCAACAATTTTGTAGGAGCGGTCGATATAGAAGGATTATCTAACACCACTAAGCACGCGCTGTTTGGCGCATTATTCGAAATTGATAAATTTGATACTCGGCTAGAACAAATTATTCTAACGGGAACCATAAGGGTTGGCACAACCGGAGACTACTCACCCTTTTCATATCTCGAGGGAGATAACTATCAGGGCATAGATATCGAACTAGCAGCTGACCTTGCCGCTGCACTCGGAGTTGAACTTGCTTTGATCAAAACATCGTGGCCAACCCTGATGGAGGATCTGGCAAACGGCCACTTTGATGTAGGCATGAGCGGCATTTCAAAAAACCTTCAACGCCAGAAAATAGCATTATTCTCAGAGCCCTATCACTCAGGCGGTAAAACACCGATTAGTCGATGCGAGGATACGTCAAAGTACAGCAATCTTGACCGAATAGATGCCACATCAACGCGACTCATCGTGAACCCGGGCGGCACAAACGAAAAGTTCTTGGCTAAGCATATCAAGCAGGCGCAGATCCGCATTCATGATAACAACAGAACAATATTCAACGAGATTATCAAGGGGCGCGCAGACGTCATGATTACAGATGCTATAGAAGTGACGGTGCAGGCGCGTGCAAACTCATCACTTTGTGCAGCGATGCCTGGCAAAACACTCAGTTTTCAGCAGAAAGGTTTCTTACTACCGAGAGATCTCGTTTGGCAGCAATTCGTCAATGCCTGGTTAAGACAACGCCAAGGAGAAGGCTATGTAGCCGAGGTTTTCAACCGCCACCTGAACAAATAATTTTCAGGGTGAAGTCTCACCCCATAGCGATTGTTAGACCGTTAACTTCATTTCCCAATTCATTTCCGGAACAGGCGCTGACGTCAAAAATGCACCTATCATTCGGTTAGTCGCGTCAGGCGCCTCCTGCTGCACCCAATGAGATACTCTGGGAAGATAACGAATACTGAAATCCCTAACGTACTCTTCAGTGCCAAAGGTAGAGTCTTTTGTCAGCGCAACATCTTCTTCACCCCAAATCATCAGCGTTGGCGCTTCAATCACGCTGTAAGGCTCGTCAGCAAAACCAGCTCGACGCCGCAGTGCGGCCCTATAATAATTGATCATGGCTGTCAGCGCGCCTGGTTGATTAGCGTTACGTCGATACACCTCGAGCACTTCTTCAGGAAACATGCTTGGATCACAGCATGAATTCAAGATCACATCACCCATTGCATGACTATCGTCGCGCCCAAACAGATATTCCGGCAGCCAAGGTATCTGAAAAAAGAAGATGTACCACGATTTTTTCAGCTGCGCGAAACCATTTTGAAAGGCTTTCCCCATCGGACCGGGATGCGGCACATTACAAATAATTAAGTGGCTCAGCTCTCTTACTTTTTGCATCGCAAACTGCCAAGCAATCACTGCGCCCCAGTCATGGGCAATCAACACAACTTCTTGTTTGTCTGCTTGGTCAATCAAAGCCGCTACATCTGCCAGCAAATGCTGCATGGCATAGTTTTCGATTCCCTTTGGTTTATCGGATCCTCCGTAGCCCCTCAAATTTGGCGCCCAAGCTTCGTAGCCAAGTTCTGCAAGAAAAGGTAATTGGTAACGCCAAGAAAAACTATGCTCTGGAAATCCGTGCAAACAAATCGCTAGTTTGTCACCTGCTCCACACTTGTCGACTTCAAAATTTAACCCATTAGCCATCACCATCTCCGTTCTAATGGACGAATGTCGGCTTGCCTCTGGTACTACTCCACTCAAGTTCGTCTCCTATCGTTTCTGATTGCTCAACTTGATTTGACGGAAATGCATTGACTGCTCATTATTACCAAAAACATATATCATCACCATGCACAATCTAAAATTTGGCCTCGTCGTAACACTTACGGGCAACAAACTGCTCCCTAGCGTCGCGAAATCACCGGCAAAGGACACAAATAATTTGGTTCTGCCCTATTTCCAGAGGCTGGATTATGAAGCGCTCTGGTTTGCTGGTTCGTTTCTGAAGCCTACAATTGGTGAACCTGCTGACATCCAAGATGTCGGAAGTCTTGTCAACAAAATCGTCAGACAAGCAAAACCTAACAATATCGGGCTTGGTATTCTTCCTCCCTTAGGTGAAGACATTACATCAGGAGTCGACAAACTTTTGTCCCGGCTTCATCAGCAACAAGTAAGGAATAACCCAGTTGCTATCGCCTTAGCTTCTCAGGTATCTCCGGAAAGCGCGCTAATCGGCGGTATGCACGACTATGGATTACTCTCTGTAGGGGCGACAACTCCCGGTGGTTTCGGTGCGCTTTCGAGTCACTGGGAGATTTACGCACGAAAAGCGAGGGAAAACGGGCGCAAAGCGCAAAGGGAACAATGGACATTAGTTGCGCCTATGCATTTGGCCAAAACACGAGAACAAGCGATTAAACAGGTACTCGCGGGTATTGATCAATATGGTCCGCAGTACGCTGAAATGGGGCTTACACCCACACTCCTTTCCGGCAAAGCACTGATTGAAACGCTCATTAAGAATGGTACGGCGGTTGTTGGCACACCGGATGATGCTATTACTCAAATTAATCGGCTATTGGCGCATACAGGTGGGTTTGGCGGGTTACTATTGCCTACGCACAATTGGGCGAACTCACCAGACACTATGCAAAGCTATGATATGTTTTCCCAATATGTGATTCCCCATTTCAGGGCTAAAGACCCGCCATAACAATGGTTTACGAACTTCGAGGCTCAATTTATAGATGCAATATCATGCATGAAAAATGTGCGTGTTATTAGCAAAAAAACCTGCAAAATAATTTCAGTGATATATAATTCGCGCTCACCTCGGTCCTCTCGCAATGAATAATTGTGAACTCCGCCAGGCCTGGAAGGGAGCAACGGTAGCGATGATTTTATGTGCCGAGATGCGGCTGGGGTGAACTTAAGACTCTGCACCAGAGATCGTGAGAACAGGGGTCGAAGTCATTTTTTTAGCAAGAATGACTCCGACCCCTTTTTATTCGACTAGAACTGGTCAAAGCGTTATCAGGAGAGGTGTCCGAGCGGTCGAAGGAGCACGCCTGGAAAGTGTGTATACCTCACGGTATCGAGGGTTCGAATCCCTCCCTCTCCGCCAATTACTGTTATAAATCAATCACCTAACTTATAAAATAGTATACGTACAACAAAGCGTATTAAAAAGATCCTGCTTTTAATTCCGTTTAATTACCATCAATCCCACCTAGTTTTTAGCTTGACTGAACAGCGACCTCATAAGCGCGGGTCCTTCTAGGGCTTTCCATATTGCGGGTGATTCGTGGTGCCGCCAGTTCCTAGCGAACAGTTTATAAACTTGATAATTTCAAGTCTATTAAGCTCGCTATCTGTCTGGAGCGCCTCACTGTCAGAACTGATGGCTAGATCCAATATGAGTTGAAGAATCCGTTTCGTAATGGCACAACACATATTTTGTTTTCGCCTCTGGATTTTTTAGCAAACTTGCAGCACTCGTACCCCGAACGCGCCACAATCTCGTCCGGTATCACGGCGTATTGTGCCGCTTAAAGTACTTTGATTCAGTTAGCAAAGGGTTACAAAAGTCCCTAGAGGTCTAATCTATTCGTATGGTTACAGAGAAGTTAAAGGAGTACTTCCCGCATAAAGTGATTAAGCGCAAGATTCGGCATGAAGCCGTTAAGCAGGTGCGCAAAGACCTAATTCTTAACATTAAGTGCGAAGAAGATATCTCAGAGGCTGATTTGGAGTATCTCTTGACAGATGCTGAGTCCTCTGCCTGGTCAGATATTAGACAAACCTCACAGATTGGTGTTTTGGCGATGCTTGGAATGAGCTTCTTCTAATGTCTCTTTATAGTTTCTTTCGCATTAGCGCTTTGTTGGTTCTCGCCGGCAAATACAGACTGAAGCTCTTTCGTATGGGGGCTGCAATCGCATTTTCGTTTGTGACGGCGTGACTTTATGAAGATATTGCTAGCTTTCAGCAAGCCCACAATCCTCAGTGGTTATTTTTAGCGCTTGTGGTGAAAACCCTTCTTGTCTATGGCGCATTGTTCTTTGTATTTTGGCGGATTAAGCCTTCAGAGTGGCGACGCTACTCGGAGCCTGAATGGGAGCTGGAGAGTCCTGCGGGAAAATCTAAACTAGATGAGATCGCCGGAAAGGAAAAATTAAGTACTCGAAAAAATACCATTTTTCGTCGGGATCGCGATCATAAAATATGACAGTGTTTGACACCTAGCTTCAGTCATCCGAAAAGCTAATACCCTGACTTTCTGAGATGAGAGAAAGCGTCATCAAAATACTTTGGCAATCTGGGGAATAGGTGGTTTAAAGTACCTGTCGACTGTTACTATCGATGCACCTTTCACCCCTAATGCAGGTTGATTAATGTTATACGCAGACCTCAGCATAAAGACTTTGGAAAAAGAAGTTGTTGAACTCCGCGTAGCTGAGATCGAAGAAAACGGTTTTTCTGTGATGGAAGGTGCTATTCCGGAGGACTTTCTCGTGGAAATTCAGCAAGAGATCATTCGGCTGGAAAACCTTCGCCCCGGAGGTGACATCCCCCCTGCACCATTTACCGGATTTGTCACTCGCCGCTGGTTTGATCTGCTTAACGATGGTGAAGTCTGGCAACGAGTTGGCACTCATCCATGGGTCCTTCAGGTGCTTCAAAAGGTGCTGGGTGAAGGCTTTCTTCTGTCCACACTTGGCACCGCGGTCGTTGGCGATGGTGAAGAAGCCCAGACAATTCACGGTGATGACATGTTGTATGGGATACCTCGACCTCATCCAAACCTGGTTTGTAACACAATGTGGGCGCTGTCAGATTTCACTGAGGAAAGCGGCGCCACCAGGGTTGTTCCCGGCAGTAACAACTTCCCGGAAGACCCTGATCTAACTGAAACCTATGAGACAGTGCCACTCACCATGCCTCGCGGTAGCATCGCTTTTGTCGTTGGCACCTGTTATCACGGCGCCGGTCAAAATACTTCGGGAATAGATCGTGAGGCACTCACGATTAACTATTGCCGCGGTGCGATGCGCCAACAGGAAAACCTGATGTTGGGCATTCATCCTGCACGCATGATGGCGTTTTCTAAGGAATTACAGAACTTGTTGGGGTTTAGACAGTGCGGCCAGGTCGGGCACATCTTTGCACAGGATCCTCGTACAGAGATGAACAGGCACTATTCCAACCTCAACGACACTGATCCTTATCTTGAGAACCGGGACAGCTTGCACGCTGAACGCACCGGCAGGAACTGAATTACCCAGATGTCATTCGGAAAATCCAGCATCATATGAGGAGGCCACCTAGGGCACAAGCACCATTACTGGAGTCTGCTACAGCCCGCCAATCCCGAGACATCGTTTGATCAACAGGTCAAAGCCCCCTGCCCGACCAGCAAACCCGGTTAGTGATCGCCCCACCGTCTGTAGGCTAGCAGGTCAGTGGCCACTCAGGCATTGACAATTTTCTGCCGAAAAGCTACCACTCTAACTTTCTGAGATGAAAGAAAGCGTGATCGCAATACTTTGTCAATCTGGGGAATATGTGGTTTAAAGTACTTACCTACTGATGTGGCAGCAACACAGCCATCAGGAGAATCGAGATGAACGAGAGAATTATCAGTTCGGGAGACGCCGAAATTTGCACCGAGGCTTTCGGCAATCCAGACAACCCGGCGCTGCTATTAGTGATCGGCGCTAGTGCTTCGATGTTACGATGGGATGAGCAACTGATCGAACGATTCACTGCTGCGGGATACTATGCCATACGTTTTGACAATCGCGATACGGGGCAATCATCAACCTACCCGCATGGTGAACCCCCTTACACACTATCCGATATGGCCGCCGATGCGATTGCAGTGTTGGATGCTTACCACATAGAGAAAGCACATGTGATGGGTCGCTCCATGGGCGGCATGATTACCCAACACCTAGCGCTCGATTATCCTGAACGCATCATTACCGCAACACTGATCTATTCAACGCCATCCAATAGCATCGCTGGAGGCTGTGAAGATGAACTGCCCGGCATGACCGAGGCGTTAATAAAAGCCAACCAAGAAATAGCGCGCACAGACGGCACGGCAGCAGAACAAACCATGCGTCAGGTCAAGCAACAGGAAGTTTTGCATGGTAGCCAGTTTCCATTCGATGCGGATAAGGGTACTGCACTGGTCGAGCGCGAAAAAACGCGCGCCAAAGATTTTCTTGCAGGTTCAATCAATCACGGCGTTGCTATCAGAAATTCAGACAACTGGCGCAGCCGACTTTCTGAAATAACAACACCTACGCTCATCATTCATGGCACTGAGGATCCCATTTTTCAGATGGCACATGCGGAGGCGCTTGCGGCCGAGATTAATGATTCCGAAGTGCTGTGGATAACCGGCATGGGTCATGTATTGCCAGAAGCTGTGTGGGATATTTTTGTACCCCGCGTCTTGAAACATATAGGCCAGCATCTGTGAGCGAAAAGAAAGGCGTACTTTCAACCTTAGGCACAATTACAGCCGACCTGTTTACATTGGGAGGGCACACCAAGAATAAGGAAGCCATGGCCGAACACGACATAGCCTATAAAAATTATGAAAGTATTCACAAGCAGGCACAAACCGTTAGCAATAATCAAGCAGCTAACGTTGAACGAATCGGTGAAGAAACACAAAAAGCCATAGGCCTTTTGAAGAAAGCGGGAAGGTTACTTAAAAAATATGTCATATTGAAAATGTTGAGCAGCACAGTCTTATAAACTAAGTCTATCGTCTATTGAGCGTATAAATAAAATGAATATCGCTTTGGCCAGTGCCAAGAACTTAGCCGTTGGGTCTGCAGCAAGCACTATAGTTACTTTAGGCACCGTAAAAAGTGCCAACAACTTCTACTAAAATGGCTTAATCAACTTGAATTTCTACAAGGCCATAAAACGCCTAAGAACAGTTATCTGTTAGACCTCAGTTAAATCAAATTAAATCAATGACTTACGGAACCAACGCCTTCAGTTTTTATATTTCTTAATATAAATTATTAGGTTACGGGCTTGCCCCGTGGGATTGATTAAGCAGTTGCATACGCGCCATCGCAGATTTGGCGTTGCTGCCGACTGAGCTTGTTATGGGTCAACTATTTACCATCAACATTGCGTACATCCCACATAAATTTGAGACAACCCAACACGCCAGCCAACTGGAAAATGGCCAAACCACGATTCATTATTGGGGAAGGGCCAATAGAATCAGCCGGAAAATACTCCAGATGCACTAAGTGTGCACCTTCAAATGCCCCGTAACTCGACAACGTAAAGTGAAGTGAAAATACCACAAAGAGGGTTGTAACAAACGAAGCTTGGAACATGGTTAGCTTGGCGCCAACCAGATACTACGACGAGATAACCTGAAACAACTGTCAAATATAGTGTCAGGAATGCAAGAGAAAGATTCAGCGAACTTGAAATCATCTCTGACGCTAAATTTATTTCATTTACTGTCACTATGCTCTTCTCCCTAGGAAATCTAATTCCTTTTCTTACAGTTACAGAGAAACAGTAATCATCCATTACCCAGCAACTATTAACCCAGAGAGTTATACAAAAAAATCCGAAAAGCGATACTTTGACATCTTTGAAATCTGTTTATCAAACCCGTGTTGAAGTCGCTGGTCTGGCCCTGAGCGATGCAACGACAAATCTGGGAGCGCTGAGGTTTTCGGCTGACAGTCATTCACCCTGACCCTAGTAATTTTAACGTCAGACTTGATATTCAGACTTAGACCGCAGGGAACTCTCGGCGAGGTGTTTGCAGAACCAGTCAACTGGTGGCGGGTAAAGCGCATATGGTGCGGCTTACAACATGCGACTCGCCATCAACCATACCACCCTCCGCTAGAGCAGATTTATAACTCTCTGTCCCGCGGACGTTTAGCGCCATATCTTCACTGGTGAACCCTAGTGCGGCCGCTAATTGAATCCTTTGACTTCCAGCATGTTGGTGAACGACGGGACCAAATGCCGCAACATTGAAGTTTCCAAGGCTAGCTTTTGCATATTTGAAAAACGCCTCCTCATCTCTGATCTCTGAAACATGGTTTAGCCAGAACCATTGGCTGGGTGAGATAACGATCTCTTCCGCTTCTATGCAGCAGACGCGTCTCTCCACCGTTGAGGACTCATCATCTAACGGACCTAAATGGGCGCGCGTGGCGGCGTAGTCCGGATCATTCCAAAAGTCGATGGCAGCCTGAATACTGTTGAACTCTACGAGGGCGGCGTGCGAAACGGCATTACCCTTAAGGGTTGCTGAAACTGGTCCAAACACTTTCATCAATGCGCCGTATTTATTATCACCAGTGAACATCGATTCACTCGCTGATGCGTACGCGAAAAACTTGTCACGATCTTTGATTTCAACGACGTGGTTAATCCAGTATCCCTTCATGGTGCACCCTCTCTCTAAAAAATTAGCTCAGTGACGAATCTTGTTGAAAAAGACTCACTTTTTATTTCTTTTCCGAGCATCGCCTCACTTGTCTTTGAAGATACCAGGAACTACTTTTCAACGCCTTAACCATACACAGAAAAGAATAATTTAAAAACACTGGACCGGCAGCAGAGACCATCTGAAGGAACCAGTTTAAAACTGGAAATAGCAAAAGTCCGCGCGACTGCGCCGTCAAATTTTCAGCTTCTATTTGGTCAGGTGCTAACACAGGATTGTGTATCGTCAACGTGTGGTACCCCGTTGGTGCTCCTGCAGCAATCTTGTTCCGAATCGATGCCGCATTGAGCTGTTTACTCTGCCACTTTGCTCTGACCTGATTGCTGACGGAGAAAATCGAGAGGCGAGAACACGGCGACGGTGGCGCCGTTGCTAAAAGGTCGCTTCACAAGTTATCAACCCAATTGCTTGCAACCAATTAGATCAGCATCGTGGCAGTCATTGACCAACTAAAAGATCGCCAATCCACTGAGCCATAAATAGTGAGCCTTGCTGCAAAACACCTTCGAAGTATCCTTTGGAAATGGCACTTGTTCCTGTCCCCTAGGTCTTCAGAGTTTTTAACCAAAAAAACCCAAAAGGCGACACTTTGACATCTTGAAAAAATGCTGTTTGCAGTTCTTATTCTCGTCTGGAGAGGAACTGCATACCATCCCACTCACTCCAGTGATCACAAAGCTTATCAATGCTCGTCGACCAGGGGTCATAATCGTTGGGATATTCAAGGAACTGGCCAAAATACCCTCGATCTGGATGATCGCTCACACCATGAGCCACGCGTCTAGTTCCTTCATTCGCATTGCCTTCACGCAACCTGCGAATCCTAAAATAAATATTCATGCGCGGGTTTGGACCGAAATTCGGCGTGGGTGTGTGAGGACAACTATGTAACGCGATTACAGCATCGCCCGCGCCCAACAAAACGGGTGTCAATTCTGGCCAAGGCCAATTCTCAGTTGGCGCACCAGCCTCCCCCCTCTGTTCTGCAATCTTCCTAATATCATCTGGCAAACCGTTGACATAAGGTTTGCCGCTTTTACCGATTCTTATTCTGGGCCAACCAGGGCCTTCAGGCCCTACAATTCCTCCAGCATCCCTCTGCGCTTTGAAGCAGTTTTCGACATCTTCATGCGTTCCTTTCAAAACGCCCAGTTGTCCATTCCCTGGCTCGTGCTGGTCATTGAGCGCAACACCAACGAGTGCGGTATAGCTTCCATAGGACAAAGTTCTTTCAGGGTTCATCCAAAGAAGGCCATCGTTTGTCCCTCGCTTCTCATCGTTATCACCAAAGTATTTTGCCGCATCCTTTGGCCGACAGGTCGCCATGTCGATTTCCTCTGCCGACTCCGGTATGGCGCCATTCCAGCCACCATCCACGTGCGTGCCCGGTTTTCCTCCCAACAGATTGAATGGCGGTGTTACCGCAACCTGACAACTGATAACCGGGGGGAAAGGACCCATCAAACGCTCCATGGTGTCAGCAAGCGTACTATGATTGAACAAACCTGTTATGTCATCATGAGTCGCTAATTTGCCTGGTACCAGCAGATGTCGTTCATCCTTCGGAATGGCCTCTTCTATCAGCGCTTTGGCCCTGGCAACTAACTCGCTCGATACAGCATTCCTGACAATGACAAAACCATCCTCAAAAAATTGCCTTTTTTCATCGTCCCGAATTTCAGACATCAGGTCTTTCCTTTTGCTAATTCTGATCGATTTTAGCACTGATTTATGTATGACTTTTACGTTACAAGCGGCTTAGCCGTGAGTCTATGGTGTGGTGGCTTCATGCGCGTTATCGCCGACATAACTGACCCAGATAAAATACAGAAGATTCTGGATCACATCAGGGCACAACCACCACCAATTAAATTTGCGCCAGCTACCCAATCCTAAAACATTCGCGGATAAACAGCCAAGCGTTCTCATGTCTGAATCTTATTGCTTCTCGGCGATCAACCCTACAATCTGCAAGCGAGCAGGTCAGCATCGTCGCGTCATCTGATGAAAGTTACACCGAAATACTCTGTTGTCTGCTCAACGCGGCAGAGAGCCCAAACAGGCTAGGCAACATCTTCACTGGCCCAGAATTAGGGGTGAATACAGATAAAACAGCCTGATTTCAGTTTTGGGCTGAAAACGTGGTTTACTACGTGTCGTTGAAAGGAGGGAAATGTTTTGGACGAGATCAACGATTTACCTGAAGGTTTGGGTGAACCGGATCGCGCACCGGGCGACTACCTTGAGGAGCTGAGAATAAACGGCTTTGTCGTCCTGGATAACGTTCTAACCAGCGATGCGGTGGAGAGAATACGCGAAGCCACGAACCGGGAAATAGAAAAACTGGATCCTGCGCCAGCAAAAACTGATGATCGCTTTGGCGTGCCTCACAGTATTACTTGGAGCCCTGATGTCTGTCGTGCGGTGACGCATCCGTTTGCCCTCAGGATCATTCGTGAATACCTAGGCACAAAAGATATCCATTTTTGCCATCAGCCCGCTATGACAATACTGCGACCTACGAAAGAACTCCTGGGTACGTTTCCCGATTCCGGCTGGCACGCAGACTATCCTTACCACCCCGATGTATATCCTGAAGATCGTTGGCAGGATGAAAATATCTATGGTGTGCAATACAATATTTGCATAGACGAGTTTCGAACCGACAACGCGGCGACCCAATATGTGCCTAGCTCCCACCTTGTAAAGTCGTTTCCTCCAACAGAAATGAACGAAGGCGGCACGCGCATGGGAACGCCGCCACATGAAAATGTTAAGCAAATGTTGGCGTCCGCTGGAGCTGCGCTCATTTATGATTCACGAACCTGGCACCGTGCCTGCGTTGAGCTGAACGAGAGCGGAAAAGATCGCCTGGCGATATTAAATGCCGTTTGTCCAAGGTGGGTTCGGCCGATGGTTGACAAGACCCAGGGTTCGACCGTCTTTTTCGAATCAAATGCTGAATCAGGACAGGATGAACTCACTAGGATGGAACTGAACCATTTGTGTCACTCTAACACTGCACCACTTCCAGATGGTGTGCCAACCATTCTTGAAAAGCAGCCGATGCCACGGCGAATCAAAATCTAAATGTCATTATGAGGCTGATTTGAGAGTTGAGGACAAACCAGCCCCAACGAAGAACAGATGAAAGGTTTCATGAAATAAGGGGATGACTCACCCACCCCTTCAGTCTCACGGATTACGACGTCAGCTGGTCGTAAATTTGAATAAACAGCAGCAATCACCATACTTGGCCGGTCTTCAGAAAATGTGGTTTATCTCCCTTATCTTCCCTCTTTAGCTTAGTACGCTGCGCAGAACCTGAAGCCTACCCCAACTTTCAGATGGCACTCTCGCCAACGAAAGGGATGCACTAGAATTCTTTGCTGGTTTCATAATGCGCGCGTGGATCAATCAAGTCATAATGAACTGAAGTGAACAAATTAAACGGGTTTTAACTGTGACGACATCTTCGCCGGGTGGCCAACCCAACATTGTGTTTGCTTTTGCAGATGACTGGGGCCGATACGCTAGCGCATATGCAAAACACCAACCCACGGGTGGGCTTAACGAACTCATCAAAACCCCCCACTTTGACCAAGTGGCTGCCGAAGGTGCGCTTTTTCTGAACGCTTTCGTACCCGCACCATCATGCACGCCTTGCCGCAGTTCTATACTGGCCGGTCAGTACTTCTGGCAAACGGGGTTAGGCGCAATCCTGATGGGTGCGCAGTGGGATGAGAGCATTCCAACGTTTCCACTCGCCTTAGAGGCCCATGCCAACTACTTTATAGGTCATACCTACAAGGTGTGGAGTCCAGGCATGACCATGAATGCTCCGATGGGCGCGAAACGCACCGCGTATAATCCCGCCGGATACAATTTCAATCAGTTTTCACACTGGGTGACTCAAAATGCCGGTGATTTCGGTGAAGGCGATGCCGGCATCGAACAAGCAAAACAATGTCTCTATGACGAAACCCGCGCCAACGTTCGAGCCTTTCTGGATGCCGTTCCCAATGGACAGCCCTTCTGTTACTGGTGGGGACCGACCAACACTCATCGAACCTGGGAGCGCGGCTCTGGCAAAGCACTGTGGGGGCTCGAGCCCGACGAACTCAGGGGACGCATGCCAAATTTCCTACCTGACGTACACGATGTGCGCGAGGACGCTGCTGACTATCTTGGCGAATGCCTTGCCACGGATGCAGGCTTAGGCGTGTTAATGCAAGAGCTTGAGCATGACGGATTGTTAGACAACACATTACTCGTGGTCAGCGGGGATCATGGTATTCCCGGCATGCCGCGTGCGAAATGCAATCTTTATGATATTGGCTGCGAAGTCGCACTGGCGGCGCGATGGCCCGACAAAATCAGACCCGGCCGAATCATAGAGGACTTCGTTAACCTGATGGACTTGGGGCCTACTTTCTGCACTGCAGGCGGCATGAGTCCACCGAAAAGCATGACGGCAAAGAGCATCCTGCCACTGCTAGTCAGTGAGAACAATGGACAGATTGAGCCTGAACGCAACCACGTTGTGACTGGGCGCGAGCGGCACATAGCCCATGCAAGGAAAGGTATGTTGCCTTACCCTCAGCGTTCAATTCGTACAGCCGATTTCATTTACATAGTGAACTTTGAACCCGACCGCTGGCCTATGGGTGACCCGCTAGGGATGGAGGCTGGATCCGATCGCCCGGCACCTTCGATAGAAGACTTGACTCACGACACCTTCGCAACCTTACGGGATATGGATGCGAGCCCCACTAAGGCATGGCTGGTCACCCATCGTGAGGAACACGATGTGGAACCTCTCTACCAATTAGCGTTTGGCAAACGCCCGCGAGAAGAACTTTACGATCTAAAGGCTGATCCGGACTACATGACTAACGTTGCTGACGATCCAAATTATGAGCTTAAACGAGCAGAACTAGAAACGCGCCTCATGGCAATCCTCGAAGCAGAGAACGATCCCAGACTGACAGAACAACCCTGCCGCTACGAGTACGAACCTTATGCAGGAAAAGTGGCTAAAGTCTGGTTCGAAGCGGCAGCAGAAGAGCAGGACACCTTCAACCCAACGCAAACAAAATAGCCTATCTATTTAGACCTATGTTTGGGTAATTGATGGCGAATCCATCAATTCGCGGATCCATTGCGCGCAGGCAACCGAATTGTCAAAGATCGAATAGCCGTGACCTGCACCGTAGTCAATCCCAGGAATAAATTCCGTTGATATCTGACCGAGCGCGGCGTGCTCCGTCGCGGCATGGTGGACCAACAATTTACGCACAACTTCTTTCCAGGGCGCCAACTTGTCCGGGTCCCAATCCTCTACGTATTGCCCCGGTTGCGGCTCGATAAACGGATACTGAACACCACGCCCCGCTTTACCATTCGGATGGCTCGCAGCGGTGTTTCTAGGATTGTTTGGGATCGCAGCACGCGCGTGGGCATGTCCAACCCAGTTCCTCGATATCCAATCACCGCAGACATCACCGTCCTTGAACGGATCAAGGACCAAGTTGCCGGTTTTAATCTCTCTATCGATATCGAAGACCTTCTGTTCTTCAACATTGTCAATTTTAAAAATCACGTGTGAGTGATCCAGCGTGATGCGAAAAGGAATGCCGCGCCGCTCAATGCGCTCGCCCACCTCACTAACGCGTAGAAAGTCCTCAGACCACATATGGATGTGCACTTCAAAAGTAGGCAAACAACCTACCGCATCGCCCCATTCGTAAGCCCTCAGATAGATATCTTCGATTTCATCATTCGTGACGACGTGACCTTCTTTGTGTTTCCAGAGGATTTGCGTGTTGTGCACTCGACTGCCAACTTCAGCAGATATGCTCAACTTTTCTCGCAGCAAACCTTCATCTTGCCCCAATCGGTAGTACCATCCTCCTGCAAGAATGGGCAGGTCATACTTTTCGCTGGCCGCCAAATACGCAGGCACCTGCGCACGCGACTCTGGCGTCTTATCATAGTAGTCGTAAACACCTGCTTCTTTTACCATGCGAAACCGGGTATCTAGGTCAAATGGTGGATCAGCATCGGTATGCATCACACCCGCTTCGGTTATCCCCAGCATTAACTGTTTGGGCTGTGATGAGGGGGACTCACTACTCATAGCATGGCCTCATTCTGATTCCTTCTTTAAAGATGACTAGCCAACCCCGAGTTCTTTAGGGCCAAATTCTTCACGATCAGGTCGTGGGTTATTGGGCCAACGACCGCTTGCATCTTCACCGCGACAAAGGATGGCTGACTTAGTCCACCCTATATATTTTTCACTCTTTACCCACACGTCAGTCGACACGTACCGGATGGTCAAGCCACAGCGCCGGTGGTTTGAGGTGTTCGATGCTGACCCATGCACAAGCAAATCTGTGTGCAATGAAGTCTCGCCAGCGTTTAGAACCACAGGCCAAGGGTCGGCGAGCGCTTGGTAGTTTTTCGTCTCCAATTCTAGCAGCACATTTTCGCTTCGTCGGCGCCATTCTAGTCTGCCGTTCAAGTGACTGCCGGGCAAGTAACACATCG
>CAXRCG010000082.1:0-5061 GCA_964228885.1 Pseudomonadales bacterium | reverse complement strand
TTTTATAGACAAAGTAATGCCTATGGGAAACCACAGTAACAACCAAATAATATCTATCTTATCTATTATCCGATCTCCATCGAATAGCAGAAGCGGGATAGCATAGCTCAAAATAAAAAAAGCCAATAGCGCTGGCTTTTGATGAATTTCCCTCACCAGGATATTGGTCGTCCAGATCAGTAATGTAAACAAAAGGAACAAACCAATTATTCCCCCATAAACTAACGTTGATACGAACAAACTATGCGGATGCGACACATGGCATGTCTCACCCGCAAAATGTACTTCGCAAGGTAAGTTCAAAGTCGTGTCGCCCATTAACCCAAACCCAAATAGTGGCTTTCCAGGCACATCAAATAGATGCTGCACGCTCTGGTTCCAAATATTGGGGCGGTCCTTTTGTATTTCGTTCAGAGAGGCAGATAAAAACAGACTTAATGCGAAAAATAACGCTACGCACCCAATTACGAAAACCCTAGGTTTCCTTTGAGACCATGTCGCCTTCAAATACAAATACCCAGCGATTGCTGTCGCGATAGATAATGCTATCTGCACATAAAGAATTTGTTGATATAGCGCCGCTATGGCTAAAAACAGCCCGGCGATAGCCCAGCAAAATTTTACGATAGGGGTCACTGAGACCGCGGTCAGCCACCTGGCCAAGATAACAGCAAAACCCCAAGAGATTGCTGCTAACCCTGAATACCCCAATCGCCCTTTGGCATGCACAATATCATCTGAGGCCATAGTCAAATATAACCACTCGAGAGCCGAAAACAATGCAGCTAATACGATCGTAGCAACTAAGAGATACAAAAAATTTTCTGCTTTTCTGAATAATATTATTAAAGAAAAGATAAACAACAAGACAAGAAACGCATCGGCATAGAGTTTTAGGACTTGCAAAAGATGACCGTCGTAAAACCAGAAGCCTGTCGTTGCCATATAAAATAACAACAACATGAGCACCTTTACCAATCCACTGTGACCGAAGAATTTTACGCTCTCTGTATCGAGGGCAAGATAAAATATCATACTCAGCGCCAGCAAGAATGTTGGAAAGTTGTTTGCTTGACTACTAGGCAGGAAAAAATAACCCGCACAACTGAGGACAATAGAAACCCCAATTAGCAGTAGGAGTACAAAGTTCCATTTCTCTTTCAAGGATAACCCCTGAAAACCAGCATAAGTCGCTGATCGAGCCAAATCCATAGTAGCCTCGATTAATATAATAGATTACTGATAGACGCGTTTGAACCTACCAAACAAGCTAACGTGGCAACCTTACTCCGTCCCCATTGAATACACAAACCTCTCATTACACCTGCTTCTTCAGATGGACGCCTCAAACATCTGGAAGGTGAATCAACAGCCGCTTTTTTCAGGAAATATAGGATTTTCGATTTAGCACTAGGACTTTAATACGTCCAACACTTCTTCAAGCTCAACAATCATCTGCTGAACCATCTGCTTATACTGGGTATTCTCTTCGGCTTGATCGTCACCTGACAATCGTTGGCGGGCGCCACCGATGGTGAAGCCCTGATCATAAAGCAGTGATCGAATCTGTCGAATCATCAGCACGTCCTGGCGCTGATAATATCGCCTATTACCTCGGCGTTTGACCGGTTTGAGTTGCGGAAACTCCTGCTCCCAATAGCGGAGTACATGGGGTTTTACCGCGCACAGACCACTTACCTCACCGATCGTGAAGTAACGCTTGCCCGGAATAACGGGTAGTTCTGCGTTATGATCTGGGTCCAGCATATGCTTCTACTCTGGCTTTTAGTTTTTGTCCAGGCCGGAAGGTAACAACCCTTCTCGCCGTGATGGGTATTTCTTCGCCTGTCTTGGGATTTCTCCCTGGGCGCTGGCTCTTGTCGCGCAAATCAAAGTTACCGAAACCGGATAACTTGACCTGCTCATTAACCTCTAAGGAAGACCTGACTTCCTCAAAAAATAGCTCAACAACCTCTTTGGCCTCACGCTTATTCAGTCCGAGTTCGTCAAACAGCTTTTCGGCCATTTCCGCTTTGGTTAAAGCACTCATGCTCAATTCCTAAGATTGGCGTCTAAATTTTTCTCTAGTGCGGCGACAATTTCACCCACAGAGTCGTTGATTTCTTCGTCCGTAAGAGTGCGCGATACAGCCTGAAACGTCAAGCCCAGAGCGACACTTTTTCTATTAGGATCAATACCTTTGCCCTGATATACGTCAAACAACTTTAGGTTTTTTAGCGTCTTATTTGCGGCAGATTGAACACAGCCTACTATTTCTGCGGCATCCACTGATTGCTCAAACAAGAAAGCCAAATCTCTTCGAACTTCGGGGTATTTTGACAACTTTTCAACGAACGGAACACGTTTTGGTGCAATTTCGCTCAGTTTAAGCTCGAAAAGGTAAACCGCAGTCTCTATTCCTAGCTTTTTTTGCACTCGCGGATCCAAAAGCCCAAGCACCCCGATGGTTGAACCGTGTCTCTGTATCAGTGCTGTCTGCCCCGGATGTAAAGCTGCGTGCTCTCCGGATGTAAAGGAAAACTCTTCTTCAAGTCCAGTGAGACGGAGCACAGACTGCAAATCACCTTTCACATCGAAGAAATCTACATCTTGGGTGGCGTTGCTCCAGGATTCCGTTCGTGAAGGTCCGCAAACCACGCCCGACAGCATTTTTTCCTGGCGGATATTGTCCATGACCAACGCGTCTTGATCGGGCGTCTGCAGAAAGCGTAGGCCGGTTTCAAATAGCCGCACTCTCTGTTGTTGACGGTTAAGATTGTAAACAAGCGATTTAAGGAGACCAGACCATAAGCTGGTGCGCATGACCGTCATTTCAGCCGATAGTGGGTTTGCAAGACTGATAGGTTGATTAGTTGGATCAATCAAATGCTCCATCTTGGCGTCGACAAAACTGTAGGTAATTGCTTCCTGGTACCCGAGCGCGACTAGCTGATTTTTAATCTGCTGCTCTGTTAGTTCGGTTTCAGTAATCTTCGCCATCTCCAGATGGGCTTTAGGCGTTCGTACAGGTAAATTGTTGTAGCCGAATACCCTGCTGATCTCTTCGATTAAATCCGCTTCAATCGCGATATCGAACCGGTGCGGCGGTGCAGTGACCTGCCAGCAGGTGCCTTCATCGCTAACATCTAAATCGAATTCAAATCCTAACCTTTGCAGCATTTCTGAGATCTCCGCATCAGGGATCGTGACACCCAGCATGCGGCTAACCCGTTGGCTTCGCAAAGGTACAATGGGGACGGCTGGAAATGCCGCTTCAAGCATGATGTTCGATACGGGCCCAGGCTCACCGCCGGCAATTTCCACCAACAATGCCGTCGCCCTTTCCATTGCGCGAGTCTGACCCTGCCAATCAACACCGCGTTCAAAACGATGAGAGGCATCCGTGTTCATACCATAGGTTCTGGCTTTACCAATGATTGTGGTAGGTGCGAAAAACGCCGCTTCGAAAAGAATGTTCGTCGTCTCTGTCGTCACGGAAGTGGATAAACCACCCATGATGCCCGCGATACCGATCGGTCCACTTTTATCTGTGATGAGCAATGTGTCGGACTCAAGCTTAATTTCCTGCCCATCCAAAAGCGTCACTTGCTCCTCTGCCTGTGATTGCCGAACGTTAATCTCTCCAACAAGTTTGTCCAGATCGTACGCGTGCATTGGTTGTCCAAGTTCGAGCATGATGTAGTTGGTGACATCAACCACCGGGTCAATGCTACGGACATCGCATCGCCTTAGTTTTTCTTTCATCCACAAGGGGGTTTCTGCATCTAAGCGAATACCTTTAATCACCCTTGAGACAAACCGCGGGCAAGCCTCGCCGGCGGACAGGGTGACGGGAAATGTATCGTCAATCGATGGCTTAATGGGTTCGATATTCAATTCGGCAACATCAAGATTGTTAATAAGTCCTGTTTCTCTGGCGAGCCCCGTCATCCCGAGACAGTCACTGCGATTGGGCGTGAGATCCAAATCAATCATCGCGTCGTTGAGATTCAAAACACCTCTAACATCAGCGCCCACGTGGGCGTCTGCCGGAAGCTCCATTAAACCCTCGTGGTCATCAGAAATGCCAAGTTCGCGCTCGGAACATAACATGCCAAACGACTCGACCCCGCGGAGTTTCGCTTTCTTGATCTTAAAATCTTCTAGCTTTGCGCCGACCAGCGCAAAAGGCACCTTAATCCCAGAACGGGCATTGGGCGCACCGCATACAACCTGCAACTGCTCTTCGCCGGTTGAAACGGCACAAACTCTCAATTTGTCGGCATTTGGGTGAGGCTCCGCGCTGAGAATTTCACCGACAACCACTTTACTGAACCCGCCTGCGACCGGCTCAAACCCATCGACTTCGAGTCCCGCCATGGTCAATTGCGCAACAAGTTCCTCGGTAGTTAACGCTGGATTTACAAACTCTCTAAGCCACTGTTCACTAAATTTCATCTATTTTTCAGCCTGGTAAAATGCTTCAACTATTCGTCGGCGTTCTCGTCGTATTACATTATCTCAAAATCAATTGAACTGACGTAAAAATCTAAGGTCGTTATCAAAAAACAGTCGCAGATCATCAACGCCGTATCGCAGCATCGCAAACCTGTCGACACCCATGCCAAAGGCAAATCCGCTATATTCTTCAGGGTCTATGCCAGAATACTCAAGCACTTTCGGATGAACCATGCCCGACCCCATAACTTCTAACCAACCCGTGTTACTGCAAACTCTGCAACCTTTGCCGCCGCAGTGAACACATTGCACATCGACTTCAGCCGATGGTTCAGTAAAGGGAAAATATGAGGGCCTGAATCGCACCTCTAACTCCTTTTCAAAGAACACCTGCAAAAATTCCACGATTGTGCCCTTCAAATCCGCGAAACTGGATTCTTCATCGATCAGCAGACCTTCGATCTGATGAAACATGGGTGTATGCGTCAAATCAGAGTCGACACGGTAAACCCGTCCCGGACAAATGATTCTAAATGGCGGTTTCCGCTGCTCCATCGTTCTCACCTGAACCGGAGAAGTATGTGTGCGAAGCAGAATATTAGG
>CAXRCG010000081.1:0-74211 GCA_964228885.1 Pseudomonadales bacterium | reverse complement strand
GCTGTCGGCGTAATCGACATCAATACACGACAGTAAAACCGGTGCCACCAGTAACGTATAAAGGCACGAGAACACCAGCATAACAATAAACAGGCCGATCGTTCTGGAGCCTAGTTGGGCGATCATACCTGAGTTATTCTGCCCTGCAATCGCTGTGACGACCAGCGACATCAGAAGCGGAATGATCGTCATACGAATAGCGTTAACCCATAGTGCTCCTATTGGTTCGATCATTGCTGGCAAATAGCCAAGGCTCGGCGGTGCGACAAGAGAGTAGAGAATGCCGCCTGCTAGTCCGAGACCAAGGCTGATGAGAATGCGCGTAGAAAGGCTCATATGAGAGTTCAATTGTTGGCTGAGCAAGTCAGTGTAAATAATATTCTCTGGATAATCGCGTTTTTTCTACCCGGTCTTATCGGCGTCATCAACGGCTATTTGCTGGTAGCGGGAATCCCTCCGACGTCTTTCAGTCGGGTATGTCAACTGTGATTCGCTGATGTTTTCTTCGGCGATAGCCAAAGTAATAATAGATGACGCTCGCCATCACGTTATCCTACGGTAAAACCCTATCTGAATTCAGCGACTGTTCTTTTTCGTCTAGTGCCAGCTTTTCAAGATACTCCGTAAGGTTTTTGTGCAAGTGGCCGATCGCAGATTCAAATCGGCCAAATACGTAGTGCGTGTTTGCTCCAGAACTAATCGCTGCTTGTATATCGCTGACTACTTTCGCATCTTCTTTATTGCCGGTATCGGACAGAAATGAAACGTCTTTTCTCGCACGCGCCAGCACTTCGTCGGAGGGTGCCTCACCATTAGGGTTCGGCAACGTAAGCCGATAACTGAAATATTTCGTTTGAGTGGGAGATAATGGTTCTGCAAACGTCACACTACAGTGCTGAGCGAGCCTAGTGACTGAAGCAAATGGAAATATTCGATTGACCAGGGTAACCATACGATCGAGCGATAAGTTTTCACGCGGCGCATCACGTAATTTTTCTATCCGTCTAAAGGGAAAACAGACTCTAACATTCGGACCCTGCATCTCAATCACGTTGAGGTTGTCGTAGCCATATGGGTAGAAGGACTCAGGATGTGTAGGCTTGATGTGGTAGCCTTCAAGAGTGCCCTCAGCCGTTAACTTCCAGTTGATGTCATCGTGTGATTCGTCCGAATCAAATACAATCTGGTCATCTGTCAGTAGATCAGGCAATGATTCCAGTGCTCCAGGGCCAATCGGTTCATCCTGGGTGACGAATACGAGACCGCTCTGAATATCCACCCCGTGAACTGGTACCATGCCATGCTCACCTTTGTTGAGATCAGGAAAGCCTTGTTCGTGTGGTATATATTCAAGCCGTCCATCCAGTCGATATGCCCAACCGTGATAAGTGCAGCGGAATATTTTTGTACAACCGGATCCCTCGGCAAGTTGCATGCCGCGGTGGCGGCAGGCGTTTCGAAATGCTCTGATCGTACCATCCAGCCCTCGGACGACGACCAGTGGCACGCCAGCAGAACTTCTTGCTACATAGGATCCTGGCTCGGGTAAGGCTGCAACAGGACAAAAGGGAACGGGTAGCCGCCGCATAAGGCGCAGTTCTGCGTCAAATCGATCTTGAGACGCGTAGTGTTCTACCGGCTCATACCAATCTTCATCTCCCAGATCAGTCGTGCCTTGGTCAATATGGTTGAGGATATGATCTAAAAGTTCAGCGTCATTTCGCATGATGTGTTGCTCGAACTAATTATGTAGAGTGGTCAATGTAAAATTTGGTTCGGTCAGCGTCAAGACGAAATTTTGTTCGGTCGTGCAGCGAACGCCGACGAGATGACTCGTTAGGGAAATGTGGGATAGTTGGGGTAATCAGTTTTTTGACAATTCAAACATTTTCGGTTGTAAAGCCATTGAGAGATGGTGGTGGTAAGTGTACTTTGTTGCGTGATGGTGACACCGCAGAAATTTTTTGTGTCATAGCATGGTACACCCGCCCGCTATGAATATTTTTGATCCTGTATTCTATCCATAAATTAAAATCTGTTGGAAAATCAATGACAAGACAATCAATTTTTATCACCGGTGCGGCGAGTGGTATTGGCAGAGCAACCGCGGTTCAATTCCATGGCCGCGGATGGTTTGTCGGTGCTACAGATGTTGACGAGGCAGGATTGGCTTCGCTTTCTGATCAGTTCGAAGGTGACTGCTTTACTGCTAGGCTCGATGTCAGCGATAAACCTGCCTACGATGAAGTGATCAGTGAATTCGCTCAATCTTCTGGTCATCGTTTGGATATCCTTTTCAATAATGCAGGGATCGCTATTTTTGGCAAAATAGAAGACCTACCTTTTGAGAAGATCATAGATACAGTCAATATCAATTTTATAGGGGTGCTAAATGGCATCCATGCCGCCATGGCACTCCTCAAACAAACACCCAATAGTTTGTGCTTCAGCACGGCGTCTTCAGCTGCATCGTTTGGGACCGCAGGTCTAGCGACATATGGAGCGACCAAGGCGGCGGTCAAGAGTTTGAGCGAGGCGTTGAGTGTTGAACTCGCGCGCCATGACATTAGAGCATCTGACGTGTCTCCCGGTATTATCGATACGCCACTCTGGGAAACCCGCGGATACGTGAAGGGCGAGCTAAAGCCTATCGCCAATGCAGCAAAGACCAATGTAAACAGAACAGATGCAGGGAGAACACTTTCTCCTGATGATGTAGCAAGTTGTGTGTGGGAAGCCTACCAGGGAGATAAGCTTCACTATTATGTTCCCCCTGAAGTGGCAGACCACGAAAAGGCGAAGGTAGCCGATCCGGAAAAGATGAGAGACGCGCAGATTGGACGGAGAAAAAAATGAGTGGTTTTAAAGAGGGTTACTTTGACAACGGCAAAATCAGGCTCCATTACGCTGAAGCAGGTGAAGGTCCGCTGGTTATTTTTTACCATGGTTTTCCGCTGTTTTGGTTTTCATTTCATCATCAGATGACCGCGCTTCAGGAAAAGTACCGGGTCGTTGCCGTCGATGGTTTGGGTATCAATTTGTCTTCAAAACCTGAGGACCTTTCATTATATAAATTGGAAAATCTCGCTGCGCTGCTTGACCAATTCGCAAGACATCTGGCCGGTGATGATAAATTTTATCTGGTCGGTCACGATTGGGGCGGTGCGCTCGCTTGGTCGTATGCACAAAATTACTCAAACAGGCTGTTAAAGGTCGTCGGTATTAATGCGCCACCGACCAACCAATTGTTAGGCTTGTTGGAAGTGAACAAGGACCAGCAGAAAAGATCCTCCTACATGTGGTCTATGCGAAGCGGAAAGGTCCATCAGCAAATGACTGAAAATGGTGCCAACCTGCTGTGGCAAAACGCCTATTCAAATCTGCGAAAACTGCCACATTTTACCGAGGAACACGACGAGACTTTTAGAATAGGGTTAGCGCAACCCGGTGCTGTTGATGGCGGTATCAATTGGTACAGGGCTAATATTCCTTCGCTTGGCAATATCACAGAGGAAGACTATTGGCCCTCTCGTCACGCCAGCACGTCTGTTCCTGGCTTATTAATTTGGGGGGAATCCGACCAGACCTTTGTCTCTTCGTTCATTGATGATCTACCCGACTTTGTGACGAATCTTGAAGTTTACAAGATTGCTGATGCAGGTCATTCGCCAATGCTCGAAACGCCAGCACTGGTCAACGAAAAACTCATGGCATTCTTTTCCCAGTCATGATTTCCGGGTAACTATTTACCGGCTGTTGGATTTGAAGGAGAAGGAAGCCAGGTTATGTGCTCGAGGTTCGCGACACTGGCTTCAGCACCGGGTTTCGGTTTGAGCAAACTGATGAGATTGCCATCGGGGTCTCTGAGGTAAACCTCGGTTATACCGTTTATTTCTTTTGGTTCATTTAAGCATTCAACGCCGATACGCTTTAAACGCAACAGTTCTCCCTCGAGATCATCGACCTCCAACGCGATTTTGTTATAGCCTATTTTGCTAAATGGTAACGGCTCGCCAGGAGGCGGTGTTTTTGGATTTACATATTCCCAAATTTCGAGCACCATATTGCCTGTATTAAACCAGGCAACGCGAATCCTGACGTTCTCTATTCCGGTAACTTCATCAAATCGCTCGCCCATGACTTTGTTGGCATGGCCGTACGTTTCGACGCCAAAGAGATTGCGATAAAACGTCACCGATTGATCAAGGTCAGGCGTCACAAGGGCGATATGTGCGATCCATATCGAGCCCTTGAATCGGGGTTCATCAAGCTGCTCAATTTCAAACATGATGTTATCTGCATCTCTGGCATACCCGTAACGTACGCCCTGACCATTCAAGTCAATCGGTTGATCCCCCTTGCTTACAGGTTTAGCGCCTTTTTTAATAAACTTGTTGAATTGCGCATCTTTGGCAGGTGATTGCAGGCAAAGATGCGTAACGCCGGGACCGGCAACCGGGACTTCAGAAAGATCTGAGGGTCCGTCAAATTGCATGAGCTGAAGATATCCGTTGGGACCTTTAAGCACGGCGGATTTTTCGCAGGGTTCCGGTAGATATCCAGCGATATTATCCTGGTCGAGCCTCTTTAGGGCCGTGACCGATTGATAGAATTTTACTGACTTTTCGACGTCGCGTACCGCGATACCCACATGATGCATGCCTTTGATTGTTGATGGGGCAGGTGTTTTTGAATTGTCCATATAATGAAAACCTTTTATAAATTTCAATGTCTGCTTCGACTGCATCAGCATCAAAGCGTCGTTTAGTGCATGGGTATTATCTTCCTAGCCGCTGCCAGTTATCTTTTTCTAGTCTATGAACGGAGGTGCCATTTTTTGATTAGTTTGCAGGTGTTTGGCTATGGGTTAACAAGTGGTTTCAACATCCCCTCAAGCCCGTTTAACTTGATTTCGTACATCAAGCCCATTTGCTGTCCAAGTTTCCCATTCGGAAAACCTTCCTTGTGAAACCAGACCAGATAGGGTTCGGGCAAGTTGATCAGCTTTTCACCCGCATATTTTCCAAATGGCATGGTCTGATTAACCGCGTCGATCAGCGCCTGCTGATGCTCGTCGGCACTAGTTTGCGGTTGCGCATCCTGACTAAAGAGGAGTAACGGGTTACTGTCTTCCGGTGCGTGGATCATACGATCAAAATTTAAGCCGATTTTTTTCAACAGACCAATTGAGGCCTGATTGTGCTCATCTGTTATCGCGACGACGGTGTTCAAGCCCAAATTTTTGTTTGCATACTTAAGCGTAGCAGAGGCTGCTTCAAAACCGAGGCCAACGCCTGCATGTTCCGGTGATATCGCAAAACCAATATCCACATCGTCAAGATAATCGCGTTTGATCAAGCCGCACATGCCGATGGCTTTGTTGGAGTGTTTGGCTTCAATACACCATAGCCCAAATCCATTGGTTTCGTAAGCGTCGACTAATGTATCAATATAGCTAGCAGCATCATGCAGGTTTTGGATTTTTCTGTCGCCGATAAATTGTATCCAGCCTGATGTATTGACCAGCGTAAAGATAAAAGACTGATCCGCCCGAGTGAAGCAGCGGAGTCGGAGTCTTTGGGTTTCGAGGATAGTTTCAGGCTTCATCGACGGAAAGTACGCGGGCTTTGAGTGATCCTGATCTGAGCCGAGCGTGGATCTCGTCACCTTCTTTCAGGCTCGAAGTGTCTCGCAGCACATGGGAAGCATGTACATCAGTGCCGGGTGTTTCCGAAGATTGACTCACGATAGCGTATCCTCGCTCGAGCGTCGCCAGTGGACTGAGAGCATTCAGTTTTCCTGTGGCGGTTGTGAACCTGCTTTTTAGACGCTCGATTTGTGTAGATGCGCCCAGACTGAGTTTTGTACTCAGTTTTTCGAGCTGACTATTGAGCGCCTGAATTTTTCGGTCGGGACGCTCGAGCTTGGCGGTGGTGATCGCCAGTTGTCCATTCGCGCGTTCCAGTGTGCGCTGCATGGCCTGATTGAGTCGCGCGCGAGTGGCATCGAATTGGAATTGGCTGACGTAGCGTTCAAAGGCCCGCCGTTGTCTGAGTTCCAGCTCATCAAGCTTTTGGCTGAGATCCTGCAATCTTTGCCCCGGATGCCTGAGTCTGCGTCGCAGGTGATCGAGGTTCTTTTGCTCTGTGTCAATCTGGTTTTGAAAAATGGTTGCCAGTAGATGCTCGTATCTTACAAAGGTTTGTAACCATTCTTGTTGGTCCGGGCTGATCATCTCTGCGGCAGCAGATGGTGTGGGTGCACGAAGGTCTGCGACAAAGTCGGCGATCGATATGTCTGTTTCATGGCCAATGGCACTGACGGTCGGAATACCACTGTCAAAAATGGCGCGAGCCACAGGCTCGGTATTGAATGACCAGAGATCTTCGAGCGAACCGCCGCCGCGGGTGACCAAGAGGATGTCCATTGGGGTATTGTTGTACTCGGCCGCAAGTGCTGGATGATAATAGTTGTTCGCTAATCCGATGGCATTGACTATTTGCTGGGGTGAATCCTCACCCTGAACGGCTACTGGGAAAATTGATACTTCTATGCCTGGAAAGCGCCGATCCAGTACATGTAATACGTCACGTATCGCTGCACCCGTGGGCGAGGTAATCACGCCAATGTGCTTTGGCATGGCGGGTATCGTTTGCTTGTGTTGCTCGGCAAACAAGCCTTCTGCTTCTAGCTGCATTTTTAATTTGTCGAACGCGCGGCGCAGTGCGCCATCTCCGGCTTCCTCCATAAACTCGGCAATGAGCTGAAATTCACCTCGGCCCTCGTACAGACTGATCTTTCCTCGCACAACAATTTGGTTGCCATTCGCCGGGTTGAACCGGATCGCCTGATTCCGATTGCGAAACATGGCACATCGAATTTGGGCTTTTTCATCCTTAAGCGTGAAATACCAGTGGCCAGAAGAAGGTTTTGCCAGATTGGATATCTCACCTTCGACAAAAATCATCGGAAATTCGCCCTCAAGTAACCTGCGGGCAGATCGATTGAGGTCAGTGACGGAGAGTATGTCTCTATTTTCGGGGGAACGGGCCATAGACAGATACTAACGTAAAAAGTGCGCTGCCGTCTTGGCATACTCCTGCGGACCAGAGGATAATGTCTGATTGAAACCGAGCGAGGACGTTAAGGAGTAGCAATTTGGCAGGTGCGGTAGTGATAGCGGTTGCTGGTGGCAGCTGTTCAGGGAAAACAACGTTGGTTGAAAAGGTGAGAACCACAATTGGTGATGAGCACTGCACGGTTGTGTACCAGGATGATTACTATCGTCCTAATTTAGGAGATCCGGTATTTGTGAACTTTGACCATCCGGATGCGCTGGATTTTACTTTAATGGGCGAGCATTTAGGCGCTCTCAAACAGGGTCATAGTATTGAAACCCCTATCTATGATTTTTCGACCCATACTAGAACGGCTGAAACCAAAACCCTGACGCCCAAGGCGCTTGTTATCATCGAGGGTATCCTTGTGCTGCATGCGCCAGCCATAAGAGCTTGGACGGACTATGGTGTTTTTGTAGGGTGTGAAGAGGGTGTCAGGTACGCGCGCAGAAGCCAGCGCGATATCGTCGAAAGAGGTAGAACGCCTGATGACATTAAACGTCAGTTTTTTACGCAGGTGGTGCCGATGCACAGTGAGTTTGTCGAACCCTCTAGTGAACATGCGGATATGATCATCATGGACGCTGAACAGGGTCTGCGCGATGCGGATGTAGACAGTTTTGTTGAGCTGTGTGTTCGCCTTAAGGCTGGCGTCTAACGAGCCGGGTATTCATGACGGTAGATCGCGGTGCAGGTTCAAAGTCTGGTTCGAGGGATTTTGATACCGGTGGTTCGGTAATCTCAACATCATATTCAGTATAAATCAAAGCCAAAGTGAGCGGCATATAGACCCGGGTGACACCCATGCCAAGACACATATGTTTACCACCGCCGAAAGCATTGGGTTTACTCAGGTCTTCGCTTAGCCATCGTTCTGGTTTGAACTTTAGCGGGTCCGGATAGCGTGCTGCCTCAAAATGTGACATAACATGCAGATGGCTGACCAGTGTGTTGGCGGGAATGTTTTTACCCAAAATTTCAATATCCACTGTCGTGCGTTTGGGGACTATTTCTGTCGGGGCAAAACACCTTTCTGCTTCAGTGATCAGGGCTCGCATGATCGGAAAGTCTTTCATGCCCGTGAGTTTTTGCGGCGTGAACCCTTTGAGTTCATCTTGTAGCCGGGGTATCCATTCTGTACCCTTAATCGCCCACATCAGAGGACAAAGTAGATTCGCGACATTGCCGACGCCGGCGACCGAGAGAAAGTAAACCGCCTGCGCCAGCTCATGATCCATTAATGGTGCAGACCCGTCGGGGAGTTTTCTGCCCAGCAGGATGGCGAGCGAATCATTCTTGGGTTCTCCGGACTTGCGCGCCATGACGACACGATTAAAGTAGTCAAAAGCCTCTTTTCTCAACTGCTGATATTTTTCCCGCCCAAACCACTTGGCTTGATCTGCCAGTGACAATTGCAAGCCGCAGATGAACTCTTCCTCAAAACGATTTAACACCGCGAGTTGTGCTTCACTGATATCAACTTTGATCTGCGTTTTTGTAAATGACTGCGCATAGAGTCGACACAGTGTTTCATGGATATTGGTAGACTGACCCGCAAGGTCTGCGAAACCTGAGGTGATCGTGTCTGCGGCAATTTTAATGTCCCGTTGCAATGCTGCTGCGCCAAAACCAGGAAGCACAAGCTTGCGAAGTCGTCGGTGGGGTTCACCATCGAGCGCAGAAATGTGGTCGTTACCCATCTGATTGCGAAAAAAGGTGCCGGCGTCTGTCGGCCGGTATGCCCATCCGGATGGCGTTTTCCACGCCTGAGCGTTAGCCTGAGCAGTTGCAATGATGACACTGTCATTACCATCTAGGTTTGCCTGAAAGACGGGTCCTAAGCGATCTACCTGCTTCAACCATGAATTCACGGAGTAACCCAATATCTTGAAGTCAGTTGGCTCAGGGTTGTTGTTCTGCTCAAGTAAATTCAGGTCAAGCTTTGGAATGTGTGCAAGGTTCATGATGGTTCTAGCTTGCCTCGGGGTTTGCGCCAGCGGTTGTTTGTGCTATTGGTTTGCTCAGGAACTCGCTGATGCCCAGGGTGAAAACAACCAGCACGAGAATGCCCAGGCAGAACAGTAAGGCATCTGCTATATCTCCTGTTAGGTCAACTGCCATGCTGCTGGATACCGGGGCAAGTGAGGAACCCAGCGCAGACATCACAAGCATGTAGGCGATATTGCGGTGCGTGGGTATTGCAACGAAGCTAAGTGCGTATGCCATATAAGCGTTGAAGGTAGCAGAAATGGATATGCCATAGGCAAAAGCAAGCAACAACATCAGCTCAATATCATCGGTTGACGCCAGCAGCCAGACAGAAACCGTAGAAACCAAAACAAATATGTAGAGCAAGTATTTCACATTCACTCGCGATGCAAGCCATGTGCCTGCTAACGAACCGATGAGTGCCGCGGTGAAGACGTTCGACATAAACTCGCCAGAAACTGCACCACCTACCTGAAATTTTTGTTCAACAAATTGTGGTGCCCAGATAAACATGGCAATTTTTGCAAGCATGAAGAGCATCAGGCTGAATCCAACCATGATGATGCCGAGGTTCCACTGCGTCTTTACTAGCTCGACCGCTGGCGTGTTTTCTGGGGACAAGTCGTCAGATCCGATAGAGATAATTTCCTTGTTAAAATTTGAAGTGAATATCATGCCTAGGGTGCAGATGATGATACCCGCAACCACCAAATAGGTGCTGCTAAATTGAAACATACCAGCGGCAAACCAAGTCGCTGTCATCGAAAAAATCACACCACCGCCATTAAATAGCGCGTCCTGTGCGACAAGTACCGTTTGTCGGGCTTTGCCTTCCCAGATTTGCGTGATCAGGGTGCTGGAGCCACAGGCAACCAGGCTAATGGCGACGCCAAACACGGCGAACCAGACCGCCAGCATTGTGAAGTTGTGGGTAAAGTGGATCAGCAGAATAGCTGCGATGCAGGTCAAATAGGCAGTGATAAGCACTTGTCTGATAGAGAACTTGTCGAACACCACAAAGGACAGCAGGTAGCCAACAAAGACTGCACCGGTAAACCAGGTGAACTGAGAGGCCATTGTTGTGACTTCCACATCGAAGTGCGTCGCGGCACTGGGGATAATCAATCCCATTGTGGTCACTAGACCTGAGATGATAAATGTTGCAAGCAGGCAAATCGCAAGTAGCTGGGTTCTGTTTAAAGTGATGGTAATATTCCCGTTTTTAAGCGTTGTTGATAAAGCAGTTTACCTATTTGTCACTAATAATGCGGAAGAATAACGTCGCACATTTTACCTCGTAGTCAAACGAAGCGGCGAACCTTCGCTTACCAGTGGCTCGTCGCGCTCATGCCGCCGTCAACTACGAGGTTTTCCCCGGTAATCCAGGCCGCTGCGGGTGACAGGAGATATTGAACTGCGTAAGCGATATCGATAGGTTTGCCCATGCTGGCACTTGGTGCTTTTGCTTCCCAACGTTCAACCCCTTCGGGCCACTGATCCCGTATCCCCTCGCGCTCGACCAGTCCTGGTGAAACTGAGTTTGCCCTGACACCAGAAGCGCCAAGTTCCAGAGCGGTTGCTTTGGTGAACATCAGCATCGCGGCTTTGCTGGTCGCATAATGGCTGTGACCCTGTGCCGGGTCTAGACCCTCAATTGAAGCGATATTAACGATCGCTCGCACAGCACTTTGACCGTCGATAATTTGTGGTTGCGCAGCAAATACTTGTGTTGTCAAAAAGGCGCTATCCATATTCGTCTGATTCATTTGTTGCCATTGCTCCAAGCTCATATCTTGCAGGTCGCAGACATCCATACTCGCCGCGTTGTTCACAAGCCCGTTTAGGTGGTACCCGCTTGCGGCCAACTTTTTAAAGAGACCGCGGGTTTCGTTCTCCTGTGACAGGTCTGCCTGCATAGTCAGGGCCAGATGACCATCATCCAGAATGTCCGCGACGACTTGTTCGGCGTTTTCTGCTGAGTGACGATAATGCACGATGACGGTAGCCCCCGCGCGTGCAAGCTGACGAGCGATATCTGCACCAATACCACCACCACCGCCGGTGACAAGAATGGTTTGATCGACGAGTGTAAATGGATCGGACATGCTGTTGGACATAGGCTTTGACCTAAGTGAATGTTGAAGAATCGCGAAATTTTCAGGTTTTGCTGGTTTAAATGAGAGCAGCACTGATCATCAGTACGTCAGCATCTGCCGGGATTAATAAAATCATTTGCTGTTCTTCCACCTGGTCTCGTACTTTGTGCTCATGACGGGTGGTGCAATTTTAAGATGTTTGATTGTCATCGGTCATGTTTTTCTTCGTCATCTGAAGTCTGCATGGTTAGAGTCTTTTGACTTCAGGCGGTTCGCCTGTTGATCCTTTGGTAATACCGGACACTTTGGCGTTTCTTCCGGAGGTTTTGGGCATTTTGCGTGAAAGTTCAGGACCGGCTGCTGTCAGGCCGCCGTCGACAACGATCTCCTCTCCCGTGACAAATTCTGAATCATCGCTGGCAAGAAACAAAGCCGCACCGGCGATGTGTTCGCCTCTGCCGTAGTCTGGCCAGGGTTGAGACGTTGCGAATTTTGCTTGAGTCGCTTCAGGGTTGCCTCCGTCTGCAAGTGGGGTCGCGATGAACCCAGGACATATTGCATTCACTTTGATTTTGTCAGGCGCGAGTTCAACGGCGGAGGACCTTGTTAACGATATCACAGCTGCTTTTGCTGCAGAGTAAACGAGGGGGCCTGCGTCGCCACTTAATCCAGCGATTGACGCAGTGTTGATGATAGATCCCCCTTTGCCTGCGGCGCGCATCGCGATAGCGGCATGTTTGATGCCGAGAAATACACCTTTAGCCAACACGTCGAAAGTGTAATCCCAGGACGCTACCGTGGTCTCTGTCAGGGGTCCGATCGCGCCTCCGACGCCGGCGTTGTTGAACATAATGTCCAGCTGGCCGAACCGGCTCAATGTGTGGTCTACCAAGTTGGCAATATCATCTTCGCTTGCGACATCTGCTCTGAAAAATGTGACCTGGTTGCTATACCCCTTTGCCGTTGCTGCGGCTATCGCTGCTGCACCTGTTGTCTCGTTAAAGTCGGCGACAACCACACAGGCTCCCTCGTCTAGATATCGAAGCACACTGGCCAGACCCATGCCGCTTGCACCGCCTGTAATAATTGCAACCCGATTAGCTAATCTCATAGTGAGCGATTCCTTTCATGTTTATTGGTTTTGATAATTGTTCGTTGAACCCTCGTCCTAGCTTTCCTGTTCTATTTACACGTTCTATTCGCATGTTCTATTGATATGGCCTATTTAGCTATCAGGCCTTCTAGGTCAGACGCTTTTTCAAAGAATCTCATGACAGTTGAGCAGGGCTCATTTTCTTCTATATTCAGCCCAATAGTCCAAATAAGCAAGATGCGAGACTTTTTCTATCAGTCAGTGCATCATCCGAACATTGAATAGATGCTAAACCTGCCAATGAGTCTTCGAGGAGAATATGGCTTTAACAGATAATATGTTTGCTGACACGTTGTTGGCTTTGCTAAAAAAAGAGATGACCAGCGAAGTATTTTCGGCTGGCTCTTCCAGCAGCAGAAATGAACCCCAAGCGCCATTGTCGGAAGAGCTCACTAGTGAAAGATTGCACGTGACTGAATACCTTAATCATCAAAGCAACCCTGCTTTCTCTTTAGCAAGATGTCGGGTGCCGCAGGGCATAACCACTGAAAAGCACCGTTTAACGGTAGCGGAATGGTATGTGGTGGAAAGCGGACAGGGACTTATGTTTTTGGGTGACAGTGAAATACAGGTGAAGGCCGGCGACACGGTGCAAATACCAGTGGGTACGCCGCAGAATATCACCAATGATGGTCATGATGACCTAGTGTTTTTTAGTATCTGCATGCCGCGATTTGAATGGGAGACCTATCAGTCGTTGGAATAATGCTATGGCCCTACGGTAGGCTGCGGCCGGCAATTTTTTTGACCAGGCGATACATAAACTCCTGCGCTTCGAAGTACTGTTTTACCCCGATACGTTCATCCTTGCCGTGCTGCCGGTTGTCGTCAACATCTGTAAATATGCCGCTTACTCCGAATGTCGGTATACCCTCGGCACGCAGGAATGTGCCATCTGTGCCTCCGGTGGACATCACCGGCACGACGATAACACCTGGCCACATGCTAGTCGTCACCGCTTCGACGTCTGGCATCACCAGGCTGAGATTAGAGGGTGATGACCAGATCGTGTCCCAGACCGACGTGATCTCGATCGCCGGGTTAGCGATAACTTTCTTCAGTTGCGCTTTGATCGCGGAAGGTTCAACGCCTGGAATGATGCGGCAGTTTATCGTTGCCTCAGCGGTCTGTGGCAGTGCATTTTCTGCGTGCCCGGCACTCAACATGGTCGCAACGCAGGTCGTGCGTAGCAGCGCATTGTAATAGGGCTGCGCGCTCAATCGCTTAATCGCACGTTTTGAAGGGCGCTTTTTTGTGATCGCAGTTAAGTCTTCCCGCAGTTGGCGTTGATCCACAATCTTTGCAGTTTGTGTGAAAAAACCATGAGTCACTTCATTAATTTGTAACGGAAACTCGTATTGTCGAATGGCGCCGACTGCATCGATAAGATCATAGATGGCGTTTTCATTAGCGGGTCGGGAACTATGTCCCCCGGCATTCCGGGCCGTTATTTTGTAGGTCTGATAGGTCTTTTCGCTTGCTTGTAAATTGTTGGTTTTGTAACGACCGTTGATGATAAGTCCTGTACCACCCTCATTAATTGCTAGCGCGGCATCGATTTTTTCCCTGTGATGTTTCAGTAGCCAACGGACGCCGTTGTGGTTGCCGCCTTCCTCGTCTGCCGTTAGGGCGACGATAATATCTCGTTCCGGTTGCCAGCCTTCACGTGTGTATTCGATCATATTGGCGACAAAGTGTGCCGCCATTGACTTGTCATCTAGGGTACCTCTACCGTAGAAATAACCGTCTTTCTCGGTGAGTTGAAATGGTGCAGTGGTCCAGTCAGCGTCAAGGGCTTCAACCACATCGAGGTGCGCCAACAGCAGAATTGGATTCAAGGAAGATTTGCCTGGCATCCTTATGACGAGATTTTGTTTATCTGATGCTGAGCCGCCAAGCCAGAGGTGCTGCTCGGGAATGCCGGCGGCCAACAACCGGTTTTTCATTGCTTGTGCTGCCAGCGTGGTATTCCCATGTTCGTTCGTGGTATCAATGCTAATGAGTTCCGCGAAAATAGATCTGGATAATTCGCGATCCAACGCGGAGGCATTTGCAGACAGGCATAACAGAAATAACAATGGAAATATGTTTGGTCGGATCATCATGGCTACATTATTTCAACGTTGAGAAGTTTGCAAAAAATAGTATGAATACATCGACGGTCGAAAAGCCTCGGATAAGAATGGAAATTAATTTACCCGACGTGTAAAGCCCGGACTAAGAGGTCAGAGCGACCGCAACGGCGCGTTGTTTTTCTATTAGCGCAGTTAAATCCCCGCTCACAAGTTCTCCGTGACTGACACGCCACTCACCGCTAACCATCACATGCTCGGCCCTATGCGCGCCGCAGAGTACCAGAGCAGCCAATGGATCACCCGCACCGGCAAATCGAGCTTCATCCAAATTAAAAATCGCGATGTCCGCTTGTTTGCCGACAGCCAATTCACCGATGTCTGTCCGGCGCATTAATTCAGCGCCACCTTTTGTGCCAAGGTGAAGTGCATCCAGGTGTGTGAATTCAGACGAACCATATTTTAGGCGCTGCAGCATGAATGCTTGGCGAACTTCTTGCATCAGATTTGAGCAATCATTTGATGCAGAGCCGTCGACACCAAGTCCAACAGCGCTGCCTGCCCGCTGCAGGTCTTTTGCGGGGCAAAGCCCTGATGCTAGTACCATGTTTGAACTCGGACAGTGGGATATCGCAGTTTTGGCCTTGCCTAATCTGGTAATTTCTTGATCATTAAAATGGATGCCATGAGCGAGCCAGACATCATCGGAGAGCCAGCCAACTGACTCCAAATAATCCAGTGGGCGTAGTCCGAACATGTCGAGACAAAATGCATTTTCATCTTCAGTCTCCGCGAGGTGGGTGTGTAGTTGAACACCATGTTCACGTGCTAGGGAGGCGCTGTCCTTCATCAAGTCGGTCGTAACGGAAAAGGGTGAGCAGGGCGCAAGCGCAATTTGCACCATCGCGCCAGCATGCTGTTGGTGATATGCATTGATGAGTCGTTCGCTGTCCTGCAGAATTTTATCAGCAGTTTGAACAACCTCGTTCGGTGGCAAGCCGCCCTCATCTTTTCCAAGGCTCATAGAACCCCGGGTTAGCAAGACCCGCATACCAACTTTTTCGGCTGCTTCGACTTGCTGGTCAATTGCATTCTGGGTTTTGTCGTTAAATACATAGTGGTGATCCGCAGCGGTTGTGCAGCCCGACAGCAACATTTCTGTCAACGCCAGCTCCGAGGAAACTGAGATTGCCTCTTCGGTGAGATTCGCCCAGACGGGATAGAGACTGACCAGCCAATCGAACAGTTCTTTATTCAGGGCGCCGGGGAATGCGCGTGTTAGCGTTTGATAAAAATGGTGATGACAGTTGATGAGTCCCGGTATAACAACACATCCCGATGCGTCCAGTGTGTTGTGGATGTTGCGCGTGGGCGTGGCGCCTTGAGGCACGAGTTCAACAATCTGGTCGCCTAATACCACAATGCCGCCATCGGCGCTGTGAGTCGAGCGCTGTTGATTTCCAGTCCAGACTTTAAGCGGATTCTTAATCCAAGTGCTTCTTTCAGCTTTATCCATCGCTGAATTATACTTTACCCGGGGCTGGCCCTGACACAGATATGTGACTATTTTTTTTATGGCTGAATGTTTGTTGTTGCGTCAATTTGTTTGCAGCAATGCGCCCATCAGCGGCTTGATCGACATTGGTCTTGGAGTCAAATGGTTTACTCGTAGGCCTGATTTAGGCTTGTCCTATTCATCTAGTGAGACACACTTTGATTTGCCGGTGCGGGCAACCATTTCATGGCAATCGCTGCTGGCACAAGCAGTATGAAAAATGTCCAGAATGCGTAGTCATAACTTTGCAAGGTGTCGAATATCCAACCACTGAAGAGAGATCCAAAGCTACCTATCATGAGAAACAGATTAACGAATCCTAGGACTTTACCGAATGATAGGGTGCCAAACCGGCTGGCGTACATAATGCCCATCATAGGGAGCATGCCGCCTGTCGCCAGACCTTGTAGCGTGGCTGCTAGGGTGAGTTCGATCCTATTAGGAGCGCCCTGATATAAAAAGAGTGATAGTCCGAGTGCCACAGACATCAGCCAGTAAAGTTTTCGATGATCAACTTTGTCGCCCAGGCTGCCGAAAATGAACTTTCCGGCGATCATACTGATTGAAGTAACAGAGATAAGTTGCGCGGCTATTTGCTGCTCGAATCCTAGATCTCCAACGTACGCGCCTAAGTTGAACTGAACCCCACCGAAAGCTGCGTTCACAGGTATGAAACCGAGTACTGGAATCCAAAATGTACGCGTTGTCAGAATCGCTGAGCTCGTCCAGTTTTTTGTGTTCAGACTCGCCGTGTTTTCTGCTGGCGCTGGTGCTGTGGGGGGGTGAGCCCTAAGTACGACCAAGTTCAAGGGAACCAATACGGCAAATGACAATATGGCCAGAGCAATGAGTGTCGTCTCAACATCATAGCTGTCAAAAAGCCAAACGGTGACAAAGGGTAAAATGAAGCCGCCGATAGACGTGCCCATTGCGGAGATACCTAGCGCCATGCTGCGGTCCGAAGAAAACCATTTGCTGACGAGAGATTGAGAGGCTAGGGTGCCGCAAAGTACCATGCCTATGGGTAGCAGGGTGGCGTAACAAAGTGCAACCTGCCAGAAATGGGTTGCCTGTGATAGCGTCAGCAAACCCGTGCTTATGCAGGTTGCGCCAATGATGACCAAATTTTTTATTGGATACTGATCAAGTAGTCGTCCGAGCAATGGGCTGGAAAGCCCTGCGACAAGTTGCAGCGAGAAAATAGCCAGCATTGCAGTACCGCGACTGACGGAATATTGCTCCAGCCAGGGTACAGCGAATAGCGCAAAGCAGTAAATGAGAATGCCGACACTGATCGCTTGGTTTACAAGGGTTGTAGCGACAATGTACCAACGATAACTCATATACTTACGGTCAAACGTCCTCAAAAGAAGTTTCAGGGTAGCCTATTCTGATTCAGAGTCCCAGAGGTTTGGCTTTGCGATCACAGGCACTGTTAGGTCTCAAGGTTCTACGGGGAACTTATGTTTGTTGCTGGCTTTGAGCAGGGGGGGGATTGTTGCTACGAAACGCGGCCTCGCTCCACGGCTTTCGCAGCTGTGTTTATCCCTAGTTTGCTAAGCCGGCTTCTGCCAACAAGGTTAAAATGCCGATCTGAACCGAAACGTAGGCTTTCTCATCTTGCCACCACTCATCGAGTGCGTGCGCGCGCCCGCTGATACCGCCGCGACTCATAGTAACAGCCGGTATCCCCATAGATATTGGCAGGTTTGCATCCGTTGACGCGATTGCCAGGGATGGTTCTACCCCCATCGCCAGGGTGGCGGCGATTGCACGCTGCACCAGTGCTGCACTTTTATTTCCCTGTGCGGCAGGGCGTTTCCCCACGCGTTCAATATCAACCGTTAGATCATTGCCACCTAGCTTGGCCTTGTTTTCCTGATCAAGGGCTTTGTGAACGGCTACCTGAAATACTTTGTCGATCTCGTCAAGCTTGGTCTGATCCCCGGAGCGCATGTCAACTTCCATCCAAGATTCGAAAGCGATAGAGTTGATTGATGTCCCGCCGCCAATGCGTCCCACGCTGTAACTTGTTTTTGAACCGCTAGATAATACTTGTGGAGCGGTGTTTGCAAAATTTGTAATGGCTCGGCCCAGTGCATGGTGAGGGTTGGGTAGTCCAAAGTGGCCCCACGAGTGCCCGCCGGGACCTCTGAAAGTGACTTTGTAGCGATGTGATCCCACGCCGCCATATACGATTCGTCGGGCGTCGCCGCCGTCAATTGCAATCAATGAATCAATGCTTGGTGCGCCATCTCTGAAAAGATGTTTTACGCCGCGTAAATCTCCGAGCCCTTCTTCGCCGACATTGCCAATAATCAAGATGTCTGCCTCTGTCTTGATATTTGCATGCTGAATGCCGCGTAGTACATCGAGCACAGCAATGAGTCCGCGGGCGTTGTCGCCGATACCCGGGGCATACATCTTACCATCTCTATGTTTAACGGTGACGTCGGTGCCTTCGGGAAATACGGTATCAAGATGACCACTATAGGCAATCGTCCGTTTCCCCAGCGTGCCAGCGCGGCGCCCGACGACATTACCTACTTCGTCAATCGTGACGTCGGTAAGGCCAGCATCTCTCAGCATTTCGGCAAACCGCTGTGCTCGAGCAGTCTCTTTGAAAGGGGGGGCTGGGATCTCAGTAATTTCAATCAGTTCTCTTTCCGCACGTTCGACAACAGTTGCGACATAGGCAAGCGCTTTGCTGACTTTTTCATCTGATTTGATCTTTTGAATTTCCTGCTTATAGCCCGCTTGCAACTCAAAGGGTTTCTTTGTGCTCGTGTCGTTGGCTGCGAAAGTTGCTGTAGAAAACGCGAGTTGTAGGCACATCAATGAAGTAATCATCGCGGCGCTCAGCGCTGACTCGCGTATTGCACAGGCTGTATTGTTGGTTTCCCGAAGGGTGATAAAGATAAAACGGTTCATTTTAATTCCCGTTGCAAAGTGCGGAATAATTGTCTGGCGCCAGTGTTAAAAGTCACCATTACCTATCGAGCAGTTGATTGCAATTTAATCTCTCAGACCGCAGCCTTTCAATATGACTTGGCAAAGGAACTCCGCGATGGCATCGATCATCTCTTCTTCGTATTCTGCACGATTGAGAATCGTGAGCACCTGTGTTTCGAAGTCAGCATAGTGCTGCGTTGAGGACCAGATGAGGAATATCAGGTGCGCCGGATCGACTGGGTCCATCTTGCCGCTGTCGATCCAGGATTGAATAATGCTGACCTTGTTCTTTACCCACTGACGCTGCGTGTGACGAAGATAATTTCCAAGGTGAACTGCGCCCTGTAAAATTTCGTTTGCAAACAGCCGTGAAGCGCTGGCGTGGGTGTAAGAAAGGCGCACTTTTGCTCTGATCATACGCTCAAGGGCAACCGCAGGTTCCTCATCTGCCCGAATCTGGTCGAATGATGAGTTCCAGAGGACAACAATGTGGTCCAGCACTTTGCTATACAAGGTTTCTTTATTCTTGAAGTAATAGTGAACGTTAGCTTTAGAAGTGCCAACCCGGTCTGAAATTGCCTGAACGCTTGTTGCGCGGAATCCATGGCGACTGAATTCTTCGATCGCTGCATCGATAATCGCCTGATATTGACGATCTCGAATCGTGCCGGATTTTTGAGGTTCGGTTTCAGTCATAGAGGACGTTTAAGGATACAATATTGTTAATTTTGACTAATAAGACAGTAAAGTATCTCTTAATAAAGTGCAAATAATGCTTAAATAACGCGGAATAATGCAAATATTCCTTCTTGTGTCATAAAACTGTCGACATAGACAGTAAATTATATAAATATAAAAGTCTTCATTTAGTATGAGGAATTCCCCGTGGAATTCATGTTAAACAACAAGCCCGTCAGCTTGGATATTGTTGATTCAGCAGGGTCTGATCATCTTGAGACTAGGTCGGCACCGGATACAACCATATTAAAGATGTTGCGCAAGCGGGGTTTGGTCGGCACCAAAGAGGGGTGTGCATCCGGTGATTGTGGTGCTTGCACCGTGATGATTGGGGAAGCGAATAATGATGGAGTCTTGGAGTATCGTGCAATAAATGCCTGCATTAGTCTCGCCGGGTCACTTGCAAACAAGCATTTGGTGACCGTTGAAGGGCTCGCAAAGAAAACGAATGAAAATCAACAACAACTTCACCCAGTTCAACGCGCGATGGTCGATTGTCACGGTTCGCAGTGTGGTTTCTGTACGCCCGGCTTTGTTATGTCGCTAGCAGCCGTGGCTGAGCAGGCGAGCGGGCGCAAAGCGCGACTTGAGCTAGATGATGCGAGAATGAAGGTGCTCGATGCAATTTCAGGCAATCTTTGCCGTTGCACAGGATACCGACCTATTATTGAAGCGGGCGTCAGTGTGTTAACCGGCAGCGACATTAACGCTGTCGGTGACGCGGTTGATGACGAAGTCTCAAATGAAATTTTGAGGCCACCGCATCCTATCAGTTCGGAAGCAGAAGCAGCTGGTGAGGCTAATTACTATCGACCACGTTCGCTTGCAGCGCTTGATGCACTGGTTGGTCGTCTGGGTAACAAAGCAATAGTTGCCGGGTGTACTGACTTTGCGCTGGAAATTACACAGCGGTGGCGGACGTATCAACATCTGATTGATGTCACGAGGGTGCCTGAGTTGTTGGCTATGACCGAAGCTGACGGTAAATTGAGTATTGGTGCGGCGGTGACTTATACGGATATCGAACAACAGTTCAAAGATCTGTCACCGGCATTTGTTCACCTGTTAAGTAGGCTTGGATCAAGGCAAATCAGAAACTGTGGCACGCTCGGAGGGAATATTGGTACGGCTTCTCCGATCGCTGACACACCGCCTGTTCTGTTAGCTTGGGATGCCGATGTCGTGATTAGATCATGTGCGCCCGAAGCGATTGCGACTGAGAGTCATATCGCGCTGTCAGATTTCTATCTGGATTATCGAAAAACGCGGTTGCAGGCACATCAGTACATCTCGGAGATTAGGATACCCACGCAATCAACACGCCGATTTCATCGTTTTTATAAACATTCGAAACGTCTGGAAGACGACATTTCATCAGTCATGGGTGCTTTTTGTTTTGATGGAAATGAGGGTCAACTTATCCATGCACGCGTTGCTTTTGGCGGTATGGCTGCCATTCCTCTTCGAGTACCGATTGTCGAAGCACTCCTAGTAGCTGAAAAATTATCTGAGGACCTGGTCAACCGAGCATGTCGCTTATTAACTGAAACCCTGACACCGATGACGGATGTTCGTGCGAGTGCCGCATTCAGGGCGGAAATGTCAGCGGAAATGTTATCGAGAGCCCTGTTTGAGTATCTTGGTGAATCTTTGCCGAGGGTTGATGAGCTGAAAGATTTTGGTTTGAGAGGTGTCGATGAAGTCTAACGCCAATCAAGAAAGTTGTCTCAATCAGCAACACGAATCAGCAGTGAAACATGTCACTGGGCAGGCGGAATATATTGACGATCTACCTGAGTGGCCGAATCAACTTCATGTGGCCACGGGCAAGTCTATACACGCGCATGCGCGCATCAAAAAATTGTCGCTGGATAAGGTGCGTAGCGTCCCCGGTGTGGTTGATGTAATTACTTACGCGGATATACCCGGCGATGGTGACGTTGGCGCTGTCTACAATGGCGATCCTTTGTTAGCCAACGGCGTTGTTGAGTTGGTAGGTCAACCGATTTTTGCCGTCGCCGCGATTTCTTTAGAGATTGCCAAGCGGTCAGTTGACGCTGCGGTGATTGAGTACGAAGTGCTTGAAGCGACGATTACCCCGCAGGATGCGATGACAAAAACCTTATTCGTATTGCCAGAGAAACGTTTCGTGCAGGGTGACGCCCGAGCAGCGATCGAACAAGCGCCTCATCGCATTCAGGGAGAGCAATATGTACGTGGCCAGGAGCATTTCTACCTGGAAGGTCAGATATGTCACTGTATGCCAACCGAAGACCGAGGCGTTCACATTATTAGCTCGTCCCAACATCCGACCGAAGTTCAAAAACTGGTTGCTAGAGTACTGGCGGTAGAGTTCAACCGGGTCCAGGTTGAAGTACGTAGAATGGGCGGTGGTTTTGGCGGCAAAGAGTCGCAGGCTGCGGCGCTGGCTTGTACAGCAGCAATATTTGCCCGGAGGAATCAGCGGCCGGTTAAATTTCGGATGCCTCGTCAGGACGATATGGTACAAACCGGCAAACGTCATGATTTCTGGAATCAATATGAAGTGGGCTTTGATGATGATGGGCTTATCCATGGCGTGACGATGGATCTGGCGGCGATGTGTGGTTATTCCCCTGATTTATCTGAAGGCATTGTTGATCGAGCAATGTTTCATGCGGACAACAGCTATTTCTACGAAAATGTTGCGATTACAGGCTTTCGCTGTAAGACCAATACGGTCTCAAATACTGCATTCAGAGGATTTGGCGGCCCGAAGGGTATGATGGCCGCTGAGGCAATGATTGAAGATATTGCGAGAAAGACGGGTAAAGATCCGCTGGATGTTCGCAAGAAGAATCTTTATCGCAAGGGAAGGGATCGAACGCCTTATGGTCAGATCGTTAAACAGCATGTGCTTGGACGATTAGTGGGTCAGCTTGAAGATACATCTGATTATCGATCACGACGTGATGATGTCGTCAGCTATAACCGGGTGGCGGCAAACAACGGTAAGCATTTTAGAAAAGGCCTTGCGCTCACGCCGGTGAAATTCGGGATTTCGTTTACGGCTAATCACTTGAATCAGGCTGGTGCGCTGGTGCACGTGTATACCGATGGCAGTATTCATTTGAACCATGGTGGTACGGAGATGGGGCAAGGGCTATACACCAAAGTGGCGCAGGTAGCTGCCAGAGCGATGGGCGTTTCTCTTGACCGAATTCAGGTGTCTGCAACGCGTACAGACAAGGTGCCTAATACCTCTCCTACGGCTGCATCTTCAGGTACTGACCTCAACGGTATGGCTGTGCTTGAGGCTGTTAACCAAATTAGGTTTCGGTTAATAAAATTTTGTAGCGAGCATTTTGGATGTGAACAGTCGGAGGTTTCAATCTCAGACGACATCGTCAAGGTGAACGCTGAGCACTATGCCTTTGCTGAAATTGTGAAGCTCGCTTATATGTCCAGAGTCCAATTGTCCGCAGCCGGGTTCTATAAAACGCCGAAAATTTCGTTCGACTTTGGTACCCAGTCTGGTCAGCCGTTCTTCTATTTTGCCAATGGTGCAGCGGCCACCGAAGTGATTGTTGATATCAGGACCGGTGAATATCGAATCATGCAGGTTGACATACTCCATGATGTTGGTGAATCCCTCAACCCGGCCCTAGATATCGGGCAAATTGAGGGAGGGTATATTCAGGGTATGGGATGGTTAACCACGGAAGAATTGAAGTGGGACGAGCAGGGGCACTTGATATCAAATAGCCCGGCAAATTACAAAATCCCCACGGCTTATGATGTACCGCCAGTATTCAACGTGTCGCTCTATGATGAAGCGAACACTGAAGACACAATTTATCGCTCGAAGGCAGTCGGTGAACCGCCATTGATGTTAGGTATTTCTGCCTGGTGTGCATTAAGAGATGCTTGCGCAAGTATTGCTGACTACAAGCTCAGCCCAACGATGAATGCCCCAGCGACGAGCGAAGAGGTTTATCGTTGCATTCGTGAGATTCAAAATGCGCAGGGCGCTGAATATGCTCTCTCGCTAGGAGAAGAAAATGCTAAAACATAGCTGGCAACAAGCATTGGCCAAGTGTCATGAGCGTGCCGAGGCGTTTACTCTCGTGACTGTTGTGGGTGCCACGGGTTCAACTCCGCGAGAAGGAGGGAGCAAGATGGTTGTGACGGATGAGCAGGCGTTCGATACTATCGGCGGCGGAAAACTTGAATATTTGGCGCTTCAGAGAGCGCGTGAATTGTTGGCTCAAAAAAAACAAATTCAGCAGGTTCATCATTTTCCTCTAGCGGCCGAAGCAAGTCAGTGTTGCGGCGGAAGCATGACCGTCTTGTTTGAAGTGTTTCCTCGGGCAGCGATGAATCTTGTGATTTTTGGTGCCGGTCACGTCGCGAACTCGCTGGTCGATATTGTCTCTGGCCTCGATATGCATGTCACTTGGGTTGATAGTCGCGAGTCACTTTTTCCAAAGACTTGCGCGCCGAGTGTTAAGCCGGTTGTGATTGAAAACCCGGTTGAATATTTGGAACAGATTGAACCTGACGCATATGTTGTGATTATTACTCATGATCACACGCTCGACTACGCGCTGACCCGCGCGTTGCTCGACGAGGGAAACTGCCAGTTTCTCGGGCTTATAGGCTCTGAGACGAAAGCGGCTAGGTTCAAAAAAAGATTGAAACATGACGGCTTTGATGAAAAGGCGATTGCAAGGGTTCACTGCCCTATTGGTGATTTGAGGCTCAATGGAAAACTGCCAATGGAAGTCGCGGTTTCAATTGCTGCACAATTGTTATCGCTGCCAGAGGCAAAAGACCGGTTGGCAAAAAGAGGTCTAAGTTGGAGAGACATCAAACATGTGATCCAGCAAGGGGTCCCGGCCAATGCCGAAGGAAAGCAACGTTGAGCGGTTCGTCTGGCTTATCGACGCTCAATGCGATGAGTAACGATGAAGCTCGCGCCGCTTTTTTATCCTGTTGTCAGTGCGAGCGGTGGGCCTCAGACATGAATCGCGCAAGGCCTTATGTTTCCGAGGAAGCAATCTACGCCACAGCCAGTGATTGCTGGCGACTGGCGTCTGAACCTGAGAAGCTTGAAGCGTTCGGCGGACATCCTCAGATAGGCGATGTGGATGCCCTGAGAAATAAATACGCTGTAAGCGCCAATCGTGAACAAGGACAGATCATCGATGCTGATGAAATCACTCTGACAGAGTTGGCTGAATTGAACCAGCAATATCTAGCGGTTCACGGATTTATCTTTATCGTTTGTGCGACGGGTAAATCTGCGTTGGAAATGCTCGGTTTACTTAAAGGTAGAATTGGCAATACCCGTGAACAGGAAATCGAAAATGCAGCACGGGAGCAAGGTGAGATTACGCTGCTCCGAATTGCGAAATTGCTGCGTCAATAAATAGCCGACGATAGAATCGCTAAAGGGATAAAAATGAGACCTATGATTACAACGCATATCCTTGATACCAGCCGCGGTAGGCCAGCGGAAGGGGTATCAGTGAAATTGTTTAAATCCGGAAACGAAGCGCCGATGGCCATTGGGTGCACGAACGCTGATGGACGCGTCGCGGCGTGGAGCGAAACGTTAAAACCAAGCATTGGTCACTATCGATTGGAGTTTGATGTGGCTGCCTATTTCTCCGGCATGGATGAGAAGAGTTTCTATTCAGATATTCAAATAGCGTTTGTTGTGCTCGATGAAACGGAACATTACCACGTGCCCTTGCTCCTCAACCCCTTTGGTTATTCGACGTATCGGGGCAGTTGATGGCTGGCGATCGAGAGAACACCTTTGCACTGCGGGGGCGAATAGCACACTTTTTAGGGGACCCCGGGTTAAGCTCGGAAAATCTTGTTCACTTTGAAGACGGTGTGTTGGTTGTCGAAGACGGAAAGATTCATCTCTGTGATGATGCCAGGTCTTTGGCAGGTGCCGGTTTTGACTTGGCGCAATGTGAATGGCTTCCGAACCAACTCATTCTTCCGGGGTTTATCGATACGCACGTTCACTCGCCGCAAATAGATGTTATCGGATCTTACGGGACACAATTGCTGGATTGGTTGAATGACTATACTTTTCCAGCGGAATCCCGTTACGCTGAAAGATCTTTTGCAGAAGCCTCAGCGAACGACTTTCTTGATTACACATTGTCTGTCGGTACGACGACATCATTTGTCTACACAACCAGTTATAAACAATCTACCGAGGCATTGTTTGACGCTGCGTTAGCGAAAGATATGAGATTAGTTGCTGGTAAAATATTGATGGATCAGAATGCCTTACCTGAACTTCAGGACACGGCAGCGTCGGGATACCAAGACAGCGTTGACCTGATTAATGAGTGGCATGGCAAGGGACGACTTGGTTATGCGGTTACCCCGAGATTTTCTGGTACCAGCAGTGTTGAGCAATTAACCCTAGCCGGTCAGTTACTGAAAGAGTTTCCCGATGTGTGGATGCAAACGCATATGTCAGAGAATTTGGAAGAGATTCGCTGGTTGAAAACCGTGCATCCGCATACCGCCGATTATCTTGATTCCTATGAGCAATACGGACTCAATACCGAGAGGTCTATTTTTGGCCACTGTATACATTTGAGTGATGATGAAATTCAACGGCTTGCTGGCAATGGCGGGAGGGTGGCTTTTTGTCCAACCTCCAATTTGTTTTTGGGTAGTGGTCTGATGCCGTTGGAAAAATTGAAAGATGCGGGTGTGCCTGTATCGATTGCAACAGATGTTGGTGGTGGCACAAGTCTTTCAATGCTCACAACCTTGGGTGAAGCCTATAAGGTTTGCCAAATGCAAGGGTATTCATTACACCCGCTTGAAGCGTTCTACATGATGACATTTGGGAACGCGAAGGCGACCCACCTCGATCATTGCATAGGTAATTTTGAACGGGGCAAAGAAGCGGATATTGTTGTGTTAGATAACAAACCCACGCCCATGATGGCGCGAAGAATAACGCAGTGTCGCGAGCTCGATGAAGAGCTGTTTGTTTATATGATGATGGGAGACGACCGTTCGGTCGCGCGAACCTATTGCCATGGCGTACAACAATATGACAAAGGCGAAAATAATTGATCATGGAAGCTTATATCACAGACTGGTTTAGCTTGATTGTCCGCTGGATTCACCTGATAACCGGTATTGCCTGGATTGGCGCTTCTCTGCATTTTATTTGGTTGGATAACAGCCTTCAGGAGCCACCCAAATGGAAGAAAGATAAAGGTATCAAGGGCGACAACTGGTCGATTCACGGTGGTGGTATTTATGAGTTCAACAAGTACGCACTTGCGCCGCCAGCGTGGCCCGCAACGCTGCACTGGTCTAAATGGGAGGCCTATTCAACCTGGTTAAGCGGCACGCTTCTGATGGTGGCGGTTTATTACATACAGGCGCAATCGTACCTCGTTGGTCCAGGCAACTGGATATCTGATCCTGGCCTCGCAATTAGCGCCAGCGTTGGCTTCCTTGTGTTAGGTCTGGCCTTCTATGAGCTAGCGGTTCGCTCTCCGCTGAAACACCAACCCTTGTTGTTTGCCTTTGTCATCGTGATTTATCTCACCTTCCTCGCGTGGCTGGCGACGAAGTTGTTTTCTGATCGTGCGGCGTATTTACATGTCGGTGCCGTGATGGGGACAATCATGGCCGGCAATGTGTTTCTCGGCATCATTCCTGCACAAAAATCCTTCGTCGCGGCGGTCGAGAAGGGTTTGGAGCCCGATGCTAATCTGGCTGCCTTCGCGAAGTTACGCTCAACCCATAACAACTACTTCACCCTACCTGTGTTGTTTTGCATGATCAGTAATCACTATCCCTTCTTGTACGGCCATGAGTACAACTGGCTTGTGCTTGCCTACGTGATGGCATTGATGGCGTATGCGCGACATTTTTTTAACCTTAGACATCGAGGCATTATTAAACCCTCGATCTTGGTGCAAACGTTTATTGCTTTTCTGGTCGCTGCCGTTTATTTGGGCTATGACAAATTCCCGGCGAAAATCGACGTCCCCAACATTGGTGATAGCACAAGAGTTGAGAGCGTGCCTCTGGCTGCTGTGGACGATCAGCGGGCAACTTATATACTGGCGCAGCACTGCGTTGTTTGTCACGGGGCGACACCCACATTTGCCGGTTTTGCAGCGCCTCCAGCGGGCGTGCTGATGGATGAGCTAGCCAATGTTGTGGGCAGTGCTGCCAGAATAAGAACCGCGGTCGCTACCAATTACATGCCACTCGGCAATGTGACAGGCATGACAGAGGTCGAGCGGAAGGATCTGCTAAACTGGTTGGATAACGTATCGCCTTAAAAAAAGAGCCTATTGGAAGGTGAGAGATGAAGCTGCCGATTATTGATTTCGCAGACTATAACGAAGCTGAACCAGAGACTATCAGAATGATCGCGCGAGACATGGAGCGTGCACTTACCACGTTGGGGTTCATGTCGATCAGTAATCTCGATGTTACGCGTGAGCAATTAGCGGAAATATTCACGCTGAGTGAAGCCTTTTTTAATCAAAGCAAGGAAATAAAACAAAAATCTTTGTATCGAAGTGCCGAAGAGAATTTTGGTTATCAGGGGCTAGGCGTTGAATACCTTGACCCAACAAAACCCGCTGATGTGAAAGAGACATTCACCATGCGGAATCTGCAACACCATGATCCCGCGGATGAACGTTGGCCAAGTGACTTCTTCAGAGACAAGATGACCCGCTTTTATGCTGATTGTCTGTCCAGTGCATACAAGGTTCAGCGGGTGCTTGCAAAAATACTGGGAACTGAATCTGAATTTTTCGTGAGATACCACAATGGTGAAAATGTAAGTTTGCGTTTGCTGCATTACCCGCCGACCGATGCTTCTGTTATCGCTGAAGGTCAATTGGGTGCTGGTGCGCATACTGACTATGGCATGATCACGCTATTGTTTCAGAGTGGCGTCGCTGGATTACAGGTGCTAGACGGAGGCGAATGGGTCGATGCTGACCCTGTGGATAACACAATAGTTGTCAACACCGGTGACTTGATGGAGCGATGGACAAATGGGCGATTTAAGTCAACCCTTCACAGGGTGCAACCTCGTACAGGTGAACAATCGAGGTCTTCAATAGCGATGTTTGTTGATCCCGATTCCGAGACGCCGGTTGAAGTGCTGAAAAGTTGCATCGACGATGAACATCCGGCTCAGTATGGGAAAATCACGGCGGGGGAGCATATACAGCAAAAAATTCAGGCTACGCATCTCTAACGAAACATAGGTTCCGAAATGCTCGCTTTTGGAGATAGAGCCCCCTTTTGACGAGCGTCCGATCAATAGAATAACCTTTGTCCTCAAGAGCTGCTAACGATTGAAGACCAAAAATATTTTTTAGAGTTTCTGAATGAGAGGGCTGCATGCGTAATTTAGCGACAATAGAAATCAAAGCATTTGTACCCGCGGCGGATTTCGAAAAGTCCAAACAATTTTACCAAGATGTTGGTTTCACCATGGCATCTGACGAAGGCGGGATAGCGTACTTTCATCGCGGCAATTGCAGTTTTTTACTTCAGGACTTTTTCGAACCTGTTCATGCTCAAAATTTCATGATGCATATGTTAGTCGAAGATATTCACGATTGGCATCAACAGGTCGCCGATGCGGGCGTGGCCGAAAGATACAAGGTACTTTTTACAAAAATTGAGAAGCAACCGTGGGGTATGCTCGATTTTGTACTTAAAGACCCAACGGGTGTCTTGTGGCGTTTTGGACAAAACCAGAAATAGGGGGTGAGATGATCAAAGGTGTGCACACTATGTTCTATTCATCCGAGGTTGAGGCGTTGCGCGCCTTTATCAGAGATAAGTTGGGCTTTAAAGCGACGGACGTTGGCGGGGGCTGGTTAATCTTCGATATCCCTGAAGCTGATATGGGTTGTCATCCTGTGCAGGTATTGAAGGGTCCCAATCCAGATGAGCCAAAATCGGGAGATCATTACATTTCTTTCTTTTGTGAAAATATCGAGACGACAGTGAAGGAGCTAACGCAGAAAGGCGTAAAGTTTACCGACGAGATTTCAGATGTGGGGTATGGACTGGCGATTCATTTTATGATGCCGGGTGATGTCCCCGTCGAACTTTATCAACCGGCATACTAAATGAAAATAATCGTTGATGACTTGACAGGTCTCGAAATAGCGGAGCTCCTTAATTACCATGCGAAAGATATGTTTCGTCACACGCCTCCGGAAAGCGTTCATACACTGGATATTGAAGCGCTCCGTGGACCTGATGTTACTTTCTGGAGTGTTTGGAGTGAGAATCAGCTGATGGGTTGTGGCGCGTTGAAAGATTTGGGTGAGGGGCATGGTGAGCTGAAGTCAATGAGAACAGCTGATGGCCACACTCGAAAAGGTGTAGCCGCAAAAATTTTGAACCACATCGAAGCCGTGGCGCATGAAATGGGTATGACGCGATTAAGTCTCGAGACAGGCTCGATGCCGGCGTTTGAACCTGCTAGACAACTGTATCTGCAATTCGGTTTTACAGAGTGCGCACCTTTTGCCGACTATGAGGAAGATCCAAATAGTATTCATATGACAAAGGTGCTCGGTATTAAGTAAATTTGACGATCTTATTGATTTAACCGTATTGTTTCACGAGATGTTCGGCGTAGATGTCCATCAGTGCTTGGGAGTTTACGCCTGTACAAAGCGTGTGTTTCCCTTGCTGATTTTCAGTGAATGTCGTTCTACCTCTTTGCTCTCCTGTTAAAACAACAGCTAAGTCGCCGGTCTTTGTCTCGAAGATTGAAGGGTCCTCGGCAAATGCTACAGCCGATGAGTCATGACATGCGAAACCATTTTCACCTGTTCGGCCTCTGTAAAAGTTCAGGTAATAGGGCGTGATTTCTGTTAGTAGTTTGCCCGCGTCTCCACAACGATTAGTAAGCTCTGCGATGTACGCTTGACTCATGAGAGACTTCATTGTGACGTCAAGGCCAACTTGGGTTGTCGGTATGCCTGATGTGAAGACGACATCCGTCGCCTCAGGATCGCCAATAATGTTTGCTTCTGCCCATTGTGTTACATTTCCCGGTACATCTACTGCGCCGCCCATCAAGACAATTTCCTTTACGTTGGTTGTAAAACTTTCGTCAGCCTGAATCGCATGGGCGAGGTTAGTGAGTCTTCCAACCGCGATAATGGTGAGTTCTCCCGGATGCGTGCGAGCTGTCTCAATCAGGTGCTCGTGAGCCGGTGAAGCTTCTTGTGTCTTGTCGCTGGGTGTTACATGCATATTGGCAAGGCCGTCAGCGCCATGTACAAAGTCCGGATAATCGTCCTCAGCTTTACCTAACAAAGTTAAACCTGCCCCCGCGTGTACCGGTGCGGGTATATTAAATCGCTCGCAAAGATATAAAGCGTTGTTTGTGCAATGTTCGATAGATGCGTTGCCGAATACGGTCGTAATGCCTTTCAAGGCGAGGTTGTTGCAGGCATGTAAAAATATTATCGCCATCGCATCATCTATGCCTGGATCTGTATCAAATATTACGGGTACGGGTTTCAATGGTATTCCTGTGTTTGTGTCGGCTCGGAACCGATGGTTAAATTTTTCAGTGCTCCCGGCTTGCGGTGCGATAAGCAAATACTACGAGCAATGTGACCAAGAGGAAACAGCCTGTTCCCACTTTTAATGCAATTGAGGGTGCCGTATTAGCGACTAATATGCTGCTTAGAGAAGGACTGATAGCTGTGCCGGTTGTCGCCGCCATCAGCAGTACTGAAACCAGGCGCGGGCTTGGCACCGCAACCATTTCTGTTGCAAGGGAAAGGATAAGTTTTAGCAACCCCAAAGTTACAAAGCCCCAGCAGAAAGTGAGATATGGCATGTAAGTGGGGTTATTTATAGACCAAAGCGGAATTGTAGAGAGCGCCGCAAGTATTGCGGCTAATAGCGTAATCGTCCGGGTATCGGCTTTGATGAGTATCGCTGCTGCGATGAGTTGTCCGCCGAGCATGCCTGCCCAAAAATTGCTGATCAGACCACCCGCATCGGAAGTTGACATTGCGATCGCTTGCTCAGCGTAGCTAGGCAGCCAGATGAGGATAAAATTCTGACCAGTGAGGTAAATCAGTAGCGCGAGCATGCAAAAATAGATACCGATTGGCCAAGAAGCGAGTTCCTGCTTGATCGTCTGCTTATCTTCATGGGGAACTTCTGGAAATGTCGAGAAAGCGGTCAGGATAAGCGTAATCAAGGCAAGTGCGGCCACCGTGCTGTATCCGCTGCTCCAGTGAAGTCCATTGGCGAGATAAACGACGACAAGTGCCGTGCAAAAAGTGCCAGACAAACTAAAGGAAGCATCGGTGATAACGAGCATGGTTGCCCGCCTCTCGGGCGTGTAAACCCTCGATATGACGATTGCGGCAGCGGGTAGGGCGATACCGCATCCTGTCCCAATGATGCCCAGCAGTATCGAATTAACCCAATACAGGTCTACGGTATAGAATCCGACTATTGCCAGGATGATAGCCGTGAACACCAATAAGTTGAGTGTTTTTATCTTGACATGGTCAAAGATAAACAGACTAATCACCGAGCCAACCAAAATACCGACCGTCAACCAGCTGAACTGACTCGATACGATGGTTGTTTCTTTGCCAAAGTGCTGCGAGATCGGGCCAATCAAAATGCCGATTTGTGCCAGCATGCCCGACATCACCGCATAGGCGAGAAAGCTAATCAGAGTGACACGGATTAAATTGCTCATGAGGTCTGGCAACTAATGTGATGGATCAGGAATGCTCGTCTGAATCGAAAAGCGTATGTGTGTCCTCGGATAAAAATGACTTTCCTTCACTTAGCTCATCTTTCGAAAGCCCGACTAATTCGTGGGGGAAAACCAGCCACCTGTCGGTTGGGTGTAGAAAGTAATCAGGTTCGATGTCCGTAATATTTTTTTCTGGTTTGTACCAAGGGCAAGCGATCTTCACTGTTTGTGGCATGTTGAGTCTGGATTTTGCTTTTAGCTCGTCAAGGATCGCAACGATGCTGCGGCCGGAATCAAAAACATCGTCGACAAGCAATAATTCGTCGTCAGCATTGATGTTGTCGACAATATATTGAAGTCCGTGGACTTTAACGATTTTATCTCTTTGACCGATGCCGTAGTAGGAGGAGGTACGAATCGCAATGTGATCAGCTTCAATCCCTTTGTACTCAAGGTACTCTTGAACAGCGATACCGACCGGGGTGCCGCCACGCCAGACCCCAACGATAAAATGTGGACGAAATCCGCTTTCAAAAATCATCTTGCCGAGTTTAAAAGAATCTTCCAGCAGTTGATTCGGTGTAATAAATAGCTTTTCCATAAGTTCTCGTTCGCTTTTTTGTCTTTATGGGTTTTGATCGGGCGCTTCTTTTCGCTTGTTCGATGCCATGTTAATTCATGCTAAGGCGATTCCGGTTGGCACTTCGGAAGTCAACTAATGACGCACGAGAGTACCATTCACACGGCCGCACTGTCATGGTTAATAATGCCTTTGATAGCTTGGCTTGTGCGTGGATTACATTTATCCTCAAGCATCCCTGTCAGTAAATACTGACTTCTCAACATGAGTCACCTTTAATGGAATCTCTCTCTCGCTATTTTGACTTGAAGCGTCACAACACGAATATTAAAACTGAAGTTGTCGCCGGACTGACCACGTTCCTGGCGATGGCTTATATTACCGTGGTTAATCCCGCGATTCTGTCTGATGCAGGGATGGATTTCGGTGCGGTATTTGTCGCGACTTGTATTGCCGCTGCGTTTGGGTCTATAGCCATGGGAATCTTAGGAAACTATCCGATTGCCATGGCGCCGGGCATGGGGCAAAACGCGTTTTTCACCTACGGCATCGTGCTGGGATTAGGTCATACTTGGCAGACCGCGCTTGGTGCTGTGTTTCTCTCAGGTGTCATTTTTATTGTCATGAGTGTTTTGCCCATTCGCGAATGGCTTATCAATGCCATACCGAAAAACTTGAAGCTTGGCATTGCCGCGGGTATTGGTTTTTTTCTTGGTTTTATTGCACTTAAAAATGCGGGCATCGTGGTTGATAATCCGGCAACCTTGGTCTCTTTTGGTGCGCTGAGTGATACTGGTCCGCTGCTTTGTATGGTGGGTTTTGCATTGATTGCGACTTTGAGCGTGAGGAAAATCACCGGGGCTGTTATCCTGGGTTTGCTTTTCGCCGCGATGCTGGGTTGGATCTTTGGCGGTGCCGAATTTAGCGGTGTGTTATCCGTCCCGCCATCTATCGCGCCTGTGTTCCTCGAACTTGATATAGCAGCGGCATTTGACCTTTCAATGATCACTGTCATTCTGACGTTGCTGTTGGTCGATGTGTTTGACACCGCCGGAACCATGGTGGGTGTCGCAAATCGGGCCAATCTCACTGACGAGCATGGAAAAATGCCCCGGCTTAGAGGGGCGCTGATGTCCGATTCTGGTGCAACAGTAGTTGGGTCGTTGGCAGGTACGTCCTCAACAACCAGTTTTATTGAAAGCGCTGCCGGTGTTGAAGCGGGTGGACGTACCGGGTTAACGGCGGTGACCACGGGTGTGTTATTTCTTCTGTGTCTGTTTTTCGCGCCGCTTGCCCAGAGTATTCCAAGTTATGCGTCTGCAGCGGCGTTACTTTTTGTTGCCTGCCTAATGCTCAGAAGTTTTTCGGATATTGACTGGGATGACTACACCGAGTCAGCGCCCGCGGTGGTTTGTGCGCTTGCAATGCCATTGTCGTTTTCTATTGCCGACGGCATCGGGCTCGGCTTTGTGACCTATGTTGCGATCAAACTATTGAGTGGTCGACCCGGTGATTGTCCTATTGCCGTTTATGTTATCGCTGCCGTATTCACTGGCAAGTTTGCATTTTTGTCATAGCGCATTAGCGATGGAACATTGTCTGTCGTCTTCATGAGAAGTTATTGACCTGCTCAAGGTAGTACTTCTTTCGCGCGTCACTTAACCAGCTGGTTTCGAATGCATTTGCATTGAGTTGGCGAATCTCGTCTTGTGAAAATTCAGCTTCCTCAATGAGGGCGAGAAAATTATCGGTTAGGTACGCACGAAAATAGCCCGGGTCATCAGAGTTAATGGTGGCTTTCATGCCTTTCTGCAACATTGACTTGATCTCTTTTGTCGTCAGAGATTGCACAACAAAGCGGTTTGAAACAGGGCAAACCGTCAAGCCGAGACCTCGTTTTGCGATTTCTGCGCAGAGGCGCTCATCTTCAAGTGCGTTTATTCCATGATCGATACGATCAACCTGAATGTCATCGAGACATTGCCAGATATGGTCGACAATATCGATTTGGTTTACATCACAGTGCATCGTCAGTTTGAAACCTTCGTTTCTTGCGCGGGCGAAAACCTCTCTGAATTTGATCGGAGGGTTGTCCTTTTCGTCTGAGTCGAGTCCTACACCGATGATCCAGTCCTTAAAGGGTAGACACATCTCAAGGTGAGCCATGGCAGATTCTGCACTCATGTCACGTAGGAAACACATGATGAGGTTTGACTCAATGCCCAGGTTCTTCTCGGCATCTAACTGCGCTCGATGTATACCTTTGATGATGGTTTCAAAAGCAATGCCTCTCGTGGTGTGTCCCTGCGGATCAAAGAAAGGTTCGACGTAAACAATATTGTCTTCATGTGCGCGTTGAAAATAATGATATGCCAGCTCGTAAAAGTCCTGCTCGGTCTGCAACACCGACATTGCGGCATAGTAAATTGTGAGAAATGAGGGGAGGTCATGGAAATCGTAAGCCGCAATGACTTGCGCGGGCGTTTTGTAGGCCAGCGCGACGTTATTCCGTTCTGCGAGCGCAAAAATGTGCTCGGGTTCGAGTGTACCTTCCAGGTGAACGTGCAATTCTGCTTTCGGTATGCCGCGAATAAAATCTTCCATGGGTTCTCCCGTTTGCTTGTCGAATTAGAGTGCTAACAAGGATATAGTAAAAACAAGTGCAAGCAGAATAAGTGTAGAAATAATTTGCAGAACTCTGAATCTCCAATGCTTTTTGGACTTGAAGACCGCCCGCCGATTGGCACAGGGCTGATGGTAGGGTTGCAACATCTATTGGCCGTATTTGGGGGGCTGTTGGTGGCACCCCTGATTATTGCCGGAGGCATGAACCTGTCGTTACAAGATACCAGCTACCTTGTGAGTGCTGCGTTGGTTATTTCAGGCGCAGCAACTTTTATTCAGATTCAGCGATTTGGGCCGGTGGGTTCTGGGTTGTTGAGTATTCAGGGCACCAGCTTCGCGTTTATCGGTCCTCTGATCGCTGCTTTTTATGCGCTCAATGGTGGCGACGATAACGCAACAGCATTGGGTACCTTATTTGGTTCTGCTGCCGTTTGTTCAGTGTTGATGATGGGTTTGAGTTTCGCGCTTCCGACACTGCAACGCGTGATAACACCCAACGTAACAGGCACGACGGTGATATTGCTGGGTGCAACATTGGTCTGGACAACCCTGACCAATATCCAGCGAGCCTATTTAGATGCGGCGAATGGCGGCTGGACGGTTTTATTGCTCGCCTCTCTGGTATTTCTGACAATTGTCGCCGCCACGCGCTTTGGTAATCCCTGGGTGCGTCTCAGCAGCATTTCTATTGGTCTAGTGGTGGGCCTTATGGCGGCGCAAGGTCTCGGGTTAACTGATTTCTCGCGTTTGTCGGAGCTAGATCCTCTGTTTGTCCCAGAAGTCGCGCGGTTTCCCCTCAGTGTTGACTGGGTCATTGTGGCTTCCCTTTTGCCAATTTTCTTGATTTCGATGATGGAGTCCGTTGGTGACCTGACCGCAACCAGCAATCTATCTGGGCTAGCCACAACCGGTAAAAATTACTGGCTGCGCATTCGGGGTGGCATCCTAGGCGACGCCGCTAACTCCTTGATGGCCTCAATCTTTTGTACTTTCCCGAATACCACATTCAGTCAAAACAATGGTGTCATTCAACTCACGGGTGTTTGTAGTCGCCATGTGGGGTTTGTAGTCGCAGGTTTGCTAGTCTTGCTGGGCGTTTTCCCAGTTGTTGGTGGTGTTTTTCAGCTCATCCCTGATGCTGTACTTTACGGTGCTACGCTATTGTTGTTTGGTATGGTTGGGTATGCTGGAGTCAGGATAGTCAGCGCCGGTTCTGGGCAGCGTGACGACTGGTTATTGGTAGGGTGTTCCGTTGTGATTGGATGGTTGTTATCTAGTTACATTACTATGTTTGATTTTCTCCCGCAGGGCGTCATTACTGTGATTCAGTTTCCCGTTACAACAGGGACATTTGTTGCTATTTTTGTCGAAGTTTTCAGGGTGTTGTTTGGTCTCAGGCCCTCAGTTGAGTCTTAAGGTTGACCAAGCCTGAATAAAGTCATTGGAACTAAAGGATGCATAGACAGATCGTGCGTGCGGTGGCCTTTGAGCAAATAATTAGCAAGGCGTAAACGTTTCAGGTCCACTATCCAACCACGGTCGGAGTTTTTGGACACAATCTAATTAGGTGAATGATGAGTGAAGTAGTGGTTGTTGGCAGTACTAACTGGGACATTGCAATGTATCTGCCGAGTCTACCCTTGCCTGGCGAAACCGTAGCCGGTGGCACGCTGCACAGTGGTCTAGGAGGCAAGGGGGCAAATCAAGCGGTTGCGGCCTTCCGGGCGGGGGGAGCGACGACCCGCTTTATCAGTTGTATCGGAGATGACGATATTGCGAACTCGGTGAGGCAGGTGTTTTCCGAGCTTCAGATGCCGATACCTGAAGTCAGGGTGATTGCTGGCGTTGGCACAGGTTCAGCGTGTATTTTTGTGAATGCTGAGGCTGAAAACTGTATTGGCATTGCCAGTGGTGCAAATGCCTGTGTGTTACCTGCCATGATCGATGAACAGGCCGCAAGAATCAGTAATGCGGGCGCTGTGTTGGTGCAGCTTGAGATCCCATTCGAAACCATCGAACGCATCGCGGTAATTTGCGCAGAAAACCAGACGCCTTTTGTATTGAATCCTGCACCAGCAAGAGACATACCAGCAGCTCTATTGCCAATGGTTGATATATTAACGCCCAATGAAGTCGAGCTAAGTCAAATTAGCGGTATGCCATCGGGCACACTTGAAGAGGTGACAATCGCCGCACAAAGTTTGTGCAAACAGGGTGTAGGTACCGTGGTCACGACCCTTGGTTCCCGTGGTTGCTTAATCGTGGCGGAAGCGTCGACCGAATTTGTAGAGAGCTTCAAGGTGGCTGCAGTAGACACCACAGCGGCGGGCGATGTTTTCAATGGTGCGCTGGTGGCGGAGCTTGTTCGGGGTGAGGCCATCATTGATGCGGCAAAAGTCGCATGCGCCGCTGCCGCGATTGCCGTCACTGAAAAAGGAGCAATCGCGTCGATTCCTGATCGGGATGCAGTGCTTGCATTCATGTCGGAGAGGAACTGAACATTGCCGGTTAGGTTGGTGCGTGATTTGCGTGCCAGTGGCGCGCAATGTCTATCCGACGACAAACCCATACATCGGGTTTATTTGAAATGTAAGTAAGGAATTTTCTTAGTGCGGCGGCTCTGCCCGGCTTACCAACGATACGGCAGTGTAAACCAACACTCATCATTTTCGGTGTTTCTGCGCCTTCCGCGTACAGCTCGTCAAAAGTATCCGTCAGGTAATTCAGAAATTGATCCCCAGCGTTGAATCCCTGGGGAGCCGCAAACCGCATGTCGTTTACGTCAAGCGTGTATGGCACAACCAGATGGGGTGATTCAAAGTCTTGGCACCAATACGGCAGATCATCGGCATAGGAGTCACTGTCATAGAGAAAGCCGCCGTATTCGTTGACCAAGCGGCGAGTGTTTGGGCTATCTCGACCGGTGTACCATCCAAGTGGTCGTTCACCGGTCACTTGCTTGTGTATCTCGATCGCCTCCGCCATGTGAGCGCGCTCAACTTCCTCAGATATGAATTGGTAGTCAATCCAGCGAAGTCCATGGCTAGCTATTTCCCAATCAGACCTGAGCATGGCTTCGACGACATCGGGGTTCCTTTGTAGTGCCATCGCGACGCCATAAACGGTCACCGGCATCGCAAATTCGTTGAAAAGCCGGTGCAAGCGCCAAAAGCCAGCTCGGCTGCCATACTCGTAAAGGCTTTCCATACTCATATGGCGGTCTGGGTACGAAGCTGCACCAATAATTTCAGAAAGAAATGTCTCTGAACCAGCATCTCCATGCAGTACGTTGTTTTCCGCTCCCTCTTCATAGTTGATCACAAACTGCACGGCGACTCTTGCTTGATTGGGCCAGTTTGCATTCGGCGGTTTCGCCCCGTAGCCAACCATATCTCTCGGATATTTTTCAGGGTTCGACGTGTTTTTCGATGAGCGCACTTCCTGTTTTTTAGTAAGATCTGACTCCGTCATAATTCTCTCGTGCTGAATATGTTTGGCTTAAATATTGCCGGTCATAGGACCGCTACCTTTGGGATTTACCTTCTTGTTGTTCTGAGCATGTTATCCGACGATTAATGTTAGTGCCATTTGCAACTGTGGTAATATTCGCGCCTCGAACGCTTGATGTTTAACTACAGGAGTTAACTTTTGAACAGAATCCTGGCCTTAGTATTCAGCGTGTTTATGACTCAATGCGTCCTCGCCGATCAAGATATGAATCAGTGGTTCGAAGAGTTGAAAGCCTCGGGTGATAAACACGATCTTTACAAAGTGCTTTACGCTATGCCCAAAGGGGGCGATCTGCACGCGCACAACACGGGTTCCATCTTTTCAGAGTGGATGTTTGAGCTTGCGCTCGAACAGAAAACAAACGGTTACATCTGCTATACAAAAACAAAAATCAATAATTGCCGTCCCTACGGCGGCAACGAACATTATCAGCCATACCTGATGTACTTCAAAACCATTCAGGCATCGAATTGGCAAATGCTCGATGACTGTGAAAAGGCCGAATACAAACTGCTCACGGATCTGAACGAGGAAGAAAAAGCGGCCTGGCAAAATAGCATTCGATTAGATAAACCACACGAGGGTCGAGAAGAGTTCTTCAGTATGCATTGGCAGCGAATGGCTGATCTTGTCTCCAATCCCTATCTGGTGGCAGAAAGTGTCGTCAGAAACATGAAGGCGTTCAGTGCCGAAGGTCTGATGTATATGGAGCCCGACTATTCTGTCACGGGATACCTCAATGCGGACGGCACTGCTACCCCGACGGAAACGGTCGTCAGGATTTTGCGTGAGAGGTTAAGTCAAGATGATGTGAAAGAAACAGGAATGGTCGTTCGGTTTCAGATGGCGATCTTGCGTTTTTTACCGAGTAGCCTTGATCAACTAGAAATGGCATATCGGTTTGTGGCCGCAAACAGCGATCTGTGGGTGGGACTCGATATGGTTGGTCGCGAAGATGACGATAAAGGGCATCCGGCGCGATTCCTCAGTACGATGCGAGAGCTACGGCGCCAGTATCACAGTGTTAATCTGTCGATTCATGGCGGCGAGGTAGATGAACCCAATAGTCATGTCAGAGATACTTTAACCTTGGGCGCTCGCAGGATAGGTCACGGGGTCAATCTGATTACTGACCCGGATTTAATGCTAATTATGCGAGATGGGCCGGCGCTCATTGAGATCAATCTGATTAGTAACCTTTTATTGGAGTATGTGGATGACTACAGCCAGCATCCATTCCCGGAATATTTGAGAACCGGCATCCCTGTGGCGCTTTCGACGGATGACCGAGGCATGTGGGACTCAACGATGACCGATGAATTTTTCGTCGCAACGACCGAGTTCAACTTGTCCTGGGATGAAATTAAGCAACTCAATATCAATTCATTGAAACATTCCTTTGTTGATGAAGATACTAAACAAAAGCTTCTAACTCATTATGATAAAAGGGTAATCAGTTTCGAGGAAATGATGACTCGTGAAGGAATGAAATCATTGCTCGCGGTAGATCCGAACATTCGGTCATTTATTTGTAAAGAATATCAACTATGCACCCTAAAATAGGGCATAATGCGGCGCTTAAACGTCGGGGGTAATTTGCGACGTTCAAGATTTAATACCAGATGCCTTGATTATATCTTCAACCGTAAGATCAGATTACAAACTCAATTGGGGAGTAAAAATATACGATGATTAATAAAATTAGCAGAATGAAGAAGCTAGCCGCAGGTGTGGTAGCTGCATCATTAGCCTTAAGTGCGCTGCCGTCAGTGGCGGCCGAGATGGAAGAGGTTGTTGTTAAGGGTGACCTTGGCAGCCTTCCGGGAGAGAACGTTGAGTCGGTTTTTGGATTCGGTAAATCGATCCTTGAAACATCGCGTTCTGTATCAACCATTAGCGCCGAGCAGATCGAGCGGTTCAGCATCACAGATATTGACGAGCTCGTGACTCTCGCACCCGGTTCATTTACCCAGTCTTTCTTTGGCGTAGCGGGTTCACTGGATGTCCGTGGTACACCAGGTGAGACTTATTTCCGCGGTGTTCGCCGATTGGATAACCCCGGTAACTATCCTACGCCCATCGGTGCTTCTGATCGAATCGACATCGTGCGTGGGCCAGCCTCTCCTATTTATGGTCCAGCAAAGATCGGTGGTTACCTTAACTTTAATCCCAAGTCAGCCCGCGCCGAAGATGGCAAGTTCATGGCTGATGATGAAGGTAAACTGACATACACCACAGGTAGTTGGAACAAAAGTGTACTTTCCGCTGAGGTTGGAGGACCAACCGAAATAGGCGGCCAGGAATATGGCTACTACTTGTACGGTGAGGTTGAAAACTCCGGCAGTTACTATGATAACGGCGGCACAGACCAGACTCTGATTCAGGTTTCCTTCGAAACCGACGTCAGTGACAGACTCACACTCCAGTTCGGTGGTATGTATCACGAATATGAAGGTAATCAAAATGCCGGTTGGAATCGTCTGACTCAGGACCTGATTGATAACGGCACTTATATCACGGGTAGCCCAGCGCCATTAGACACGAATGGGGATGGCTCGATTTCCCACCAAGAGTATGATGTAAACGGTGACGGCTTTTATGAAGGTAATCCGTTTTTGTTTCTACCAGCATTTGGCACGCCAGGTTCGGATGGCTTCATAGCCGCTGTGGAAGGATCTCTTTCACCCCAAATGTCGCTGTTGCCAGGCGGTGGCACCGTTCAGCTGCAAGGTAATCAGACGCTGATCGCTGCTGACGATTTGCTTGAGAACGATGTCACGACTTTGTACTTTGATATCATATACAACGGTGATGACTGGACGATTAAAAATCAGATGTTTTACGAGTCTTATGAGAACTTGAATGAAAACGCCTATGGCTTCTCTCAGTTCCATGATTCTTACGTGTTTGAAGACAAGCTGGTTTTCTCCAGAATATTCGAAGGCGATAACCTAACGACGTCTGTACAGCTTTCACCTTCTCTCAGGTACACAGACTTCAGTCATGGAGATGACTACACGAATGAGTACTTTGACCGTCGTGATCTAACTGGACCATCAACCGCGCTTGACCGTCGACTACTTGCTACACGTATAGATGATGATTACACCGAATATTACGTGGGTGATTACATGAACTTCGGTCTAGCCGCACTTGTCGATTTCAGCTTCGAAAATGGTTTTAGCGCACTCTTCGGGGTTCGTTGGGACACAGTTGATATGGAATCAAGTCAGCCGCTGGATAAGTTGTTGTTCTCTTCATCTAATAACTTTTGTCTTGATGGCAGTTGCGCGAACTTGAGCGCTTCTGACGATCAGGACGGCATTTCTTGGACTGCGAGTCTAAGCTATAACTCGGAAATCGGTCTCGTACCTTATGTCACCGTATCTGAACAGACGACTGTGATTGCGGGTCAGGGCGCAGAAATCCAGACATCAAACATCGAAAGTGGAGGCGCATTCGACGGCTCTGAGCTCATGGAAGTTGGTGTTAAAGGTAGTCTGATCGATAACTCGTTGTATTTTGCCCTCTCTTATTATGAGCAAGAACGTACAGACTTTAACGCGCAGGCAATTGTGACTAACTCGACAGATAGAACTGAAGGTGTCGAGCTCGAACTTCGTTGGGTTGTTAACGAAAACCTCTTGTTGACAGCGGGTTACTCGAAGATCGAAGTTGTTAATCTCAATACTCTTGAAAATGGCGGTCGTTTCAGCTTCCTCGGAGCAGGAGATCTGCTTGGTGTTGACCCAAGATTGCTATACGGCGGTGCGCCTGGCGGATTCGTCGGTGCGGCAAATGAGGATTCATCACGTAAAGCCGGTATCCCAGAGAATATTTTTTCTGTCACCGCAACTTACGACTTCTTCAATGGGGTCGCAGTTAACGCGAGTGTCGTGAATGTTGATTCAACGTCTTCGGGTTTTTCACAGGCAGTGACATTACCAGGCTACACATTGGTTAATGCCGGCGTTGTCTATGAAACTGAGAATTGGTTGTTCAGTTTGAATGGTAAGAATCTGACTGATGAGCGCTATTTCCGGGCTAATTTCCCGAACCTGTTCGGTAGTACTATTGTGCTTCCTGAACTGCCTCGTCATTTTCAGGCAAGGGCTGAATACCGGTTCTAGAAACGTTCCGGAGCTAAAAATAAAAAGGCAGTTGCTGGTAAGCACTGCCTTTTTTTTTGATAAGATTTTGTCAAACTTAAGGAAACTAATTCGTGAAAGCTAAATCGTTATTCGCACTTATATTTGCCGCGAACGTTTTGATTTTGTCGGCCTGTAGTGGTCCTGTTAATCAGGCAGACCGAAATAACACCGGCAACCAGCTTCAGTTGACGAAGGTTAATGAAGCACCGATTGCAGTAAAGGTTGTCATTGTTACGATGTTTGAGATTGGCGAACTTAGCGGTGATAAAGCAGGAGAGTTTCAGCTTTGGAAAGAACGCAGAAACCTTAACCAAAAATTTCCTTTCCACGGTTACAAGGACCTTTATTACAATGCGGAGAGCGGCATACTGGGTATTGTGACCGGTATCGGCACAGCGCGCTCTGCTGCTGCGATTATGGCGCTGGGTATGGATCCAAGATTTGATTTGAGCAAAAGCTATTGGCTGGTTGCTGGTATTGCGGGGTTTGATCCCGAAGATGCATCTGTAGGATCAGCCTCTTGGTCTGAGTATCAGATTGATGGAGATCTGTCCCATGAAATTGATGCCAGAGAAATTCCTGACGATTGGGAGTTTGGGTATTTTGCGCGTTATACAAAAATGCCCTTTGATCCAGATAAACCAGCGCCCACAGGTGAGATGTATCAGCTAAATACTGGTCTGACGAATTGGGCTTATCAGCTAACGAAGGATATGGACCTGGGGGACGATGAGTCGCTGGTAGAGGTTCGCGAAAAATATACCGAGCATGAAATGGCGCGCAGACCCCCGTTTGTCCTTAAGGGTGCCAATATGTCTGCCTACACCTTCTGGCACGGCGCTATTTTGAACGACTGGGCTAACAAGTGGACTGACTACTGGACCGAAGGAAAAGGTAATTTTGTTTCATCTGGTATGGAAGATACAGGCTCATATCTGTCTCTTTCTTGGTTGGACAAGATTGGCAGGGCTGACAAAAACAGGATGATGGTCTTGCGAACAGCCAGCAACTACACGATGCAGCCCCCTGGTTTGACTGCAGCCGAAAACCTTCTCAACGAGAATAAGGGCTACGGCGGACTGAAAATGGCAATTGAATCGGCTTATGTTGTCGGCTCCAAGGTTGTAGACGAGCTGTTAGGTAACTGGTCTCACTATCGAGACAATATTCCACAAGCCGAATCAGTATCGGAGATTTCCGCTCAATAAACCGCTAGATTTACGATGCGGGCTCGAGCAGATCAGAGGTTTTTATGACAATAGCAAATGCTGAATTTATCAAAGCATTACCTAAAGCAGAATTACATTTGCATATTGAGGGTTCGTTGGAACCCGAACTAATGCTCTCGTTAGCAGAAAAAAACGGAATTACATTGCCTTATGCTACGCTGGCAGATATCGAAGCGGCGTATCACTTTGATGACTTGCAAAGTTTTCTTGACCTTTATTATCTGGGTGCAGGGGTACTGATTCACGAGCAGGACTTCTATGACTTGATGTGGCAGTACATGCTGCGCTGTAAAGCCGAAAATATCGTTCACACTGAAATGATGTTTGATCCCCAAACGCATACAGATAGAGGTGTCTCTTTTGCAACAGTGCTAAATGGATTTTGCCGCGCGATGGATGATGCCGAAGAGCAATGGGGGCAAAGTGGTCATCTTATTATGTGTTTTTTGCGTCATCTGTCGGAGGAGGACGCTATTGAAACGCTTCAGTTGGCCCTACCGTTTAAAAATAGAATCAAGGCAGTCGGACTGGATAGCTCAGAGGTAGGCCATCCGCCGGAGAAGTTTAAGCGTGTGTTCAAAATGGCGGCTGATGCTGGCTTTCTTCGGGTTGCGCACGCTGGTGAAGAAGGCCCTGCGCAATATATTCGTGATGCAATTGAGTTGCTTGATGTTCAGCGAATCGATCATGGCGTGCGTTGTGTTGATGATGAGATCCTCGTTGCGAGATTGGCTGCGTCTCGCATGCCATTGACAGTGTGTCCTTTGTCGAATGTTCGACTCTGCGTGTATGATTCGATGAATCAACATCCGATTTTAGATCTGTTGTCTCAGGGAGTTTGCGTGACGGTGAATTCCGATGATCCATCCTATTTTGGTGGGTATCTTTGTGATAATTTTGAAGCGCTCGCCCAAGCACTGGGTATGACTCAGGGCCAGGCGATTGACCTGTGCCGAAACAGCTTTGAGGCAAGTTTTCTTGATACTGTAGACAAAAACCGGTTTACTGCCATGCTCGCTAACGGTTAACGGGTAACAGTTTTTCGATAAGCTGATTTATTCTTGAGTGATTATGCATTTTTGAGATCCAGCTTTCCGGAATGCCGCGCTCTCCCCCGACGCCAAAAGTTGCACCGGCCATAGCGCCTAACACAATTGCCCTGCCGCAGTTATCTCCGCCAGCATAAATGTTTGCCCTCACTGAGCCAGCGTAAGAAGTTGCATGTTTAAGATTAAATAGCATGCTTGCTGTGCCACTGCCAAGATCACAATGGAGACCATATTTTTTCGTGACCTCAAGTAAATCACCGTTTTCAGCGATTACGCCGCCTAGGAATTTCATGGTCTTTTCACTGCCTGCATTAACGGCGGCTGCAATGCTGGCTTCAATTGTTTGGCCTTTCAATACATTGTATAAAAGCGTTGTTGCGACCCGACCGTAATCTACTGCCCGCTCGGCATTATTTGTGACCCGAGTTGCAGACTCGCTCAACGCCATCAGGTTGTTGTTCTCAAGATGACAGGCAACCAACGCCGGAAGCTTGCTGATGGCAGGGAGTTGTTCGTCATCAGCACCGGGATAGTCGCTTGTGCCCGCGAGTGCTCGAACCAAAGCTGAAACGTAGTTCGCAGCGTCGTCGGGGTTGGATGCTGTTTCAGCAAGTTTTGCGACATGGGTCGTCAGTTCCTGACCCTGATATCGCTTTGACGCAGAAAGTACTTTTGTCAGGAGTACCTGCTTCTCTCGATCTTCTCCGGCGAATGAAATCTCATTAGTACGTTTCAGCGCGTCACTTTCTGTCCTGTAGATAGCGTCTAGAGTGAGGCGAGTCGGCTTGTCTATATAGCCAGAGAACGCTCCACCGTAGCCAAAATGATCTCTGAATGATTCCTGATAGTGATGTTTCTCATACTGATTGCCGTTTGCAACAAGAGACTCGAGCATGATGTTAGATTGCTCGCCATAATGGGAAAACTCCCCAACCTGCTTGTTGCCGTGGGCGAAGTAACCAACGTCAGTGTAATCGTCCTCGTTAGGTGTCTTAAATTCTGGTTGTTCCGGTGCCAGTTCGGCGATGCGGCGTTGGCTGTAGAGCCAGTGGAAACCCATGGTCGCTGAGTCTGCGACCAGTGCGCCGAGAATACTGTTCCTAGCTCGCATCAATTGATCTTTGTTCACATCAATCTCCTGTTTTCTTGGTTTTCGTCACGCTTACACATAGTTTTACATGATGTCATGCACCGAAGACCTTCAGTCCGTGTATGCCACCATGCGGGTAGTGCATGTAGTAAATCGCGTTCACTGCGCCGGTCTCCTCTATTTCGGTAAACTCGTGCCATGTGTCAGGGTGCAATTGACCAAAGCTCACAAGGGGTTTCCACAATTGATTATTAGGTAAGTGGAGCTTAATCTCGAACTCGGTAAACCCAGATGCCAGATATCTTTGATCACCCATGTATGCTCGAAAATCTGTTGGAATAATCTCTGTGGCATTTGGCAGGATAATTTTCCAGCCAGGTAACTCCGATGAAGCCAGGTTTTCAATTTGACTCAGTGCCTGCGCTGGAAACTTGGCACCAAAAACGTGACAGCTAAGGGGCGGGTTTAATCGATGTAGATAGGTATCCACTATGATACTTTCTACGCTTGTCTCTTCTGCTAGTTTGAACAGGGCGTGTTCTCCGAAACCGGTACGCGCTGACTCCCAGCCAAACATATGGTCCTGTTTGCGCAGTCCAATTACAGCGTCGGCGGGTCGTCCGTAGTGCTCGTTTGAAATGTGAGAGATTTCGGCGTTCACCAAAATATTTTCTTGTTGGTAGCGTGCTTCACCTTCCTCACCAAAAAGGTTTACACGGGATATGCCGCCCTCGTGGAAGCAAAGGATTTTGCAGTCCGTTGCCCAAACAGGGTCAATGTCGAACGTGTGATTTGCATCCGGAGCCAGTGTTTGTTTCTCGAGGGCTAAAGTGGTGTTCCCCGTTTGCTTATCTGTGAGCAGTGCCGAGATGATGGGCACCTGATTTCCAGTAAACCATTGAGTACTTACTGTGAGCCGATCGACTCTGGACCTCGAGGTGAGTCCTAGGTCGAACCAATGATGTCCTTCCGCATTGAACGTAAAGCCGTCGCCGTTGCGATTAATGCTTGTCGCCACATGTCTTTTTGACTCGAAACCCCAATACTTGGCCCCCATGTGGGTGAAGTCGCCAGTGCAGTCTTGAGGGTCGTCCGGTAGAGCGACTTGATGCGGATTAGTAAATGACGAGTCAGAGTAGGACTTCAGAAAAGCGGATAGCCTAGCCATAGCTAAATTAGAATCTCGAGCGTTTGGCTTAATATGACTTCATCGCAGTTACCCTCTTCAATATCGGGCGTCGCTTGAGGCGACTCTCGGTCCACCACTAAAAAGTCTGACACACCGTCAAGTGCAAGACTGTAGTGATGCCACGTACCTGGATGATAATTAACGCCCTGTTTCGCGGAAGCTTTAAATACCTGAATCATGGACTCGTCGAGCTCGCCGGGGGGCGCGACGATAACCAGGTAAGGATTGTCCGATAGTGGAATAAATGCCTGACTCGATAGCGGATGTCGCTCCATGATCGACAACTTTAATGGTAACTTCAGGGGCGTTGAACGAAAGATATTAAGTAGAGGTATGCCGCCGTCTGCGAACAATGAGAGTGTCGCGAGGTCGTGAAATCGTAGCGTATGCCCATCGTTAATCGTGCGAGTTTCTCTGGCAGCCTCTGGTTCGATGACATCGCCGTAGGGTGCAAAGGATGCTGAAGTCAGGGGAATGGGTTTTATTTTGATCTGCTGAGTCGACAAAATGATGGCGTATTCCTTTTGATTTAGAAGCTATGTTATCAGAGTGGCGCTGTGTTTACGGCGTTACGAATTCCAGAAATTTTGTCAGGCCTCGATTGAGGAGGGTTTCTCTGAGTGTGTTTATGGCTCTGATCATAGGCTCGTACTATGCTATGTGACTGTACATGACGATCGTTTGCGCTATTATCTAAGAAAGCTATTAATATCAGCAAGGGGAAGGTTATGGAGTTTAGGTCAATTACACCGCATCTGGGTGCGGAAGTAACCGGTATCGATTTGGCGGAGCCGATGGGCAACAATACCTTTAACGCGCTTCGTGAAGGCTGGTTGAAGTGGGGTGTGCTGGTATTCAGAGACCAGAATTTGAGTCGCGACCAACACGTTGCCTTGGGTAGTAAATTTGGTGAATTGCATGTTCATCCGATGTACAAAGACCAAAAAGAGCACCCAGAAATACTCAAAGTGGCAACAAATGCTGATTCCGCGTATACCGCCGGCGATGGTTGGCATACTGATGTGACCTGCGACGAATATCCGCCGATGGGATCAATGTTGTACGTCACGCAAACGCCGGCTTGCGGGGGTGGGGATACGTTATTCGCCGATATGTATCTGGCTTATGAGCTGTTGTCCGACAAAATGAAAAGCATACTCCAAGGTTTGACCGCAGTGCACGATGGCGCTCTACCCTATGTCGGTAGTTACAAGTCAACGCCGCCGGAAGGAGGCTATCCGAGACACGAACATCCGGTGGTCACAACCCATCCGGATACAGGGAAAAAAGTGCTTTATGTAAATTCCGGTTTTACCACTCATATTAAAGGTTTCAGACCCAATGAGAGCCGCGCACTTTTGGACATGTTATTTCGGCACATAGAATCGACCCCAAAGCTGGTTGCGCGGGTAGACTGGGAACCCAACACCCTCGCATTTTGGGACAACAGATGCACCCAACATCACGCGGTGTGGGATTATTATCCTGAGAGCAGATATGGTGAACGCGTGTCTATTGTGGCGGATACGCGACCCGCCGCCTAGTATTGTCTTGGTAAGCCTGAGCGTCGTAATTGTTTTGGTAAAGGTCCTTCAATAGGCGCTCTTTCTCTTCCCAGCACGCTTCAAGCCATTGCTTTGAATTGCCCAGTTCGTCGGCGTTTGAGCATTCAGTCCAAACTTCTATGCTGCGCACTGAGCCGCTCAGGCAAGTCCAAAAATTATCTCCTCCGGCGGGATATCCAACAGTCACGTCAAGCACCAGAGCGTTATCCATCGTATTAAGCATGGTCTTGAATCCGCCGGACTTTGGCGCCAATAGGTATTGGTAGGGAGATTTGAATTGTTTTCTTTTTTCCTGCGTAAACCGGGTGCCTTCAGCGAAATTCAATAATGCGTCTGAACTGGAACTGGTTTGCTGTGCAACCTGAGACACAGCCTTAAAATCTTTTCTGTTTTTACTCAATGAACCACCTCTGGTTAAGCGTGGAAATCTGAGGGCAAGACAAATCCAGCCGACAACAGGTACATAAACAAGGGTCGACTTAATCAAAAATTTTAGAATAGGGCCTCCGGGAACAACCACGGCTTGTAGCAGCAGAATATCGAACCAGGACTTATGGTTGCTAACAATAATAAGAGGTCGTGTTGTGTCGCTGGGCAGGTGGCCATGAATTCTGAAATCTATTCGTAACACTCGGGTTAACCAAAATGTGTTACCGGCAACAGCGAAGCGATAGAAAATAGCCGTGCAGTGATAACAAAGCTGTTGGAATTTTTTCACGGGAATCAAATTGAGTACAGCAAAGAGTACTAGAAAAGGAATCCAGATCAGTAAATTAACAGTAATGGCTGCCAGCGATATACAGCTTAAGATGTGACCTGAGATTGCACGCAATTGCGATCTACCTTTGGATAATTAGTGGTATAAGCCATCAGGGAATCTGGTGTGGAATATGCAATGTTTGAAGGTCCAAAGCAAACGTGTATGTCAAAAACGAGTGGTTTTTGTTTGTTTTATTAATAGTTGAGTAAAAACGACACACTTATTAAGTCGATAAAGATCGGGGCGAGCAACATCGAGCTTAGCCTCTGCCCATGCTTCGAGATTCAATTTGTAATAGATTTTCCCTACCCCGCTTGCTGCGATAGCTGTTTTCATCATAAGTATCCTTTGCACTGACGCTTGTTAGCCTGCTCAGTAAAACTTATATTGGCAGCTGTCTACTCACAACAAATAGTGTAACCAGCATGAGTGAAGTATCCAGCAAGCCCCAATCGCGAATAACGACTGCGCCCTGGTACCGCTGGTACGCGCTCGGCATCCTTGTTCTTGTGTTTACATCCAGTCACGTCGACCGCCAGATTATGGGCATTTTGTTAGAGCCGATTAAACAGGATTTAGGTGCAAGTGATACCCAAATGGGTTTTTTGATCGGGCTGACATTTGCACTTTTCTACGCGACGCTCGGTATGCCCATCGCCATGCTGGCAGACAGGGGCAACCGACGAAACATTATTGCTCTTGCCATAACTATTTGGAGTGGCATGACAGCGGTTTGTGGCTTGGCACAGTCATTTTTTCAACTGGTTGTGGCTCGAATAGGCGTGGGGATTGGTGAAGCGGGGTCAAGTCCGCCTTCGCACTCCATGATCTCAGATATGTTTCCACTAAAACAACGAGGAACTGCGATGGGCATCTATGCCATCGGCGTTAACCTCGGGTTGCTTATCGCCTATCTTGCTGGCGGTTGGATGAGTGAGAATTGGGGCTGGAGAACCACTTTTATTGTCGTAGGTCTTCCCGGACTGGCCATTGCGTTGTTAATGCGCTTTACCGTTGCGGAACCTGAAAGGGGCGGTTCTGACAAGTTAGATGGCCTCGCGCCTAAAGTCCAGGCATCCGCGCCACCTTTTCTTAGCGTGGTCAAATACATGTGGTCAACCCCGGCAACTCGACATGCAGTGTTTGGCAGTTCCCTAGCGGGATTTGTTGGCTATGGCATGGTGCTGTGGTTGCCTGCTTTTTTTGTTCGGTCCCACGGTCTCTCTCAAACTGAAGTGGGTTTTACGCTGGCGCTCATGTCTGGTGTGGTGGGTGGAACCGGTACATTTGTTGCTGGTAAGCTCGCTGATATTCTGGCTCGACGCGATGAACGATGGTTCGGGTGGCTGGTTGGTATCGCTAAAGCAGGTCTGGTTCCTTTTCTTGTACTCTTTTTCCTCATTGAGGATTTTGTGACCTCTCTCTATGTCTATTTGATCCCGGCGTTTTTTGCCGGTTTTTATCTGGCGCCGACATTCGCAATGATACAAAGTTTGGTGAAGCCTGAAATGAGAGCGGTTGCTGCGGCGATATGCCTTTTCATGCTGAATATCATAGGTCTAGGCTTTGGACCGCAGGCAGTGGGAATTGTTAGTGATTTATTTGCAAATACGTACGGTCAGGAGTCGCTGAGATATTCATTGCTGGTCTTTTCATTTGTTAACGTATGGTCTGGCTTTCACTACTTTCTTGCCGGTAACCACCTTAAAGCGGGTATTGACCGGGCTAATTTTTCAGAAAATGGAGTGTAACGATGGACTTTGATTTTTCGAGTGATGAGAAAATGGTGAGAGACCAGGTAGACAGGTACCTGATGAACAATTGCGAGAATGGCGTGTTTCGTTCTGTGCTTGAAGGAGAACACGCCTATTCTGAGGATGTCTGGCAAGGTCTGGTCGAAATGGGGGTGCTGGGCACTGCTATCCCACTAGAATACGGTGGCGTCGGTGCGGGCTATTCGACTTTGTGCCTAGTCGCTGAGCAACTGGGTGCTTATCTTGCTCCCACGCCTTTTTCTTCTTCAATTTATCTCGCGGCAGAAGCAATTCAGTTGTTTGGCTCTGAAGACCAAAAGCAGACTTGGTTACCAAAGCTGGCTGCTGGAGAAGTGATTGGAACCTTGGCTGTCACCGAATCGACGCAAGAGATTACGGAGAACAACATTCAGGTGTCGTGTAGTGATGGCAAGTTGTCCGGTAGTAAATTGATTGTTCCCCATGCGGGTATTGCTAACCTCTGTGTTGTTGTCGCGCGGGATATCAGCGCGGGTGTGAGCTTATATCTGGTTGATTTGGGTGATGCAATTGGTGTCTCACCCGACAGCGTTTCAGTGACCCCAATCGATACGGTAGATAACACGATGAACTCCGGTTCTGTTGAATTCGCAAACACGCCGTGCGAATTGTTAGGCGCCTCTGGTGAAGGCTGGCGGCAGTTGAAGGTGGTCTATGACAGAGCCGCTGTACTCATCGCGTTCGAACAAATTGGTGGTGCAAGAAAAGCCCTCGACATGGCAGTTGATTATGCGAAAGGCCGGTTTGCGTTTGGGCGCCCCATTGGGTCATTTCAAGCACTGAAACATATGATGGCAGATATGTATGTCGCGCTTAAGCTGGCTGAATCAAATTGTTACTACGCGGCTTGGGCGTTATCCACGGATTCCGCTGAACTGCCGCTAGCTGCAGCTACCGCAAGAGTATCAGCCACTCAGGCGTATCAGCTTTGTGCCAGGGATAATATTCAGGTGCACGGCGGTATGGGCTTCACTTGGGAGTTCGACTGTCATCTGTATTATCGACGTTCTAACTATCTGACGCTGTTGCTTGGGGGGTTGTCGACTTGGGAAGACAAGCTTATAAACGCGCTACCATCCGGCAAAGCGGCATAAGGGGATCTGATGAACTTTAACGATACAGAAAAAGAAGCAACCTTTCGCCAGCAAGTGAAGAGCTGGATTGGTGATAATGCGCCGACTTATTTGCGTGAAGAACTTGAGTTGAGTGGTTTTGGGAGCACACGGACTGGCCGTTATGACCCGTTAACCGAAGCTAAAAAATGGCAGAAGAAAAAAGCTGATGCTGGTTGGGCCTGTATCCAGTGGCCGAAAGAATACGGTGGACGCAGTGCAACACCTATTGAGAGCGTTATCTGGAATCAGGAAGAGGGTGTTTACGGCAAGCTAAGCGGTACTTTTATTATTGGTCAAGGGATGTGTGCGCCAACCATGATGTCTTATGCCTCGGAAGCGCAACTAAAGCGATACATGCCGAAACTGGCAAGTGGACAGGAAGTCTGGTGCCAGTTGTTTTCAGAACCTCAGGCTGGGTCTGATCTTGCCGGTCTACGAACCAAGGCGGAAAAAGAGGGTGATGACTGGGTGATCAATGGCCAGAAAATTTGGACTTCAGGCGCGCAACATAGTGATTATGGGATTCTGATTACTCGGACCGACCCTGAGGTGCCAAAGCATCGTGGGTTGACCATGTTCTTTCTAGATATGAAATCTGATGGGGTTGATGTCAGACCCATCAAACAGGCTAATGGAGACAGTGGTTTTAACGAGGTCTATTTCGAGAATGTCCGAATTCCCGATGCGCAACGACTCGGCGAGGTCGGTGAAGGCTGGCGAGTTTCATTGACAACGTTGATGAATGAGCGCATGGCGATTGGTGGAGGAATTGCGACAGGGTTCCCAGAAATTCAGGCGTTGGTAGAAGAACTGCATATTGCGACAGGTACAGCCATTGACAACCCAGCAGTGAAATCGAAACTGGCGGATTGGTATGCTAAGAGTGCAGGTTTAAGAAATACAGCCTCGCGAGCAATTTCTGCGCTCTCTAAGGGTGAAGTTCCCGGTCCTGAAAACAGTATCGGAAAGCTCGTTGCCGGCGGCATGATGCAGGACATCGCAAAATTTTCTCTTGATCTGCAAGGCTTAGGTGGCGCGATAGTTGACCCGGAGATTGCCCGAGATTCGGCACGCATTCAGGCGATGCTGATGCGATCGCCCGCTGTGCGAATTGAAGGGGGTACTGATCAGATACTGCGCAATATTTTGTCTGAACGGGTGCTTGGACTGCCGGATGATATGCGCGCGGATAAAGGAATCGGGTTTAACAAAATTCCCTCGGGTGCTTGACCTTATAACCTTAAAAAGGTTGTTCGGCTTGGGATGTTGGTTTGCAACATCCCAAGCTGTTACCCCATGATCTTGCTTTTCTTGTCAGCCCAATATTTGTCCCTCAGCACGCGCTTGTATAGTTTGCCGGTGGGTAGTCTCGGTAACTCAGCTTCGAAGTCGATTGATCGCGGACACTTTTGTGCCGATAGGTTATCCGCGCAAAACGCCATGATTTCTAGAATTAAGTCTTCATTTTCTTCAATGTCAGGCATTGTCTGTAAAACAGCCTTAACTTCTTCTCCAAAATCCTCGTTTGGCACGCCAAAGACAGCGGCATCAGCAATTTTCGGATGAGTGATGAGCAGGTCTTCTGTTTCCTGAGGGTAAATGTTCACGCCACCCGAGATAATCATAAAAGTAGATCTGTCGGTCAGGTAGAGGAAGCCGTCGTCGTCCAGATAGCCGACGTCACCCACGGTACTCATCGTGCCGTCGTCTGACATGACATCTCTGGTTTTTTCATCGTCATTGAAGTACGAGAATGCGTTTGCGGTTTTAAACCATATTTCACCTGGTTCTCCCTTGGCCATAGGTTCGCCGTTTTCGTCTAGGATTGAAACTTCACCAAGAATAACTTTTCCGACAGTACCTTTGTGCGCTAACCATTCTTCACTGTTGCAAGCGGCAAATCCAAGACCTTCGGTTGCGCCGTAGTACTCATTGATGATGGGTCCCCACCATTCAATCATCTGTTCCTTCACTTTCGCTGGGCAGGGGGCCGCGGCGTGAATAGCGACCTCGAGTGAAGAAAGGTCTGCTTGTGCACGTATCTGTTCTGGCAATTTCAGCATTCGGCTGAACATCGTTGGTACCAGCTGACTGTGGGTAACACCATACTGACTGATGTAGTTGAGGTAGGCTTCAGGATCAAACTTCTCCATGATGACTGCAGTGCCGCCCGCGCGAATAGTCAAGCCAACGGCCGCCTGTGGCGCAGAGTGATAAAGCGGGGCGGGAGATAGATAGATCATGTCCTCACGGTATTGCCAAAGGTCTTGTAGAAAGCTCATCATCGGAAGTTGTTCCGAGGGTGACTGTGGTTCCAGCGGGCGTAGAATACCTTTTGGTCGGCCGGTTGTTCCTGAAGAGTAGAGCATAGCCGTACCTAGAAACTCATCAGCTATGGGTGTCGATAGCTGACCGTTGATGGCTTCGTGATAGTTTACGAACATGTCGTTGGGTAGATCCGCGTTTTCATTGGCCACGACGTAACATTTTTTGACTTTGGGGCATTGCTTTAGTGCTTCCATCAGGATGTGGCACTTTGCCGCGCTGGTGAAAACAGTCTGAGACTCGCTATTGTTTAAAATGTAGGCAAGCTCGTCCGCGGTGAGATAAGAGTTTATGCAGGTGTAGTAGAGACCTGAACGTTCTCCAGCACCACAGATCTCAGGGTAGTGAATCGAATTTTCCATAAAGACTGCGTAGTGATCGAGTCGGTCCAGGCCCAATGATCGAAGCAAATGAGCAACTTTGTTTGTCTGTTGATCAAACTGCCGATAGGTAAGGGTCGCGCCAGTATCTGCCATGATAATGGCAGGCTGATCAGGTTTCTTTTGTGAAAAATGGTCTGCGTACATGGTTGGTGACTCCCCGTTATTGTTTTTATGTTAGGCAGTGCCGTGGTTCGTAACCTGACTGGGGTAAGCAGGAGTGTTGTTACTTTAGTGTTAGCCAAGTACAAGCAACTGAAAGATGCTTGAGTGAAATGTCAGAGTATGGCGCGTTGCCCGTTTACCCCGCTACCGCCACTGCGCTATTTCAAACTACTGTAATAAGCTGCAATATTTTCCACGTCGGTATCTGTCAAGGAACGTACCATAGGGGCCATCATTGGGTCGACACGATCTCCATCTCTGAATGCCTTAATTTGCCTTACAAGGTACGTCTTTTTTTGACCGGCTAGGTTTGGCCAAAGATCATTAGGGCTGATACCCGCCGTACCATGACAGGCTGCACAAAGAGCGGCTTTTGCCTTGCCAGCGGCGATATCTGCGGCGTTTAGAGCAGGGCTAAGGGCTAATATAGCTAAAATTGAAACAACGTATTTCACAAAAAATCTCCATATGCAAAGGGTTACTGAATCATACTTAAACTCATGAAGACCTACCCTCCCGATCTTGTAGCCATAATATCCTAATTCGTGGCGTTTTGGTTTGATCTTAGTCACTTTGCGTGAACTTGATCGCAAATAAATGCATGATATCTACAAAGTTTGGTCTGCTCTGGTGGTGGAAATGAATACAACAGTAATATACGCGATAGTCATGTTACTAGCCGGTCTTGGTATCCCGGTTATGGCCGCGTTGAATGGCAGTTTGGGCGCCAGGCTCGAGAGTCCGGCGCTTGCAGCGACTATACTTTTCGTCGTCGGATTGACGGTTGCAGTCGCTTACCTGCTTACAACAGCTGGGATGCCTTCTACATTGATAGCACCCGATACGCCCTGGTATTTCTATCTGGGAGGCTTTTTTGTCATGTTCTATATACTTAGCATCACATGGGTCGCACCTCGATTTGGTGTTGCCAATGCCGTTTCCTTCGTCTTGTTGGGACAATTGGTTGCGATGAGCGTGATTGATCACTACGGACTCTTTGGTTCAAAACAATTTGACGTTAGCTACCAGCGAATCGCTGGGCTAATACTCATGGCGATAGGTGTTTTGACTGTGCTCGCAAAACCTTCTCAGGTATAGAGCGTTAGGGTAGACGCCATCTATTAAACTGACGGCGTCTCCGGCAAACCTCCGTTTCTTCATGCGTAATTTGATGAAAACCTTAGCAATGCTTTAGTCCTTTATCAGCTTCGCGAAGTCAGGCTGACATTGCTGAAAGTTCTGCCGACTATACGCTTTGTTAAGTCCAAGTTTACGTGTTCGGCAAACAGATAAGGTAAATTGCCCATGTTCGAGTGTGAGCAGGCAAACCACAACATCTTTACCGGTAATTTCAACGCAGCAAACCCTCACCACATTGGCGCTATTCGCGGCAGTTTCAACTTTGTAGACGGGTAAGCATGCGAAGGGAAACGAATCGCCAAGTACAATCAGACGACATGGTGCTAAAACGTTCCAAACGGAACCAATTAGCCATGACGTAAGTGTAACATCCGCAAAATGAAAAGTAGGTTGATCTTCAGGTTCATCGAGGTAGCCATTTTACTTGGCGCACTTTTTGTGTTTATTGGGTGGAGTCTTGCGATTTACTCAGCGAACCTCCCTTGGACGCTTGATAGCATATCTGCTATCCATGAGATGAGCGTTGTAATTTATGTTCTCGATACAGTTCCTGTCTTGCTGTGTCTTACCTTATTTATGTTCTTAAGCGCAATTCCAGAAAAATCAGAACACAGCAATCAGTCGTCACAAGCATCAACTCTGAAGCTGATATTGGAAACGATGGCGGATGGTTTTGTCACAATAAGTGATGAAGGAACAATACTGTCGGTAAATGCCGCAGTGGAGAACATGTTTGGTTATTCAGAAAAAGAGTTAGTGGGAGAATGTCTCCATTTCTTGATGCCTGATTCCTTCAATTCAAGACGCGATGTGGTTTTGAAACACTTACAAAATAACCGCCTTAAAGATTTGAAAGGGATAGCTGGACAAGAACTCCAAGGCAAGAAAAAAGATGGGACGATCTTATATCTTTCAGCGACCTTTAGTGAGATGTTGCTTGAAGGGGAGTGCAAATTTAACGTGGTGCTATGTGATATTACGGATATTAAACAGGCTCAAGCTGCGGCGTTAAGAACGGCAGATGAGTTGACACAGTTTGTAGACACTGCAAATGCGCCGATATTTGGAATTGACTTTAATGGCTTAGTCAACGAATGGAACCAGTCAGCAGAGCAGATTACTGGCTATGCTAAGTCAGAGGTGTATGGCAAGGATCTGGTCGCCGAATTTATTACCGAGGAATACAAAGCGCCGGTAAAACGGGTGCTTGATAGCGCGTTGTTAGGTGTAGAGTCTGCTAGCTATGAGTTTCCGCTGTACACAAAAACAGACCAGCGCGTTGATGTACTCTTGAATGCGACCACTAGACGCGATGTGGATGGTTTAATTATTGGAGTTATCGGTGTTGGCCAGGACATAACCGAGCTTCGACAAAAACAGAATGCCTTAAATCAAGCGGGTAAGATGGAAAGTGTTGGTCAGTTAACCGGGGGCATTGCCCATGACTTTAATAATCTGTTGAGTATTATCGATGGAAATCTAAGATTTTTGCAACAAGATATCGGTGAGGTCAGCCAGGAAGTTGAGGAGCTTTTTGAAGATGCAATGTCAGCTACGGCTGATGGCGCTGAGCTTACAGCGCGTCTGCTTGCGTTTTCGCGAAATCGAATTCTCAAGCCAGAGTTAAGTGAAGTAAATGAGTTTGTGCATAACTTCTCGCGATTTTTATCTAGAACCTTGGGAAATACCGCCGATTTGCAAACTAAACTCGCAAAAAGAAATCTCTATATCAATATAGACTCTTCACAATTAGAAAATGCCCTTCTTAATCTGTCGATAAACGCGCGCGACGCGATGGTTGATGGTGGAGATATTACGATAAGTGTTAAGCCGTATCATCACTCGAATTTCGCTGATAATGAAAGTAATTATGACCAAGAACTCATCCTTGAATCGGGTGACTACGTTGTCGTTAGTGTGGAAGATACCGGCGTAGGCATTGAAAGCGATGACTTAGCTCGGGTTTATGAACCCTTTTTTACGACCAAAGAAGTCGGCAAAGGTACGGGCCTTGGTTTAAGTATGGTTTATGGTTTTATTCAGCAATCTAACGGGCAATGTGTCATTAGAAGCAAAGTTGGTGAAGGCACAAGGGTTTCAATGTATTTCCCAGAAGCAAAAAACATGGGGCAAGAAAAAAGCAATTCTAAGAACAATGAAATCGAGTTTGCAGGCTCTGAAGTAATACTCGTGGTTGAAGATGAACCACGGGTTAGGAGAGTAGCTTTGCGTGACTTGAAAAGACTCGGCTACAGAACACTAGAAGCAAATAGTGCAGCAATGGCTAAAAACATAATAGATTCTGGGAAAAAAATAGATCTAATATTTTCGGATGTGCTGATGCCAGGAGAAGTTGATGGCCAAATGTTGGGCCGTTGGGTCGAGAAAAATTATCCAATGATAAAAGTTGTCCTTACATCTGGGTTTACCAAAAGGGAGACAGACGTCGATAAATATGTGTCTTCTTTCCCTCTTTTAAGAAAGCCCTATACGATAGATGCGCTTGCTAAACAGATTAGAGCGAGGCTCTTTGAAAATTGATAATTACTGATTAAGCATCTCTCAGCAAAAGCATCGAGGGTAATAGAACGCAAGCCAAATGTAAGACTACACCCGGATAGAGGAGTCTTTACTCTAACCGATGGCGTTAACCGTTATGTGTGCTATGTATATTAGCGAAGCAGCGCGCGCCCATTGGTGTTGCATTAAAGCAGAAAAAATACGTGTTTTTGTTAGGCTGCTAGGAATCTTTTTATGTCGAAAAATCGCGTTCTCATTATAGATGACGATGCCAGAATAGGTCGGGTTATTCAGCGATTGGCGAACAGTTTACAAGTAGATACCTTCGTAATCGATGACCCCGATCTGTTCGAATCCACCTATCACACCTACCAACCCAATATCATATTTTTGGATTTGCAGATGCCGCGATTTGATGGTGTCGAGCTATTGCGCAAATTGGCTGAAAGTGATTGCAAAGCTGCAATTATTCTTATGAGTGGTGTCGATAAAAGTGTGATGGAAACCGCACTAAAGTTCGGTAGATCATTGCAACTACAGATGGTCGGTACGTTTACTAAGCCTATGAATATTTCCGACTTAAAGTCAGCGCTGATTAAAAATTTTCCTCAGGAGGTGGTAAGTGCCAAGTCTGCTGAAATAATCTCTCAAGCTGATCTACGAAAAGCGATTAACGGCGATGACTTGGTTGTTTTTTATCAGCCGCAGGTGTGCTTAAAAACTGGAAAGATAAGTGGCGCTGAGGCACTTGTGCGGTGGCAGCATCCAGACTATGGATTATTAGCGCCAGACAGTTTTATTCCAATCGCGGAAGAGGATCCAGATCTTATCGGGCCTTTAACTTTCTTTGTTTTAGGAAAAGCGGTTGAACAATTTAGAATACTCGAGGAAAGCGGCACGAACATAAATCTCTCTGTCAACATCTCAGCTAGATTGTTAAGTGACTTGGATCTACCAGACCGAATAGAACGACTTTTGAGGCAGTATCAATTTAATCCACATCGTCTTATTTTGGAAATTACAGAAAGCGGAGCGATGGAAGATCCTTCACTAACCATGGATATCCTTACGCGTTTGCGGCTCAAGAATATTCGCTTATCGCTTGATGATTTTGGGACCGGTTTTTCCTCCCTTGTTCAGCTCTATAGAATGCCATTCAACGAACTCAAGGTAGACAAATCGTTTGTCATGGGCGCGATTTCAAATAAAGAGGCGGCAGCGATATCGCGAGTAACAATCGATTTGGGCCACAGTCTGGGGTTAGATGTTGTTGCAGAAGGTGTGGAGGACGAGGAAACGTTCACCTGGCTAGGCTCGCTGGGTTGCGAGATTGGCCAAGGGTATTTTATCAGCCGCCCTCTGGAAGCGGCTGCTTTTTTATCTTGGATAAATGACTATAAGCGTCACCCGCTGGTAGTAGGTGGGTGATTCTAAGCGATAGCATTGCCCCTTGCTGAAAACAATGCAATCGACTGTTTGCGCGAAAAATTTAAAGCAGAAGGCCTTTGGTTGCCGAGTGTCATGTGGTCCCGGTTTACAACCTATTTACAAACTAATGTAAAAAATATTAGACACCAAGTAAAATATTAAGTACATTGCCGCTTGTCGTAGAAACATAGAGGAAATGTGGTGGATTCATCTTTTCAGGAAAAAAGTGCTTGGGGATCGCTTCTTGCTATTGTTGTTTCGAGTTGGTTGTTTTTCCCGCTCGCTGTAACTCACGTTGCAAACGGAGGAACTTTCTTAGACATCATGCCGCGTCTCATTTTTGCGGTAGGAGTCATCATCGTGATCGAAATTGTCTATCACAGCATCATTGCTGCAAGATCTAGAGAGGAAAGCAGTGACGAACGGGACGCGGAATTTAATTTGAAAGCCGATCGTTTGTCTGGCTATGTTCTGGCAATTGGCATTGTCTGGATTGTTGGTCATATTATTGTCCGCAGTTTCCACGCGGGTACACCTCCTGTGCCCCCCAGTCTGCTTGTCGCGGTATATCTGATGCTGGCACTTACCGTTTCAGAGGCGTCAAAACTGGTGACCCAGATCTGGTACTACCGGGTAGGTGCCTGATGGCGAAGACTCGCGTGAAGAACAGTATCCGTAAACTGAGATTTGCACGCGGAGAGATGACGCAGCAACAACTGGCTGACGAAGTAGGCGTGACGCGGCAAACGATCGTTGCAATCGAAAAAGAGAAGTACTCGCCGTCTCTGGAAGCAGCATTCAAGATTGCAATCGCGCTTGATGAACCTTTTGCGGCAGTCTTTTCTTACGACGCGGTTAAATAGAATGCCACGAACGCAACCACCGCGAACGCAGCCATTCGGGTCACGATTACAAAAGCAAACGAGTAGATGACGTTGATGGAGTATCATGACCTTCAGACGGTCTGAGACGATCTTATGTTGATGCGCTATCTAACTTTTGGTCGGTGTGTTCTTTCGTTTGCTCAACGCATCAACTCTAGATAGCTCCAGCGCTCCGAAAGCACCTGCCAGTATTGAAAAGATCGATCGTCTGATGCTTTATTTGTTCCATCTTCTACTGAACCAACATACGGTTCAGCTAACGCGTAGGCGTGTTGCTCGACCGCATAAGCGATTGTCTCAAGGGTGTCCCTGTCAAATTGAATATCGAAGATGTCGTTTTCGGAATTAATCGCGGTTTCACTGGGTGCGCCGTTTAGCAACGCGGTAATTTTGAGCCCAGCAGGATTGCCACTGGCGAGTACTTTTAAAGTGTCGAGCAACTCAAGACGGGTGATGAGATTTAAATTATTGATTTGCATTTAAGTTCTACGCCCAAAACACTCGGTTTGTTCACTTTGTCATTGACTAAATATGGTTGCTGCGGTCGCTGAAAAGACGCTTTAGTGATGGTAATTTCTGAATAGTCAGACAAGCTGCCTGACCACTGTTCCGGGTCGGTTTACCGCTAGGGATTAGCCTTTGAGCCGCCGATACCGACAGGCGCGCTTTTTCCACCTGCACGTGCTTTGGTCACCACATCACGTAGTGTAAAAGGCATGTTGAGTTCTTCTGGCGTAGATTCTGGGCCGAGCTCACCTACGCGTAAATAGTCGCCGTTATCCGCCGCCATACGGAAATCCAGTGTCGAGCCAGTAAGCTCGTCGACCTCTCCGCGAGCGCCAAAGCCGTGTCCTTCGTTAGTTTGTGCAGCGTTGGTGGCCTGGTAGCCCATGCGTTGTAGCAGCTTGGGACTGGCTCGCTTGATGACTTCAGGGTGAACAGACAACATCCAGTTTTCTTGTTGCCTGATGATCGGATGCTGCATACCGTTCAGCATCACAATGCGTGGCTGCGAGGTATGGTTAATGCCAGTGCCGTGAAGCAACCGTCCGTCTGTAATAATCATGGTGCCGGCGCGGGCGTCAACGTTGATGGCAGGTGGCAGCTTGCCGACGGGCTTTTGTTCCCTAACGGCATCGGACAATGTCTTGTGGCTACCGGGGATAACCAGCGTGCCACCGTTGGTTTCATCAATGTCTGTGATGGCGGTCAGGATATTGATCGTGATCGGGCTGCGTGAATCCAGCGCAATATCTTGATCCTGATGCAGCGCCTGAGGCACACCGCCTTCCAGTGAGATGGCGGCAATTAACGATGTACAGATCCAGTTGTTGCCAAGTGCCTCTGTAACAAGTTGCTCGACCAGCGCCCCGCCCTGAACAATCGATGGATGTTGCTCTATTAGCCCCTCAAAACAGCGGCCCTTGTTAACGCAGCAATTGATGTTCTGACCGCTGGGCGTCCTCTGCGCGATGCCCGCCATGCGCTCACCCTCTGCTTGATCAAGCACCCGCTTGTGAATGTTGGCGACCTGTGCTGCAGACAACGCGTCTTCAATCTTGCAGTAACCCCACTGCCGCATATCGGCCCGTAGGCGTTTGATATCCTTGCTAGCTTGCGGGAGGTCTTTGTCTTTCCAATATGAATGCTTGTCGCCGGTGGTCGTGTCGTAGTAAGACCCGGGTTTAAATTCCCACTGGCCCCATTCGCTTTTGCGCTTGGGTGGTACAAAGTAGATTTCCGGGTTGTCCGCGAGCACTGAACTCATCGGATCCCGCGATAAAAGCTCGGCGCGATACATATGATCCTCAGAGGATGAGTGCGCGGCGACATGATTGGGGTCAAATTGGGGAATCCTCATGTTCTGCGTTTCCTGAGTCAAGTTTGGCGGATAGGCGTGTGGCAATGCTGTTGTCACGCCGATGCTTCAAGGATAGGGCGAGAAGGTCGTGAACGCAATTAGCGCGATGTGTCGTTTGCAATTTCGGTCCCTAATGCGAAAACTAAATAACTAACAGGTTACTGAGCCTAGGATGAAATGACCCGCTTTTCTTGCATGGAGTGGTGCCGGGGTGTTCCTCGTTATTCTAGGACTCTTCAAGCAGGCCATGATCATAAGCTTGCCGCCATGCGCTCTTAGGTTCAACCGCGAGGTTGTGTGATAGCGATCGGTATTCTCTCATTGGTATCGCGTCTTTCAGCGTGGTTACCGACTTCAAAGACATTCTGAAATGGGGCAAAGCACCCCATGTTGATGGTGTGGGAGTTGAAGCGTTGAAATTTGTGTCCAGAATTGATTTCAGAGCAGTGTAAGTCTCGTTTAGCGGATCTAAATTCGCCTAGTCTGGCGTTTTGACCCAGCTCGAAACTCCCTCAGAAACGCAGAGAAAAGCGCTCCATTGGTGCAAACAGCCAGTTTTTTCGCATTGTAGGACCAAACAATACTTTTTTTGACCTAAAGTCCTCAAAAATGCGGTCTGTAGAGCAATTTTGTTAGCATTTTTAGTAAGTTGGAATTAATATGCTGCGTCGCATCAACACCGCTTGTTGGGGGAGCCATTCAAGCAACGTCTGATGCGTAACGGAAGTTCGCCTCAAGTAGTTCGCTGTAACTAGCTAACGTTTGGGTCGACAGATAATTTCACAGGAGCAACATATGTTTTATAACGCTAGCAAACGCAGTTTTGTTTGCACAGTTGCCACAGTCGCTACAGTTCTAGCCGGCTTGGGCACAACAACAGCTATCGCAGCAGAAAGCGATGCTGACGAAATCGAAGAAGTCACGGTCATAGGCACACGTCGTGCCGCTGGCTCAGCTTCGGACACCCCAGCACCGGTAGATATTATTACAGGTGCTGACTTCACTCGTGCGGCGGGATCTGATGTTCAAGATTTACTTCGTACGGCTGTACCCTCTTACAACGTTAACGCACAGCCAATTAGTGATGCAGCAACTGTATCTCGTCCTGCTAACTTACGCGGTTTGTCACCAGACAACACGTTGGTTCTGGTAAACGGCAAACGTCGTCACAGAGGATCTGTTATCAGTTTCCTCGGTGGTGGCATCTCTGACGGTGCTCAGGGCGTTGATATTTCAGCAATCCCATCTATGGCGCTAAAGCGAGTTGAAGTACTGCGTGACGGAGCGTCTTCGCAGTATGGTTCAGACGCGATTGCAGGTGTAATTAACTTTGTACTTCGTGATGCATCAGAAGGTGGTTTTCTTGAAGTGAGCTCCGGCTCAACTTATGAAGGCGACGGCGATAACTACCGCATTTCCGGTAATATTGGCCTACCGCTAGGCGACAGCGGCTTTGTTAACATCACAGCTGAATACGGCGAAACTGATGGCACTGTTCGAAGTGTTGTTCGTGACGACGTGCTTGCATTGATCGCTGCAGGCAATACAGATGCTGCTGACTTCCGTACGATTAATTCCTACACGGATGAAGCGCCACAGTATTGGGGCCAGCCAGACGTTGAAGACGATCTCAAAGTATTCGTTAATGCTGGTCTTGAGATTAATGACAATGCTGAAATTTATGCTTTTGGTAATATTGGTGAGCGTGAAGTAACTGGCGGTTTCTTTTACCGTAACCCAACTAACCGTGGCGGCGTTTATCGTGGTGAGCTTGTCGACCCAATAACGGGAGCGCTCGATCCAGTAAACGGTGTTCCCTCAGTTCGTGTTGGTGACCTTGACGGTCTGGGTGTCGGCGGCGCATGCCCAGCTGGTATCCCACTAACTGGCACTAACGGATTGATCCCCGACGCAACCATTTTGGATGCTGTAACATCTGATGCTAACTGTTTCTCTTTTGTTGAGACTATCCCTGGTGGTTTCGTACCACGATTTGGTGGCGTTAACGAAGACTTCAGCATCGCTGCAGGTATCCGAGGATTGTTGGACAATGGTTTGAGCTACGACGTGAGTGTTTACACAGGTTCGAACGAAACAAACTTCTTCATTCGCAACACCGTGAATGCGTCTTTGGGACCCAATACGCCACGTGACTTCATTCCCGGTGGGCAAGAGCAAAAAGAAACTGTTTACAACGCAGACTTTAGCTTCCCAGTTGCAATGAACGGCTTAGCTTCTGACCTGAGCGTCGCATTCGGTGCTGAATATCGTGAAGAAGAATTTGACCTCTTCGCTGGTGATGCAGCTTCTTATGCACTGGGTCCGCTAGCTGATCAAGGATTCTCTTCAAGCTCTAACGGCTTCGGTGGATTCCCTAATAGCACTTCTAGTGATCAGGACAGCTACGCTGTCTACGGTGAACTTGAAGCTGACGTGACTGATGCTCTGACGCTCCAAGGCGCACTGCGCTTCGAAGACTACAGTGACTTCGGTGACACGACTGACTTTAAGATCGCTGGTATCTATCGTGTGAATGATTCTTTCAGCATCCGTAGTGCTATCTCTACTGGATTCCACGCACCGACTGCTGGTCAGGCGAATATCACTAACGTAACGACTCAGAACGTTGGCGGTCAGCTCGTAGACCAAGGTACGCTGCCTCTGAATTCAGCAGCTGGACAGTTAGCTGCTTCATTCATCGCTAGTGCTGGTAACGGCGCTCCAACGCTTGGACCAGAAGACGCGCAGAACTTCTCCATTGGTGTAGCCTTTGAAGTAGGTAACTCAGAGTGGACTGTCGACTTCTACAACATCGAAGTTGAAGATCGTGTAGCACTAGGTGCGAACATTGACTTCCTCGACGCGCTTAACTTTGCGGGTGGCGGTACTAACTTCACCTCTGTTTCTGCAGCACTCACTGGCCTTGACGCAAATGGCACTTTGAATCGCCAGGAATTTATCGGTCTGGATGACTTAGCGGAGTTCCGCTTCTTTGCAAATAGCTTCGATACTGAAACACAAGGTATCGACATCGTTGGTAACACTAGCTTCGACGCGTTCGGCGGCTACTCTACTCTGACTGTTGCGATGAACTACAACTCAACTGAAGTGACCAGCCGTGGTGTCGTGAATCCAATTTCTGCTGGTCGTCAGCAGTCATTAGAAGATCTGCTACCGCGCGTTAAAGGTAACTTTGCATGGTCACACACGCAGGGCAATCTGCGCGGCCTAGTTCGCGTTAGCTACTACGGTGAGTGGGATGACACTGGCAACGGCGTTAATGACGTTAGCCCTGAGTTTCTGGTTGACGTTGAAGCAGCTTATAGCTTCGACAACGGCATTGAAGTCATCGGCGGCGTGCACAACCTGTTCGACACCTACAATGACGAAAACCCAGGTTCTGGTGGCTTAGGCCAACTCTACCCAGAAGCAGGTCCATTCGGCATGAACGGTGGTCAGTGGTACGTGAAAGCTAAATACTCTTTTGACTAAGACTCTTTCGAGAGACACTATTTAAAATAGTATAGGTAAGACAAAAAGCCTCTCCTCAATTTGAGTGAGGGGCTTTTTTTTGTCCGTCTGAAGAGACAGCGAACGCAGTCATCGTCGCATGGAACTGATGGCAAGTTGTTTAGAAGACAATCTGCTTCGTCAAGGAATGCTGAAAAGAACTCGGCGCCGACTATCCCCACCTCTTAGGCGTTAGTAAACTTAGCGTAATTGGATGCAGCAAAGGGCCTTCACGTTTCAGCATCACTGTCAGCCGCGCGGTGTTTCGTGAACAAGCGCAAAATCGGTGTCCTAGTTGCGACGTCAGGTAAAGTCGCCTCGAATGAAACAGTCGCGATTGATTCAGCAGCCGTAGCGGTTTGATGTCAGTCCATGGCGAGTCGATGCGTTGCAATTGGCGTTGCCTCCCGCATCAGTGCATGCCGTTTGAGAAAATTTTCTCTCGCGCTAGCATCCGGGGTTCTGGAATCGAGCCAAACGTCAAAGCCTTGATACCATGTCATAAGTAGCATGGTGCCTTGTTCCGCGTCTCGGTCTGCCTCTGCGAATAAGCCCTGAACTTCAGTGTCAAAGCCTGATTCGAAGGTCTGCCAGGCAGTCTCTGACAAACGAGCAATTTCATCGACATCTTTGTTGTCAATTGAAAACCAACGAAACACAAATAATCCATCTCTGGTAGGAGGCGCATGGGTCGTTGGTCTGACAGTGGGTACCATATTGTGCACACTGATCACACTGATTCCAGATTGCTCCAAAGACGTACTCAAATTGATTTTGAGATCTTCACGCATGACGACCCAGTAGAGCTCGTTAGTCGCCATACCAAAATAGGCTGGAAACAAGCCGAAATGATCTAACTGTTCAACTTCTAGCATTGATTTTACGGTCTGAATAATAGCCAGAGGCCGATTGCTATTCTGATCCTTTAACTTAAATACCTGATAGTACATAACAACTCCTAATCAGTTTTCGTAATAAACACGTAGCAGAAACAAGCCGATGCTGCAGGTAAATATGCTTACGAGTGTTGTAACCATAATCAGGTTAGCGGCAAGCGCGTCGTTGCCGCCCATCGACTTAACCATGATAAAGCTAGCCGTAGCGCTTGGGCTCGCAAACATCAAAAACAATGCGCCCAGCATCACGCCTTCAAAGCCCATTGAAATTGCCGCGAGTGTCACCCCAATGGGCAGCAGCGCTGTTTTCATGACAACCGCCAAGACTGTGACAAGGGACGAGTCTCTAATCGCTCTCAGGTTCATACTTGCGCCGGTGCCAAGTAATGCAAGTGGCAAAGCAAGGCTGCCCAAGTATTCTCCCGCGGACATCAATGTACGAGGCACCGGTACCTGTAGTGCGGAGACCAGTATCGCAAGAGCGATGGCGATGATCAGTGGGTTTTTCACGATATCAACGATCACCTGTTTGAGTGAGAAGGACTCACGGCCGGCGTAGAATGAAAGAATAGCGACGCTTAAAATATTGTAAGAGACTGTCAGACTCGCCATTAGTGCCGAGGCGAGCGCGAGGCCCTGATCGCCATAGGCGTTGGCGCACAGCGCAAGACCCACAACGCCGAGATTGCTGCGGAAGCAGGCTTGAATAAATACGCCTCTGTCACGATGAGGCGTCACAAATATGATGGCGACCAGCCAACTTACTAGAAATGTTCCCAAGCTGGCAAGCACACTAAAATTCAGCAGGCTGACATCAAAGGTTTCATTGAGATCGCTGGCAGCAATGGTTGTGAACAAAAGTAGTGGCAAGCAAAGCGAGAAGACTAATTTTGATGAAGTTTGAATAAATCGATCATCAACAAAGTTGATACGCTTAAGTACGACACCAATCGCGACCAGTATAAAAATCGGGCCGGTGACATTAATGGTGTCCGCGAGGATTGAAAGATACATGTGATCGTCTATTGATCTTTAGTCAGGAAGTGGGCGGTTTCATCCCGATGAAAACCGTTAAAAGGTTGATGTTCAACTTCTTCGCCGGCTTTGAAGACAAAGCTCCCCTTACCAAACTGCATGCCGCCGTCGACAATAAGTTCTGTGCCTGTTGTGTAGGCTGACATAGCCGACATGAAGAAAACAGCTGCAGCTGAAATTTCAGCAGCACTACCATGGCGGCTGATGGGGGCTTTCCTGACGACATTGCGTAGCCCCGGTTTTGCGTCGTCCGGGTATCGGTCGAGCCCGGTCGTGGCGATGAAGCCCGGGATCACGCAATTAACACGTACGCCCGCGGCTGCCCATTCGACGGCAGAAGTCATGGTCAGATTTGCTAGCCCTGCGCGAGCGGCACCATTGTGACCCATGCCGGGCATCCCTCGGTGATAGTCTGCGCCAATGTGCACGATATTTCCGCCATGCGCTTCAAAGCACTGTTTGTAGAGCTCTCGAGAGGTCAGGAAATAGCTGGTGAGATTATTATTGATGACTGCATTCCAACCACTGAGGCTCAAATCCTTGAGCGCAGCTGGAAATTGCCCTCCCGCGGCATTGACAAGACCATGAACTTGTCCGTGATTAGCAAGAATTTTACTGACGAGGTCGGTGACGATTTTTTCGTCCCGTAGTTCCCCGGTATAAACACCGAGAACATTACCCCCATCCTCTGTTATCTCTTGTTCGACGCGTTGTAGTTTTTCTATAGAGCGGCCCGCCAGTACAAGATCTGCTCCGAGAAAGGACAGCTCATGAGCGATGCAACGACCAAGTCCACCGCCACCACCGGGGATAAAAATAGTCTGGCCTGCAAATAGCCCTGGACGAAAACCCGATTGATATGGCATGAATATGATCCTTGATTTTCTTTTTTGTGCCTTGATATGGGCTTTTAATTTACTAGGGTTTTGCGCCTGTAACGCGCACAAGAATATCCGGGATGAACTCATGAACTTCAATGTTTTCGAACCCGGCTTGTTTAAAATATTGCACACAGTCTTTGCGGCTGTGCGCCAGTCCCGTGCTGTTTGACATGACTTCCATTAATCCCCAGATGGCTGCGTCCATCGGTCCCTTTCGGTCGTCATCGAGCATTTCACCGATCAAGTGCATCTCGCCGCCCGGTAGCAGCGCATCAAATGCTTTTTGAATCACCTGATTGATAATTTCGCGATTGTATTGCGGCAGGTTGCTCGCCATCACGGCAACGTCGCAATTTTGCGGAAAGTCATTTTTGGTGAAATCACCGCCTTGGGTTGAAACCTGATCAGCGACGCCGTTTTTTTCGATAAAATCTTGCGTCACCACGACCACGGGGGGCAAATCAAAAACAACTGCAGATAAGTTCGGATTGTTTTGAGCGGCCACGATTGAATATGCGCCGGAGCCACCGCCCAGGTCCATCATTTTTGTTCGACGGGATAAATCAACCTGTTTGTTAAATCGACGGCCAGCGCCAAAACCAATACTAGAGGTTGCCTCATGATAGGTGCGTGCATAGTCAACGGTCATTGTTTCGTAGCTGCCAATGACTGTGGCTTCATCCGGGTTTTTGAGTTTTTCGGTGAGGTTTCCCCAGTTGCTCCAACCTGGTCGTGTGAAGGTTAACCAGGGACCTGCATAGCTTTTCTCGCCCTTAACAAGGAAACGTTGGACGTCATCTGCATTGATGTAGTGATCGTCGGCCCAACTGATCAGCCCGGCGGTTGCGCACATGGTCATCAGGCGCTCTGCATTCACCTCAGAAATGCCTGCGTGCACTGCGAATTTTTCAACGGTATTGCTGCCGTTTTCAACCGCGGTAAATAGTTCAAGATCAATTGCCGCAAACATGCTGGCGGATTCAATGAATGCTCGACTCATATTTTGTAGTCGAACTGTATCAGTTTTAAGTTTTGCCTTCTCTGTCATAGTGATCTGTCCTAATTTTATGCTCGAATACTTTCTTACATTAGTTAGTGTTAACAAATGTTTATCTAGAAGAATATGTGAAACGCAAAACGGGCGCTGGAGAAATAGTATCGCAGTAATTCCCATCGATTCAAAAATGGCGGTAGTAAATCTCGCGTACGATCAACGGACTAAGAAATCTATCATGGCTGGTGTGGCTTTAGCTAGTATACAGCATCTGGCTCGATACTTTCCCTGATCGAAAAGGCTTAACGCGCATTGGCGCAGCACGATTCTCTGCGAGTGCATCTGGGCATGGGAGAGCTGACTCCTATCGTTGATCCTTGTAGTACAATTTGCGATTCTCGCCTGATTTGAGGCGGGGTTGTCAGTCACTGCGAGGAGTATCACGCTTATGTCTCTGCAAGCAATTAAAGCGCAGGCGCACATCCATCATGCCTATTTGTTAGGTCTTCAATTGATGATTTCCTCGCGCCTGGGTCCCGAAGTTATGGAGGACTGGATGTTTAGGTTGTTTCGTCGACAGCACTTAGATAAGTTTTTGAGTAGTTTTGAAAAACTTGGTTTGAGTGCAGAGCCTGATGCTGTGGCCTGTGCTAAGTACCACGTGCTGTCTAACGGTATCGGCGGGGTGCCGGTTGAGTATATGGCGGAAAGCGATTCAAAGGCATGGTTAAGATTTCGGTATCCTCGCTGGATGTACCATGGTCCGACAATTTGCGGTATCCCGGTCGGTGTTAGTCGTGGATTTTTGAGAGGCTGGTATGCCTACAATGGCGTGTCTCTTGGGAATCCGCGTCTCGGGTTTGTCTGTGTGTCAGAAGATATGACCGGGGAATTTGGTTTGTGTGGTTACTTTCGTGAATACGATCATGTGCTTAGCGAAGAAGAACGGCTTCAGTTTGCAAGAGATGAATTACCGCCAGCATTTAAGGATGAAGACCAACCAAAACTTCCGGAACAGGAATGGCATGCAGAGCGACTGGAAAAAGCTAATAGAAATTATGCTCTTGACTATATTCGTAATGGTTTGCCGACCCTGGCAGAGGTTATCGGGACGCAGAAAACGATCGAACTTGGTGGCTTAGCCGCAAGGCTAATAGGACTTCAGTATTACTCCGAAACCGGAAAAATGTTGGGCGCTATCGACAATGACCTGGCTTCGGCTTATCAGTATATCCGTGACATGATGGCGGGGTTAGGAGACAGCGTAAAAATATCGGTAGGTTCATCTCAGCAAGAGAATCAATTAGGCGTAGTAAGCTTTGAACAATCGGGATTGAGAATGTTGCGTGACCTCAATGCTGAAGATCGCAGTCTTGTGCTGTCTTGCTGGAGTGAACTATGGGTAGGTGCTGTAAAAAGTCATCAGCAGATGATGGATTTGAAGCTAGTCAATGTGGAAGAGAGTCGTTTGGTTTGGATGCTCCGTAGCGCCGGCGTGGTCGCCCAGTGTTAAATTTCATTCGGCGTCAGGAAGCAGATATCCTAAGCGTGTTTTTTACCATAGGAATAGATTAGCGTAAGTTTTGCAGTCACTCTCTTGATCAGCGATGTGCTGATCGAACCACAATGAATGATGTGCTTTTCGCGACGTTGAAAATCATCCTCGGGTGAATTCCCTTGGAATCCGTGCGGCTCATAGTCTCAAATCAAAATTTTGACCGTTATCTGTTATTCACTGTGTGAATGTTTAAGGTGGACTTAGAAAGTTGGCCTGAGCCATGATTTCCCCTACCATGGTGGTTGAAGTATTTTGTGAGCAACGCGTTTCGCGCTCGAACCCATGCAACAGAAGAGGAAAACCGAAAATGTCTGAACACCTGATTGAGACCCTTGAAAATGGCGTCTGCACGCTGACGATGAATCGACCGGAAGCGAGAAATGCGATGAGTGGGCCGATGATGCAGGCTTTAAACGAAGCGGTGCCTCGCGTTGCTGCAGACAAAAATGTGCGCGCTGTGGTACTAACCGGTGCCGGTGGTGCTTTTTGTGCAGGAGGCGATGTCAAGGGCTTTGCTGCGGAGCCTTCCGGGACAGGAGGAGGAAGCTCAACCACACTTGAAGATCGAATACACGGATTGAGATCAGGGATGGAGCTTAGTCGACTGCTGCATGAGATGCCTAAACCAACGCTTGCCGTTATCCCGGGCCCGGCAGCCGGAGCGGGTCTATCGCTAGCGCTGGCCTGTGACCTGAGATTCGCGCTCGATACAGCCAAGATAACGACAGCATTTTCTAAAATTGGCGCATCGGGCGATTATGGCGGGTCATTCTTTTTGCCTTATTTAGTGGGCGCTGCCAAGGCTAAGGAACTGTATTTCAGTGCAGATGTGATCAGTGGACAGCAAGCATTTGATATGGGGCTGGTGAACAAGATTGCCAGCGCTGAGAGTTTTGCTGATGAGGCAAAAGCCTACGGAGAGCATCTTGCTTCATTGCCTACTATTGCGATTGGTTATATGAAAAAGAACATCAACGCCTCACAGCATGGTTCTATGAGTGATGTGTTTGATCTTGAAGCTGCCCATATGATGCGTTGCTTCCAAACAGAAGATCATAAGAACGCCGCGAAAGCATTCGTCAATAAAGAAGCACCCGTCTTTAACGGCAAATAACCACCGACGATGCGTTGGCGGGTAAAATCATATTTTGATATTTAATTAAACAAACGGAGTAAACGAAAATGAAACTGGATGCGGGCATTGCCAGCAATTTAAAGGGTGCGGCGGCGAGCGCGGCGAAATTGGAGCAACAGGGTTACGACGGCGCCTTGAGTTTTGAGACTTCCCACGACCCGTTCTTTCCGCTTGTTTCCGCAGCAGAAAAGACCTCTCAGATTGAACTGATCACGTCAATTGCTGTGGCATTTTCCAGAACACCGATGTTGTTGGCGAACATCGGCCACGACCTGAATAGCCTCTCTGAGGGGCGTTTCATCATGGGTTTGGGGTCCCAGATCAGACAGCATATCACCAAACGGTTTAGTATGCCTTGGTCTGAGCCTGCTAATAGAATGAGAGAGTTTATTTCAGCGATGCGC
>CAXRCG010000080.1:0-3210 GCA_964228885.1 Pseudomonadales bacterium | reverse complement strand
GGCATCCGCCAAACCATCCAGATCAAGTCTCATACTCTACTCCGTACCTATCTATCGTACTGAGCAGAGCCCGACGCTATTCGGGCATACATACACACAGGCTTGCGGAGCAAAGGAAGTCCAGTGGAAAGATGAGGGATGGATGGATGTTTAGGTTAGTTAGTCTGGGAGAACCTAATTGACTAACAAGCTACAAAAAAAACGGCCAATACGGCCGCTTTTGTCAATTTATCTGAACGCTCAAAGACCTCTTGTCAAAATCAATGGATCGGTACACGATGTGAGGGCGGTGTTGAGCGTGAGCGGCCTGTGCGTATCTTGCCATCAATCATCACCGCCGCAATTCCAGGAATGTTCCCAACTTCCATGCCGCCCAAGACATTATTGCCAACCGATCCGCTTGGGCGATCCATAAAGATAAGATCCGCAGGGCGGCCTTTCTCAACAATCCCTTGCTTCAAGTACCGGCGCTTGGCTACGTTTCCGCTTCCGCAGCACCAAGCTTGCTCAGCAGGCAATCCTCCAAAACTTGCGAGAAGCGTCACCATACGCAGCATACCATTGGGTTGAACACCGGAACCAGCCGGTGCGTCCGTCCCCACTAGATAATCAGCCAGTCGGTTTTCGGCCATCGCGCCTTCTAATGCCACCAACGCCGACTTTTCGTTGCCATTGTGCACCGCTTCCAACGCGCCGGTTGCATTGCGACAAAGCTCGCGGATTTCTTCGTGAGGGATTGATGTGGGGCCACCATTAATGTGACTGACAACATCCGGTTGCGCTTCCAAGACATCAGCGGCTGTCACATGGTGCGATCCCGCAATAGAAGGGCCGCCTGTGTGCATGATCGTTTCAATGCCGAGCTCCCGGCACCAGCGTGTTACGCGAGCTGCATCCGGGCCCTTTGCCACAGTCCCCAGCCCAATCTCGCCGATATGACGGATGCCAGCTTCTTTAATTCCGACGTAAAAATCACGATCAAAATCAAGTTCCGGCACAGGCGCGCCAGCAATGACTTTGGCACCGGCTGAGCGGAAGTTTTGAAAACAACGTTGGGCAACCATCGCCAATGCTTTGACGCCATCCGCATCTTTGGGGCGTCCTGGAAGATGAACTTCACCCGCAGAGATAAAACTTGTAACCGCCCCATTGACGTTCATTTCGATCCAGCCAATCTGGTTTTGCCGCGGTGTCCAATCGCCAAAGACAGGGTGGCAATGACCATCGATCAATCCCGGTGCGACAGCACAGCCAGCAGCATCAATCGTGCGATCAGCGTTGCCCTTTTCAAAGCCCTGAATGATGCCATTTTCTATCAGAAGGCAGTCGCTATCGGCGATTGGCTTATCCAGATCCCCTGTCAGTAAGAGACCAATATTCTTAATGAGTGTGCGGCCTATTTCTGGAGTGTCTTTTTTTACATCAGCCATGATTTTAATCCTCTTTTCTTCTTATCGGAGAATTGGATGAGAAAGATCAAACCTGGCATTTTTGCATCACAATACCACTCTGCATAGCATCCAAAACCTGTTTGTATACTAACATTCATGATTTGGTGTTTTTTGTCAAGAATTCTGAAGCGTCTGGACTCAGGACCCAACAGTTCACAAGCCCATCATCGGCCACGCTTCAAGGCCGAAACGGCCGAATGGTACAGCAATCCCATTGGTGTTTAGTAGCATAGGATCAGCTGTTCCAGTGACACCGAGAAGGCCCATATTGCCCATCTCGGTGAAAATTTCTTTATCAGCGCGCTCATCTCCATAAGCGCCAATCACGCGTGGTTGAAGCTTGTCTTGCGCATAAGAGGCCCCGGAATCGCGTAGCAGTTTTTCTTCATTGGTCAATTGGCCGTCAAGCAACAACGCGTCTTCCCAATTAAACTTCGACAGGTCCGGTTTACTTTTCGCCTCAAACTCTTTCATGATTCCATGCATCTCTTTTTTATCCTACAAACGCGCGTTCAATCACAAAGCTTGCGGGCTTGTTATTCGAACCCTCTTCGAGACCAAAGCCTTCTAAAATTTCTTTTGTTTCATTTAGCATCGCCATCGAGCCGCAGATCATGACACGATCCACTTCAGGGCTGATCGGATCAACGCCAAGATCTCCAAACAGCTTTCTGCTTTTAATCAAATCGGTAATCCGGCCCATAAAAAGATAGTCTTCACGGGTCGTCGTGCAGTAGTGGCGCAGACGGCCGTCCGTGAGTTCTCCAACGAGAGGATCGTTTTTGATTTCCTCAATCAAATCCTGACCGTATTTCAATTCCGCAACTTCACGACATGTATGGGTTAGGATGACCTCTTCAAACTTGTCATAAGTTTCAGAGTCGCGGATCAAAGAAGCAAAGGGGGCGATGCCTGTACCTGTTGAGAACATCCACAAACGCTTACCAGGGATCAAGGCATCATTGACAAGCGTGCCGGTTGGCTTTTTACGGATTAGGATCGTGTCACCGTGCTTAACTTTCTGAAGATGCTCAGTCAGCGGACCATTGGGAACCTTGATGGAGAAAAATTCAAGGTTTTCATCCCAACTCGGAGAGGCAACAGAATAAGCGCGATAAACTGGCTTTTCAGAATTTGGTAGACCTATCATGACGAACTCACCAGAACGAAACCTCAGGCTGTCAGGGCGGGTGGTGCGGAAACAAAACAGATTGTCCGTATAGTGCTTAACTTCCGTCACCGTTTCGGCATAGACACCTTCAGGGATTGGAAATTCTGCTGGTTTTGCTTGTAATGCAGCTGCGGACATTGTTGATCTCCATTCTTATTCGGCTGGCGTTTCAGACAGAAAAGACAATTTGTCAGGCTTGTTTGCCCACTTATCTTTGTCCGCGCATGGTTTGCCCTGCTCACTAATATTGGGCCACTTCTCGGCATATTTTTTATTCAAATCGATCCAGAATTGAGCACCATCCATCGTATCAGGCTTGATCGCATCAACGGGGCATTCTGGCTCACAAACAGCGCAATCAATGCATTCGTCAGGATGAATCACGACCATGTTCTCACCCTCGTAAAAACAGTCGACCGGACAAACCTCAACGCAGTCCTTGTATTTGCAGTTTATGCAGCCGTCAGTGACGACAAATGTCATATCAAAGCACCCTTAATTTTATTTGTATACTAATGAATATTATGGTAAGAGGACAGTTGTCAAGGTAAGTTTTTTGCAAATAAAATAAGTAAATACCAAATAACG
>CAXRCG010000079.1:0-5212 GCA_964228885.1 Pseudomonadales bacterium | reverse complement strand
AGTACCACTGTGAAAGGAGAATATTGTGAAGGGTATGTGCCGTAATGAGGTTATTCTGCGCTGTCATCGGGGATCTCCTCTACCTCAATGGTATGGTTTTTTTTGTGCGCTGTTTCGACAGACGCAGATTCTGAGGTGTAGTTGTCTATAAAGCGATTAAGCGTACCCACGTAAGCTGGACTCACCACACGGGTGATGTTGGGGAGGACTGTTACCTCATGAAGTTTGGTATCAGGGTCTCTGTTTCCGAGCTCGATAATTCCCTTTCTACGTAGAATATCCAGAGTAGTGTTGGTTTCAGTTAGGAGTGGTTTCTCTCCCTTGACCTGTTCATACTGATTTAGGAGCTCAGCCATCGGCGGTCTCACGCGCCCAATCTCTGTCCGCCCCATCGAAGCTTCAGTGTCATACATTTTCCGTAGAATGAGCAGAAACAGCGTGGAAGTTATATCCAGTTGTTTACCAGAACCTCGCGGCAGGATCCCCGCATAACCAAAGTTGCGATCGTAGTACCACGTCATATCCAAGCCATCAAAGAGCTTCTGAAAATAGGCCTGATGATCCTCACACAACTTGAAATGCTCTTTTTGCCCGCGTTTTCCCTTCCATACCCACTGTTTCTGCAGTAGATATGCCGCCGTGTTTCGCAGACTATCGGCATAGTCGGTAGATGTTTTCGACTCAATCTCTTTCAGCTCTCTGAGCATAACTTCACTGGCCATGCGAGCGTTTCTCCGTGTTAGTATTCCGGCGGATTGTCAGGCGACGACCAGCCATCTGTTCAAGGTCCGTCCACTCCCCCTCATCGAATTCAACACTGTACGTGGACTTCAAGGAGTAGAGTGGATGCGTTTTTGATATGCCTTGTGCCAATAGGCGCAAATGAAGTGCAGCCATCATGTCATCATCGGTATCGATCCTAAGGTCATCCGTAGTCATCTGAACTCGACTTCCAAGATTTGACTCGATGAAGTTTGCAACACGCACAGGATCACATTTCTGGAAGTTGATGTGCTCTTGCTTGAGCTGATTGTATGCTCGCTTTTCCCACAGAGGTTTTTGCTGCCTGCGTGCCGTCGGAACAGGTGGTAGCGGCTTTGCCTTGGGCTTAGCCAATCGGGTATCGGCGAGTAGTTCTTCGTCTATCGACGGGCTAGGTAAAGCTTCTAGCGAAACTTCACTGGCAATACGATCAAGGAGCTCCTGAATTTGTTGCCCCATATTGCTTGGCGTGTGCACGGTATACTTGATCTTCTCGTGCATCCGCCGAGTTATGCGTCGTGCGTAGTCCTGTGTCTTTTTGAATAGTGGACCAATTCCATCAAATGCTTTGCTTAATCGATCCAGATCCTCTTCCACAAGCTGAATCGAAGGGTTTGAAATGTCGTCGCGCTTATAAGCTTTAGCGCAAGCCTCTAGACGATCTGGACTAAAGCGTATGTCACTAACCAACTTGCGAATCTTACTTGCGTGAAGGTTAGGGTTACCTTTCAAAGCAAGCTTCTCAATGTTCGGTAGAAAGAGTTCGCCCAAGTACTCTTCAAAATAGAACGCGAAATTACTGCTTTCTCGAGCTGCACCACCGCTGATTACATGATGGATTTCGCGGATATTGCCAACGAGTGCTCGGAGTCGGTTTGAGAAACTTTCCATATCATCTGCTGCTTTGCGCACTAATGATCCGTTTGCAGGGTCTTTAACCACTTCAGAAAGGTTCGAGCGTACCGCTAAGCACACCACACCTAACGACGGGTGTTCAGCACTCATATTGCCAAGAAAGTGCAGCAATCTTCGTGCATCTTGAGCCATCCAGACTACATATCGATAACCGCTCTCTCGCTCTTCGCGAATCCACCCTGTATCACGCAGTCGGGTATAGACGTACTGCTCCGCGGCGGAGTTTCCTGTCGCTGCCTCACCTGACTCTATTTCAAGACGCAAATTCTTATTGGCGATGTAGTCCCTTAGAAAGACTCTTACCTGTTGTGGTGTGGGTTCGTCTTCCAATTGCGCTGGATCCAGGAAGGTATCTAGCTCAACTAATAACGCAAGCATCGACCGCCCATTCTCGCCCGAGATCGATTTAAACAGATTGGTATTGAGTGTGGCAAAGCTCATCGAATCGCCTTATGAACCGTCGTTACGTCCTAAGTCTACCCAGAGATACGAGGTAGACATCTTTAATACACCTATACTTTATACACCCCTATATTAAATATAGGTAGTAGATATTTATACAGTAGTAGCTTACACTTTCGGGCGAATGAGCAAATAAACGTGAGATGAAGGGCCGCTGTATGCAGTACTCGCAGTACATCAAACCCGCGATCGCATCAGACACGCAAGCAATACCTGTGACGGATCTGGCCAGTAAGCGACTCGAGGCTGGGGCATACTCGCACCCTCAGTGGCTGCGTTTGTGTTATGTCGAGCGACAATTACTCTGGGAGCGACGGTTAACAACGACCATGCTGATGGAGACTTTCGGGATCTCTCGCCCCCAAGCTCAGAAAGATATAAAGCTTTATCAGCAACTCGCGCCCAAGGCGCTAAAGCCTTATCAACTGGGTATTCCTTACCATCAGCCCACTGAAAGCTTTGAACCGGTACTGCTGTCCGAGGCGGATTTACAGTGGCTGGCCATTGAAGAGTATGCGCCGCCCATGGCCGCCCACACCACTGAAATGCCCATGCTATTACGTCATCATAATCTGCGTGTTCTAGCCCGGTTGCTCTCGGCCATTGAGCACGAACGGTCTATCGAAGCAGTGGTTGCCACGATGCGTTCACCCAAGGGGCGCGGCCGACGGTTAACACCTACTGCGATCGCGTTTGTTAATAATCGTTACCACGTACGTGCCTTTTGTTGGGATAACATGGCGTATCGTGATTTCCTCATTGGTCGCTTCAAAAGCACCCCTAAAGTGGTTAAACCCTCGAAGATCACGGAGGAATGGGGCGATAATGCGCCTGCTTTTGAGCGCTATAGGGGTATCCCACCTAAACCTGATACTGAGTGGGAGCAGATGATCGAACTTGAGCTGAGACCTAATCCGCACCTTAGCCAAGATCAGCGGGCATTGATCGTGACCGATTATGAGTTGGATCAGGGTGGTACCCTCAAGCGAATCGAACTTCGTAAACCGTTAATCGGTTATTTTTTAGTCGATAATCGGATTCCTGCAAGCGAAGCCGAATACAACCTTGCCGTAGATGAAAACCCAAAGGCTTGGCCTGTATTTGCCTTTACGACTGACTCAAATAGGCTTGCCCACGAACTTGGGTTTGAACCTGACTGATTTCGTGCAGGAAAAACGCCCTGTGAGACGTTGGAAAGACCTTAGATAGCGAGATTAGCCGACCTGACCAAAATTTCAGTTACGCCCCACAACGCTGCGCAAGAAAGGCTGATATCTAATATCGTTTAGTTCAACTCCTGGGAGCTCGTGGTAATACTGCTTTGATGTTGGCGAAGAGAAGAGTGCCACTAACACAAGTTGGGCACCTCTCCCCTTCAACAATGAGTATTTCACTTTTTATCTGCAGCCACTTTTATCCATACATTCAAAGTAAGGCCCAAGCACTCTGATGACCTCCGCTCCCCAAGGATTACACCCATATGTCATTCCCGTTTGGTCAATATCGTCATCACAGTTAATATCATCCAGTGTTGAAACCTTAGGTACTACAAACATAGCAAGGCCATTCGCAATATAGTCATGAGCATAAAGCCAATCAAACTGGCCATCACTTTCTATAAACTTCTTCAAATCATCATAATTCATTTTATCTATCAAAGATGCGAATTTTCTAAACACCTCCTCACCCATACTTTCATTTAAATACACCGTAAAAACATGACCTAGCAATGCTGATTTCAACTCTGTATCAAAGTTATCCATGTAATAAAGCAGCATTCTAGAAGTTTTCCGAAACTCTTTTTCATCAGACATTTTTTCATTAAACTCGATCCTTTTATCATAAGAAACATCGCCTATCGACTCAACAAACATCTTTACCTTTGATAAGAGTAAGCTGTCCGATATTGAATTCCCCAATTTAAAAACCCCTACAATAGAACCCAAAATCGGAACATCCTTCAAAACTTGATTAGACTCAATTAACGAATCTATTCCGACTTCACCTAGCTTTTCAACCAAGGCGACAGAGCTATTTTTTACCTTGTCTTTCACTTATCGTCTCTTACACAAAACTATACTTTGATTTTTTGAGAAAAAGGCCATAGAAAATAAAGATCACTCTCCCTCCCTCTACGCAAACACTATCTTAATTTTATAAATTCCAGCTGCGAAACATCATAGTGAATCACAGACACTGCAGGTTTCCAACACCCCACCTCGTACTGAGTATCGCGTAGTTTTAAAGATCGCAACACCGTTTCCATAACTCAATGGATTAGCGGAGTACCTAGGTCAGAAGTTTGATGATTCAACTAGATTTAGCTGATAGTTGTAAGCGGGATGTGGAGCTAATGGAGAGGAGGTAGAGCTAGCCACTCGAACTGTTCCTGAATTGAATGGCTAACCCTTGATGGCCAATCTGATCAACTACATATTCTCCTTCTTTTGCTCTTCTTCCGCCTTAATGGTCACGGTGTATTTCCAATGGATAGTGCCTGGTGGTATGACCTTGTGCTCAGGTCCCGGCATATTCTTGTCCAGATATTCGGCAAACTCCCCAGGCGTTGTCGTTTTAACATCGTGCGATCCTTTACCGCTAGCAGTGGTGCCCGCCTGCTCGCACTGGAAAGGTTCTTGTACCGAGTCTTTCGGTTTAGGTTTAATTCCAAACAAACGGCGGAAATGTCGTTTGTTCAACTGTAGCACAGCCAATAACTTGGCCGAACGAGAGAACAGCACATACAGTATTCGGACAACACCTGCTAGCAGTAATAGGACACCTGCAAACTCTATGATAATCGAGGCCGTGCTAACAAAAGCATCACTATACTCGATTTCAGCGGTCGTTCGTTCAAATAAATGTGATAGAGATTTCATAATCTGTATCCCTTCTTGTTTATTTAACTCTTCTCAGGTGGAGTTTTTCAGGATCTGGCATATCATGTTCAACGCTAATTCCCTCGTATTCATAGCCAGCATCGACATAGGATATTAGGGTCGTGGCACACTGAATAATGTGATTTACAAAGTCCGCCTCTGTTGGGACATCAGCGAAAACTTCATATAGTTCT
>CAXRCG010000078.1:0-5629 GCA_964228885.1 Pseudomonadales bacterium | reverse complement strand
ACTGGCCCTGAAATGTTTCAACTTGCTGTGGTGCCTAAGCTCGCCGGACTACGAGCACCCCCTGAAGGGTTAAGATCGCCGTTAAATGACAAAGTCAAACGTCTAAGTTAAACTTTGTTTGATTTAGTATCCATAGAAGCTGGTAATCGTTTAGAACTCTTTGGAGAGAGCCATGATCGTTTTGGTACGCTTGACACCATCGATTTTATAGATCTGCTCAAGCACGAAATTCAGACGCGGCTTTTCGATGGGATTGATGAGCAGCGCGAAGTCGTGGTCTCCTATGACTCTTAGACAACTTGCAATCTCTGGCATGGTTACAAATTGGCGTGTTGCTGCTTCCCCTTTACTACGGATTTCCATGCTTATCAGTACAATTGCCCCTATGCCGCCCGTTTCAGCGGTCGAAGGTTCCTTAATTGTATAGCCAAGAATTTGTTGACTTTGCTCCAGTCTTGAAAGTCGTGCCTGCACCGCAGTGCGTGAACGATTAACCTTCCTCGAAAGATCGGTGATGGGCACACGTGAGTCCCTGCGCAGTTCTTCAAGTATTTGCTCATCGATCTTATCACGCATGGATATTCAAGCCTGTCCCAAGTTTCATAATGTCTAGTTTGTAGACATATTGCATATTATTTCAATCGATTTAACAGTCGACAGAACGGGCTGTTTCGGCTGACATCTTTGTTATGGTTGACGCAAAAATATTGAATTCCATTTCGTCCCGTGCGCGGGCATTGGAAGCCTCCAAGATCCGCGAGGTTGCAGAGCTTGGCATGAAGAAAGATGGCGTGTTGCCACTCTGGTTCGGTGAAGGCGCATGGTCGACCAACCCACTGATTGTGGACGCTGCAATTGCTTCGCTCAAGGCCGGCAATCATAAGTACCAGCCGAATAATGGCATGATGGCACTGCGGCAAGCGATTTGTACTTACAGTAATGAACTTCTAAGTAGTCGTCTTAATCCCGCTCAGGTCACAGTCACTCCTTCCGGTATGCAAGGCCTCATGCTAACGGCTGAGTTTCTAGTGTCGCCTGGCGATCGAATTGTCGCAGTGGAGCCAGGCTGGCCCAATCTCATCGGTGCTTTCAAGGCGACTGGTGCAGAGATTACGAGCGTGACGATTGTGCCGAAGGATGGTCATTGGACGCTCGACGTGGACGGGCTAATCGCAGAGCTTACACCGGGGACCAAGGCGGTGGTGATTAACTCACCCAACAACCCTACCGGCTGGATAATGTCGGACGAGGAGCAGTGCCTGGTGCTGGAGCATTGCCGCAGGTTTGGTATCTGGATCGTTGCTGACGACGTCTATACCCGGCTTTACCGCCACGGGCGACACGCGCCTTCTTTTCTTTCAATTACAGAGCCTGAGGATCTGCTGATCTCTGTTAACTCATTTTCAAAGTGCTGGTCGATGACGGGATGGCGGCTTGGCTGGATCGTAGCTCCTGCCGTGTTTGAGGGGAAGCTGGGCCAGTTGACTGAGTTCAATACTTCCTGCACTGCTGGCTTTGTCCAGGAAGCGGGTATTACGGCTCTGCGTGACGGCGAGGAGGAAATTGCCAGCCTGCTCGAAAAGATACAAACTGGTTATGAACTCTCAGCTGAGCGCCTCAATACCTTCTCGCGGGTAGAGTTCATTGAGCCTGATGGCGCCTTCTATTGCTTCTTTCGAGTTGACGGGCTGACCAATAGCTTCGCCGCGGCGGTCGAAATTCTTGAGCAAACTAAAGTCGGGCTCGCGCCCGGTGTGGCGTTCGGCCCCCAGGGGGAAGGTTATCTGCGGCTCTGCTACGCGCAACCTGTCGATGTTCTCGAAGAAGCCTTCGTGCGGCTCGAACCATTTCTTTCAAAATGATTTATAGAAACTGGGATCAATATAATGACATATGAACTTAGCCTTGAGGGTAAGACCGCTTTGATAACTGCCGCCGGGCAGGGCATCGGGCGCGCTAGTGCTGAGGCTTTCGCCGATGCCGGGGCCTTGGTCATTGCCACCGACATTAATGAGACTGCTCTTACTGAGCTCGAACGTTATGACGGCATTACAGCATTGAAGCTAGATGCTACCAAGCCAGAAGACATCAAGCGAGTACTGGCAGAAGCTGGTGGGCTGGATGTTTTGTTCAACTGCGCTGGAGTTGAAGAGGCCGCGGAGATGCTGGTTTGGGCGGTATCACCTGAAAACTCGTTCACCACGGGCGCTGTGTTCGATTTGTCAGGCGGCCGGTCCACCTACTAACTCTCGGAAATTAAATCATTTGGAGAAAAACCCATGACAGATAATGACAAAAAAGCCGCTCTCACCGAACGCCTTGCAAAATGCTACAGCGGTGCAGTTTATGACGCCCTGCGCGAGAGAGGGATCGACAATACTGTTCTGCCCAAAGACATCCGGCCGATTGACGATATTCATGTTCTTGCTGGTCCCGTTTTCACAATTTCAGGAACACCAAAACCTGGGATCAGTGCTGATGATGCCCTGCTGGCTTGGACGGGTTTCCTTTCAACAGCGCCATCTGGCCATGTCGTAGTTTGCAATGGCCACACCGACGACATCGCGATGATGGGGGAACTGTCTGCTGAGACGCTCCAGATGCGCGGTGTGCGCGGATATGTGACCAATGGCGGGTGTCGGGATAGCAATTTCATTCGCAACATTGGTTTCCCCGTTTTTCACCGCTTCTACATACCACGCGATGTAGTGGGGGCATGGTCTGTTGATGATATTGAAGTCTCTGTGCAGATCGGTGAGGTTGTGGTTAAGCCTGGAGACTTTCTGATTGCTGATATTGATGGGGCCATCCTTATCCCGGGTGAAATCGCTGAAGAGATCGTGGCTGAGGTTGAGGAAGTGATGAACACCGAGAACAAGGTCCGATCGGCTATCCGTAGCGGGACGGATCCGAAAGAAGCCTACTTGACCTACGGGCGTTTTTGAGCGGTCAAACTGGCGTAACGGCACTTGGAGATACGAATATGGATAGCGGTTTGCCTTACCAGCGCTGGTTTGTTCTGTAAATCTGGTATCCAGCGGTTTTACGTCCTTGCGTTTTATTCGCCCGATACGCAGATATTAGGTACGCTTACACCTGCCCTATGGCGGGTGAAAGCATCAGTCTTTGGTCAAAATCAATTCGAAAGAGTAGGAAATGCTCTAACGACGTGGGCTAACGCTATCAGTTAGGATTAATTCCGTCGGAACCAGAGTGAGTTTAGTTGGCGTTGTCGGATCCGAGATACGGCTTAGCAGTTGTTGAATTACAACTCTTCCCATCTCTTTTAGGTCACTGCTTGTCGTACTCAGCGGTGGATGGGTGTGTTGCAATTCATCGATCCCCTCGCTCGCGATCAATGAGAAATTATCTCCGATTTTTTTTCCCAAACTCTGCAAACCGGCTTTCAGTCCAAGAGTGACGATAGCATTATATCCGATGGCAGCAGTTGGCGGATTTTCGAAACCCAGAATTCTCGCCGCTGCTTCGTATCCCTGAGCACGAACAGGGCGGCATTCGAAAATAAGCGCATGATCAAACTCTTGCCCCACTTCGTCAAATGCTTGTCTGATACCTTTCATGCGACGGTTGAATGGGGAAATATCGACGGTTCCGCCAACAGCAGCAATGCGTCTGTGACCTTGGTTAAGCAGATGTTTTGCCGCCGTGTAACCCGCAAGTGTCTCGTCAGCCACGACTGAGTCGATGGAATAGCCACTAATCTCTCGTGATAAACACACTATTGGGGGGCTGATTTTCTCCATCTCTTCCAAGTCGGTCGCCTGAGTTCCCATCGCTGGAACCAGGACGATGCCATCTGCATTGTACTCAGACATTTTCCTGATAAATTCAGATTGTCTGTCCACTTTTTCATCCGTATTGCAAAGAAAGACGGTTTTCCCGCATTTGGCAAGTTCACGTTCAATCGATCCAAGAAGCTTGCTGAAGGAGGGGTCAGACACGTTGTTAAGTACGATACCCACTGTGTCGGTCTTTGACTTTCTCAACCCTGCTGCGGAACGCTGATAGACATAGCCTGAGTCGCTCAGTGCTTCTTTGACCGAGGCTCTGGTCTTTTCTGAGATTCTGCTGTTTTCCTTCATGGCTAAAGAGACAGTTGCAGTAGAAAGTCCTAACTGTTTCGCAATTTGACTAAGGGTTGGCTTCCGCATTCTTATATTTTCCCTGTAGTTATGGTTGCCTCGGTCAAGATTTTCAGAGTTGTTTCGGGCAAACCGCTTTAGATCTGTACATGTAGTAGATTTTATTTGATTTGCAAAAGTTAATCGATTAACCTGAGTGAGCGCCATCGAATAATATTTTTTGCATTCTGGAGCGCAAGCGAAATTTTGATAGGAGAGAACTATGAAATTCAACAGATACGCACTTAGCGCGATTTCGGGGCTTGCACTATCGAGCCTGATGGTAACTGCGTCTATTGCGGACACAGTGAGATTAAAAATGGCTGGTACTTACCCAGCAACGCATTTTGGCCACGAAATTGTGGAAAATATGGTCAAAGAAATTGAGGATGCAGGCGTAGGAATTAAAATATCTTATTTTCCAGCATCTCAATTGGGATCGGGTGAGGAACTAGTGGAAGATGCGATTCGAGGTAATGTCGATTTGGTTCAAGCGTTTATATATGCTCAAACTGATCCCCGTTTGGAAATGATGAATCTTCCCGGATTAGTAACTACTTTTGACGAGCTAAAATCAGTTTACGCAAACCCCGAGTCTAATATGAATAAAATCCTAGCTGAGATAATGGATGACCTGGGATTGGTATACCTTGGTAACACTGGCGAGGGACTTATTGGTATTGTAGCAAATAAAAAACCTAATGACCCAAACGGCTTCGGTGATAAGGGTATGAATATTCGCGTTTGGAGTTCTGAGGTTGCCAAGAAAACTACTGAAAGTCTGGGATACCGGACAACGACGATGAATTGGGCGGAGGTTCTGCCGGCGCTGCAGGCCGGCGTTATTGACGGTGCTATATGCTGTACACCAGAATGGGCTTATTCGACGTTTGCGACCGCAGGAGTGGGAAAATATTTTATTCCTGTGAATACAGCTATCGAAGCATCATCTTTTTACGCTAGTGGCAAAAGCTGGGAAAAGCTAAATCAAGAACAGCGAGACGTTATCAGAGATGCAGCGGAGAAGGCTGCCTTGGCTGCTATCGATAAATCGTGGGATCGAAACGAAGGTTTTATCGACAAGCTGAAAGAAGCGGGCTGGGAAATTCTTGAATACAATACTGAAGAGCGTGCCGCTTTGGTTGCTCATATTCAGAACAATGTATGGCCGGATTTGGCAGATATGATTGGGCAAGATATTATGGACGCACTTACAGAGTAATTAGTCTCTTTGCCTTGTGAACTTCCCTCGTGGATGCCTGCACTGTCAGGCATCCAAACTTAAACTTAAAATTGGAACTTCTATGCTTTTAATTGAGAACGGTTTGCCCAATTGGATGGTTCGATTTATTAAGGCCATGGTGCTAATAAAATCACTACTTGTTGCTGTAACTCTTCCAATTTTGCCGATCACTTTTTTCTTCGTTGTCATTTTTCGGTATATTTTGCACTGGGATCTATTCGCCTATGAAGAATGGCTAATGCCA
>CAXRCG010000077.1:0-3805 GCA_964228885.1 Pseudomonadales bacterium | reverse complement strand
CCTCTGTGATCAGAGTATTCAGTGTTATCAAAGCAATCGTAAACTTCTGCATCAAAGAGCAGGGCTTAGATTGTAAGAACGCTTTTTCTGGGGTTTACCTTCCTTCCGAAAACAACAAAGGGTGCGAATACTACTTCTCATTCAACAATACACTTGTCAGAGAAAGACTCGTTATAGCGCGGTTTTGATCGCGTAAATCTTCGAGTCCTGACGAGAGGTCAGAGAGTTGAGCAGCTTTATGCTTACATTTTAACGATCTGGGCTTGTTAAAATAATCCCTAAAATTGGCAATTATATTGGTCCAAAGGTGCTTAGTGCTGGTTCCCGGCTCCATGATTGATATTAGATAATTTAGTTCCCTACTTAGTGTCATGAAAACAGTGGTTTAGAACGAGCTCCGATTTTCGCGCTCTCTCAAATCATTCCATTTCTTCCAAATTTTGTCTCATGAATTGAAATAATTAGGCAAAGGGTCTGCAAGGAGGTCAATGGCGACAATTTTCTGCGGCTCCAGAACGGCAACTGCAATGCTTTAGAGCAGTAGGTGCTTTAGGCTCCTAAATCATTCGACCCAAGCGCTTCTGAGGGTCTCCAGCGATAAAAAAACGCCGCCGCCACGGCAAAGGAAATGGCCTCGGCAACAGCGATCGCAACTACAAATTGATAGTCAGGCAAATAATAGTAAAACAGTACAAGAAATCCGGCGGGCAAAACCAGGCTTCGAAATAGCGCGATGACACCCGATTCAAAAGGTCGATGAATAGCTGTTAGATAACCCGACACCAGCATATTAAAACCGACAAACAAAAACACGGGCCAAAAAAACGGCACAAATTCTTTCGCAAGCAACATCATCTCAGTACTGTTGTGTTCGTCGACAAAGATCGAGATCATTTCCTCGCTCATGGTCAACAAAAGCCAAATGAAGATTGCGCCCGTTGTCGCAACAACAATGCCGGCTAATTTTAGGAATGCTTCAATCCGCTGAACGAAACCTGCCCCAAAATTCTGAGAAATCATGACCGCGATGGTGTCCGAAATGGAGAAGAACATCATAAAGCCAAGCAACATGAGGTAGTTCACCACCGTGATTGCTGCCACGCCATTAACGCCCGCTCGCTCGATCAACATCCAATTGAAGATAAAGGCAATAATCCCGCCCGAAATTTCATTAATAAATTCGGAGAGTCCGTTGTAAGCGGACTGAAACACTTCACGCCAATGACGTTGCCAAATGCTAAATTGTAATCTTCTTTTGGGCCAATAAAAGTAAGCCATCAGCACAAGCATTGGGATAGCTTGTGAAAGACCTGTTGCGAAAGCTGCGCCTGTAAGCCCCCAGTTATAGACAACGATAAACAGGTAATCGAGTAGAACATTCACGGCGGCCGCGATCGCGAGTGCTATTGCGGCTAAGTTAGGCATGCCATCGAGCCGCACGAAAAAATACAAAACCACAACGATTAACTGAGCAAACAGAAAGGGCATTATCACAATGTAATAGTCATGCATCACCGGAAACAGTGCTTCGGTCGCACCAAGGCCGGCAAACAGTGCTTCTTCCCAAATCAGGCTCAGTACAATGACAATAACCCCGTAAATGGCAACACTCAGCAAGGTTTTGCTAAAAATGGAAGAAGCAGCAGCAACATTGTTCTCGCCTAAATATTTGCCCGCACGCACGGATCCACCCACTGACAACATCATTGCAACACCAAATACCAGCGCCGTAATGGGAATGATGAGATTCACGGCGGCAAGGGCCGTCACTCCAACATAGTTACCGATGAAAATACCATCCACCAGGGATGCAGAGGTCATTGCAATTAAACCAGCAAGCGAGGGAATGAGATATTTGAAGAACGTGGGGCCAATCGCGCCGTCTAGCGCGGCGCGGCTCTTGTTGATACCACCATCCGTCATAGCAAACCTTATCAGCTGAACCTGTCTTGACTCATTCAATATCTTAAAGCCAAGCACGAGCTGTGATGCTACTCAGTGGAAACCAACGGAATCAATACCCACCGGAATCGAGGAACTCAATTGATGCCCTCAAGATAAGTTGAAAACCCTATCAGAGATGCGGAGGGAACTAAAAACTGATCAGGGAGAATCCGCGCAAGTGTCAATTACACTTTACATTAGGGAGAGTTAAAATGGGTAAACCCATTGCTGCAGGGCTGGTCAAAGGGCTGCCGGCGGCTGATATCAACAATGCGAACAGAGTAAACCTATGGGTATTGCTTTGGGCCGGTACGCTGATCACTGGGATTTTAATGCAGGACGCCGGGGTTTTCGGGCTAATGGACCCATCTTCAAGCCTTACTGCAACCGTCATCAACCACGTAGTGGGTATCATCGTGGTCATCGTGTATCGTCGAACGTTGCTTACGGTGGATGAACTGGAGCGCACAATTGAATACGGCGCCTTGGCGTTAGCCGTGGCCTTTCTGGTCTTTGGCGCTAGCTTAATTTTACCAAAAACCACATTGGTGCCAGCGCTCGATGCGTCGGCGATGATTGCCATTATGACCTTGATCTATTGCTGCGACTTAATTGTTGGCAGGCTGCGGATGGCATGAAAAATAGACTCAAAACATTGAGAGGCGATAAAGGTTGGACTCAAGCCGATTTGGCAATGCGACTGGACGTTTCTAGACAAACGATCATAGCAATCGAAAAAGGGCAGTTTGCTTCTAGTTTGCCTTTGGCTTTTAAAGTTGCCAATTGTTTGGACTCTCGATCGAGGAAATATTCGACGATCAAGATCCAAGCTGAAGTAGAAAATGCTCACCCAAAAGATGGAGCGGCTTAGAGAAGATCGCTAATGCTGAAAAGTGCCATGTCAGCTGTTGCAAAGGCGATGTCTTGCAGAGTGTATAGTAGGCTGGGTTTATTGATCGTGTTAATTCGTTAAATGCTTGGAAAACCGTTATGAAAAGAATCAAAATTGCCGGAGCGATCTTAGGCTGTCTTTTATTACTCCTGATCATCATAGCCCCCGTCGGGCCGCTTCCGGGATTCTTCATCGGTGGTACGGCGACAGATGCTCCTGAAATGTGGCCGGATACATCAGCGGTCGACGAGATCCAATTGCGAGTCGCTGGCACGCTGCCGCGAGTGGTCGTTATCTGGGTCATCGATTACCAAGAGGAACTTTATATCGTTGGTCGTTCTGAAAGCACCTGGGTGAATATGATTGGCCAAGCCGCACCGGTTGAAATGCGTCTAGACGAAAAAACCTATTCCCTCACAGCCTCCATACTGCCTGAAGGCTGGCAGCCAATCATGAAGGCCTATGTCGAAAAATACCAATCCGACTATCCAGATATCATTGCTGGTTTGCCAGCGGTTGAGGATGCGCAGGGCAAGATTGCTGTTTTTAAACTCTCTCGTTAGTGCAAACCCTAATCGAGGACGAGTCGAATTCCTTCGACCTTCATGTCTGATGATCGATCGATAGTTTCTTGCTCACGTGAGCGAATGAGTTAGCCTGGCGCCATTTCATTCCCATTCAGTTTTTTGCACCCACCACTGCGGTTGCCGACATGTGAGAAGCCTGGCTTTTCAGAAATGCTGGCGACGCTGAGAGACTACTTGGATAAATCGACGAGGTGCTGAATCCCGATCAAGGTGCAATGTACGCTGGGCGAGAATGGTCTTTTTGAAACCATCTAATCCGGACGTTCATAGTCGATCCGGTCGGCATGTTTCTTTAATGAGACGTTAGATCATATCGTTCTTGGGATCGACAAGGCTTTGATGGCGACGATAGTTCGAAGCTTACACTTTTTTGAATATCGGA
>CAXRCG010000076.1:0-19398 GCA_964228885.1 Pseudomonadales bacterium | reverse complement strand
GGCCAAGGCAATAAGAAACGACGTAATGCTAAGTAAGTGCTAAGTAAGTCACAAGTAGTCATCTCTAAAGAATCAACTCTGCCATCTCTGCCAGGTTTTCCTTATCCTGCGTCGCGACTAACAACGTGGTGACCTTCGATTCTTCCCAAGCTTGCAAGCGATCTTTTATACGCTCTTTAGACCCTACCAGTGACAAGTTGTCTGCCAGCTCGTCGGGTATCACGCGAGCCGCCTCATCGCGTTTACCTTCGAAAAACAGTTGCTGGATTTTTTCAGCTTCAGCTGCGTATCCCATACGGCAAAACAAGTCATTGTGGAAGTTGGCATCTTTGGCGCCCATGCCGCCGACATAGAAGCTGAGAAAATACTTAACCCCGAGCAATGCTGCGTCGATATCGTCGGTGATGTTAACGGTCACCATTTGCGCAATATCAAAATCCGGACGCATGTCCTTTAGCGAATCCGCATAAGTAGATTCATCGTGGGGATCGTAATACAAAGGCAACCAGCCATCGGCGATCTCTGCCGCCAATGCAACATTTTTCGGACCCTCGGCGCCCATATAGATTGGGATGCGATTGCGTAAAGGATGCACAATGGGCTTAAGGGGCTTGCCGAGCCCCAAGCCGTCATCGCCCGGGTAGGGCAGCGGGTAATGCGGACCATCATTGGAAACCGGCGTTTCTCGCGCAAATACCTGCCGAATAATGTCGATGTACTCCCGGGTGCGAGCTAGCGGTTTGGGGAACGGCCTACCGTACCAGCCCTCGACTACCTGCGGCCCTGAAACACCAAGCCCCAGAGTAAAGCGCCCTTTGGACAATAGGTCTAGGCTCAGAGCATGCATAGCGCAGGAAGTGGGTGTACGGGCGGAAAGCTGCACCACCGCGGTTCCCAGTTTAATAGTTTCAGTTTGCGCGCCAATCCAGCACAGGGGCGTAAAAGCATCGTTGCCCCAGGCCTCTGCTGACCAGACTGAGTCATAACCCAGTTTTTCTGCCTCTTGTGCCATTTCTACAAAGTTAGGATTCGGACCCGCACCCCAGTATCCTTGGGCCAAGCCCAGCTTTAAATCGCCCATTGCGACCTCCGTTAGTTTTTTTGATAGATAAGATATACAAACTATATGTTACGACGAACCGTCTTGTGAACTGAAAGCATTGAGCAATCGTCCGCATTAGCAATACCAAGTAAAAGTGACGGCCAGTAAATTTGTCATGCGTGTTTTCTCTAGCAAGACTATTTTTTGCCGATGAGCATTCACAATGTAGACGGGTTTCCGGGGTTAGCGGCCATTAGCATGCAATAAGGATTAGTTTCACGTAGGTTCTTTTGACTAAAAAAGCTATTATCCACAAAATAGAAAACAGGAAAGTCACGAAGTCAGCAGTCCTTTAAGCAAGGTTAATGAATGCGTGTACAACGTTGTTTCTAAGTCCATCTTCATACCAGCAAATTCTTCTCGCATCATTAACTTCACCATTACAGGCGATAGTTTACTGGCTGGCCATGCACTTGCAATGAATAACAAGAAGAAGCGCGAAAACTGCTTTGCCTGATCTTCAGACAAGCTTGGAAGCACCTCAGTCAAAATGGTAGTCCACTGCGATGCCGTTTTTCGAAACTCTAGTTTAAAATCAGCGAGTACTTTTTCACTGACATTTTGCTCCAACACGGTCCACATCGAACTTACAAGCTCGCATAGCCTTGGTCGTTCCAGCGTTTCGCGCACTAACAGTTCGCTAACGACTTCAACATTTCCGTGATCTGTAAGTCCAGCCAAGCCATCAACAATGGCACCCGTCCAATCACGAGTTTCTTCCAGAACAACTTGAAGCAGAATTGCTTCGCGATTTTCAAAGTAGCGATAGCAATTCGCTTTGGAGAGATCGGCTCTTCTGGCGATGCTCGAAAGTGTGGTGCGCTCAACACCCTCACTGTCGATAAGGCCGCGCGCTGCCGAAAGAATCGCTTCTTTGCGAACTTGTTTTTGTTCTGGTCGTCGAGCGCGCCGCCACTTACCGGCGTCTCCAACTTTCTGCGTTGCCTTTACTCTCTTCTCCATAGCTAAAGTCTAACGCGCGTGTTTACAAGAGACCAGCAATCGCATATATTAGCGACTAACGGTCACTTATATCTTGTGGCCGCTAATATTTAGCATCATCGCGTGTTTTACCGTTAACTCAGCAGCTTAGGGGAGAAGAGCCATTTCTATCTATCAAGGGAAAAAAGTCCTAGTCACTGGAGCCTCCACAGGCATCGGGTATGCATTAGCCGAAGAGTTAGCAAGAAGAGGGGCAGAGGTACTCATTACTGCGCGAAGCAAGGACAAACTGGAAACGCTTGCTCAAAAAATCAAAGACGCGGGCGGCGATGCGCACATTTTTGTTGAAGATTTGTCGCTACCTAATTCCGGGATGAAACTATACGATCAAATCAAATCTGCAGGACTCAGCATCGATATTCTCATCAATAATGCAGGCTATGGGCGTTGGGGAGAACTCACGAGCCATGAGAGAGACGACTATTCAAAAATGTTGCAACTTAATATCACTACCCTCACCGATCTCTGTCACCTCTACATTCCGGACATGGTAACTCAGGGCGGTGGCGGCATTATTAACGTTGGATCGATGGCGTCTCTATCACCCATTCCATACGCAAGCGTCTATTCATCATCAAAAGCATACGTTTTAATGTTTTCAGAGGCTATTCGCTACGAATATCGAGACCAAGGGATAAAAGTCATGGCGCTCTTGCCTGGTGGTACGGAATCAGAATTTGCTAGGGTAGCGACAGAAAAGTCAGAAAAACTTAGCGAGAGATATAAAGAAGGCTCCGCAGCTGGCACGGGCATGCAAACCTCTCACGAAGTCGCTCTCGAATGTTTAGAGGCTTTTGAGAAAAATAAACAATACATTCTCTGCGGCAGTAAAAACCGTCTTTTACACACACTCACAAAATTCATGTCTCGTCAACGAGTTCTTGAGATGGTGGGCGGAATGTTTAAGAAAGTCGCAGGGTAGCGTTGGGTTAAATCAGATAATTGTCTCTTACGCGTTTATCATCACGCGCGTGTCGTGCTTTCCATGTTCGATGCGCACTTCCTCTGTAAGCCAAATCTAATCACGGTAATGTAGCGCTTCAGTCTCTTAGTGAGCCATACTTCAGTATATGAATAACGCATGCTGATAGTTCACTTGAACGGGACTTGGGATCAATTTACAAATAGCGCTATACTCTTTTAGTTCCAGCTAATTACTCCAACGTCGAGATATGAAAATGATCGAATACCATAACCCGGAAGCGTCTGTCGGTATCGAAATGACACCCTACGCGCTATCCGCCGTCATTCAGGGTGCCAACGCTATCAATGTCGGATTCCTAGCGAACGGTTTTCCAGACTCTGAAAAATTTTTGCAGGCGCTAGAAGAAGCCATGCAAAAACTCGAACCTGGCATCGAGGTATATTCTTACAATAAAGGGAACGCCTCGATGCCGGCGAGCGAAGAGCTCCTTAGCACTATTACTCAGGAGTGCCATGCCGTCGTTGCCGCCTACGGGCATTGAGGCTCCTGTACTACTGGCACCGTGCGTGACGGTATTAATATCGCAAAACTCGGCATCCCCGCGGTGTCATTAGTCACGGAAGAGTTCTGGCCTCAAGGTGACTTCGTTGCTGAATCACTGGGTATGCCGGAGATTCCTAGAGTTCAACTGCCACATCCCATTGCTGGCACGAGTACCCAAAACATTAAGCAAGTAGCCGCTGAAATTGCCCCCGCAGTGATCAAAGCGCTCGAGGCAAATAATGACTGAACTACTCAAAGCCTCTGACGAGGCGGAAGCGCTAGAGGACCTGCATAGAAGAGGACTCACCGATGGCCTACCGGTGATTATCCCCACACCCCCGCGGGTCGCTCGCATGGTTCTAGCATCGGGCTTTGACGCCGATATGGTTTTGGGCACGATGGGCCCGGGACATGGGATCGCTACCATTGAAAAAGTCGCAGTCGCCGCCGTGATGTCAGGTTGCCTACCAGACTATATGCCCGTGGTAGTTGCAGCTGTAAAAGCGGTCATTGACCCAATCTTTGACTTAACAGAGATGCAGGCGACGACGCATTGCACTGCGCCACTGATTATTGTCAATGGTCCCGCAAGGCACACCTGTGGTCCTATTTCATCTGGTTACGGCGCACTTGGGCCCGGACACAGAGCAAACGCCTCTATTGGTCGTGCATTGAGATTAGCCATGATCAATATAGGCGGTGGCCGGCCGGGGACCTCCGATATGGCGTTGCTCGGTCATCCGGGAAAATTCACCTTCTGCCTAGCTGAAGATGAGGAAAACAGCCCGTTCCCACCCATGCATATCGACCTCGGCTATGAGGCAGATGACAGTGTCGTTACCGTCATTGGCGCGGAGGCTCCCCACTCGGTGATTTTCAGTGGCGATGGCGACGATCCTGACGCTTACAAAGCGCTGCTCAACATGCTCGCCATTGGCATCGCTAATGCTGGAACCAATAACGCAATTCTTACCGGTGGCACGGCAACAATCGTATTAAACCCTGAACATGCTGCCATCTTGGATCAAGCAGGCCTGACACGGCAGGATATTGCTGAGGGCATTTACCAACGATCCAGCATGACAGAAAAAGAAATCAGCAGTCTCGCGCCGGGATTCGCGCGCAAAGATTCTGGCAACAGGGATGCCTTCAAAGGGCCCGAACAGCTATTGATATTGATGTCAGGAGGAAGCGGGCTTTACTCCATGGTTATGCCCTCATGGTGCGCTGGCGCTCACAAAAACTCTGCATCTTCCGTAAAAGTCGAGTCAGAGTTTTTCTGCGAAGTGCCTGGACTTGCGGCACAGACAATATAACTTTTCATCAGTGGGCGTAAAATAGGTACTTCTCTGACTCTTGACGCCCTCCATGGACCTCTCCGACCAGCTGTCGGCGAACCCATGTGCCAGCCCAATGTATAACAATATCTGACCGAACAAGTCGTAAGTTAGAGAACTAACTTCCCGGCGCCCTGAACTGGCCCATTTGCAGAGCCGATCCATAGCCTCCATCTACCAATAAATTCACGCCGTTGACATAACTAGCAAGATCCGACGCGAGAAATAACAACGCCTTCGCCTGATCTTCCGCAGTAGCGACGCGGCCTGCTCCGGTTTCAATCGCCCAATCAATCCGCTCATCTGTCATGGTTTCGCGGAACGCCGGCAACAAAGGTGTATCAACCGGTGATGGACAAACGCTGTTCATTCGAAGACCCTGAGCAGTGGCCGCCTTCGCCATTTGCATGGTGTATACCTGGACGCATTCTTTCGAGAAGAAATAGCCATCTGCGATTAGCTCAGCCTGATCAGCAACCCACGCAACACCTTCATCCCAACTGCTGATCGCCAGCAGCGCGTTAATTTGATTGAGATGTTCTGCCCAACGGTTACCAGCGACTGAAGCCGTATTTACGATTGCGCCACCAGATTGCATTTTAGGCATCAAACCTTCCGTCAAACGCTTGAGCCCTAGCATGTTGACACACATCACAACATCCGCCGGCATGGTCGCCGCTACGCCCGCATTGTTAAACAAGATGTCCACCGGCGGTTTATCTTCCGCGGTAATGGCGGACACTGCGTTATCAATCGATACAGGGTTACCCATATCAGTTTTGATAAACACTTCAACTGAGGTTTCCGGCTGCTTGATATCCAGTACCGTAATATTGTCTGCACCGGCCTGGCGAAGGAGCTCAACCAGCGCCGCACCAATACCTGAATAGCCCCCGGTAATCACGATTCGTTTACCTGCAAAGTTCACTAGCATTTTGTTATCTCTCTCTGTTGAATTATTTATGTGAGCCAAGACTAGCTAGACTAGTCCCCCAAGCGCAATCCCTACACTCGCCAGCAAAAAAAAACTAAAATTTATTGCATATTTGCTCATATGTGCAAATATGCATTCATGTACACAACACAAACCCAAGAAATTGCAGATTTCCTAAAGGCCCTTGGAGAATTCAATCGATTGTCACTGGTCTATGAATTATGTCAGTGCCACGAACCACAAAACGCCATGTGCCTGTGCGACTGCTGCAGTGTGGATGCCTCAGTTGTATCACGTCATCTCAAACAACTTGCCGAGCAAGGGATCGTCAAAGCTGAAAAGCACGGTCGCGAAAAGACTTATAGCCTCAATAGGGCACAGGTGGCCGAGCGACTCAGGTCACTCGCCGACATGATTGAAGCGCAAACGCCTCACACCATCCAAGCTGAAGGAGAGCCAGCATGACTGACCCAAAAAAATGTACTTGTGATAAGAGAGATCAGAGCTGCTGCAAAGCAAAAACTTGCGAATGCTGCAAAGTGTCTTGCTGCTGCTAAGTCAGCGCCTAGATCTCAGTTGGTCTGGGCCTGAATCAGTCGGCGCATAAACTCAGTGCCTGCATTGAGTTGTTCGATAGAGATATACTCATTGGGCTGATGTGCCTGATCAATTGATCCGGGCCCACACATTGCCACCGAAAAACCCGCTTTCTGGAACTGACCCGACTCGGCCGCATAAGGCGCTACTTCCGTCGCATTTTGACCCGATAATTGTTTCGCCAACAACACCGCTTCGGTGTCTTCTGGTGCATCAAATCCTGGCACATTAGCATGCAACTCGAGTTCAACCCCGGTGTCCGGATGCACATCCCTCATCTCCGGCTCTACCACTTCACGCACAAAAGATTCATATTCTTTGAAAAAAGTCATCGGGTCTTCGCTAGGTATGGTACGAATGTCCGTGACGAAACGACAGTGTCTGGCTGTGATATTGTGCGCTGTCCCGCCCTGCACGACGCCACAATGTAAGGTCGAAAATGGGGGTTCAAAGGAATTTTCCGGGTCAGCACTTTCCGCATTCGCGCGCTGCCGCTCCCCCAACCAATTAATCAACCGACCCGCAATCATGACCGCAGACACACCGCGATGCTGCTGACTGGAATGAGCTTCAAAACCAGTCACACGTGTTTCAAAATGAAGAATACTCTTGTGTCCAATTACCACGCGCATACTGGTAGGTTCACCTACCACAACCGCTCGAATCGGCGGTAAGTTTTCTTTAATGGTATCAATCAGCCGAGGCGCACCTAAACATCCAATCTCCTCATCGTAGGACAATGCCAAATGAATGGGCCGGTCCATCGCTGCCATATCAGGAACCAGTGCGAGGGCAATCGCACTAAACGCTTTCATATCACAGGTACCGCGACCATATAGCAGTTCATCCTTCTCTGTTAACTGGAACGGATCCGTATGCCAGTTCTGATCAACAACCGGCACAACGTCCGTATGACCAGAGAGCACTACCCCTCCAGCTACTTCAGGGCCAATGGTGGCATATAGGTTTGCCTTTTTACCGCAGTCGCTCATCACCCTGTGTGAACCGATGCCATGACCCGCCAAGTACTCCTGTACAAATTCGATCAGATCTAAATTGGACTCTGAGGATACAGTGGGAAACGCAATGAGTTTATCTAACATCTCGCGGGGCGAGTAACGCATGGCTTTTTGCTCGACTCTGACTGACTTTGATATGGGCAAAGCATACGGTCTTCATTCAGGTTTGGAAAGTGCGTATCATTATTAAACCTTCGTTCCATATTTAAGTTTTTCTGATGCATTACCAACTATTTGCTTTGTTGCTGCTAGCATTACCCGTGCACGCTGAAACGCTCACTATCATGGCATTCAATGTAGAAAATCTATTTGACGCCACCCACGACTCAGGTAAAAGCGACGAAACCTATCTGCCTGCCAGTGAAAAGGAAAGTCGATCACATATCGACAAGTGCAACAAAGTCAAAGTGAAGCGCTGGCGAGAGCAATGTCTATACTGGGATTGGAACGAAAATATTGTTGGCACAAAGTTAAAAATCATTGGCGACGCCATCAAACAAGTCAACAACGGCAAGGGACCTGACATTATTGCCCTCCAGGAAGTGGAGAACATCAGCATTTTGGAACGACTGCGAACAGAGCAACTCGCTTATCTAGGATATCAAACCCCAGTCCTTTTAGAAGGCAAGGACTTGCGCGGTATCGACGTCGCGTTTCTCTCTAAGTTCAAGGTATTAAATGCTGCCCATCACCAAATCGTATTTTCAGAGTCCGTGCGAGATCGCGTTGGCGATACGCGCCCCATACTTTCCGCCACCTTTGAATTACCAAACGGTGAACGCTTGGTCGGTTACTCCGTTCACTTTCCTGCCCCCTATCACCCCACAGTAATGAGAGAAAGTGCCTATCAAACATTAAACAAACTATTGGCGGACATTCCTGATGGTCAGGCAGCCTTTGCGGCGGGAGACTTCAACACCACCAACGAAGAAGATATGAAAAAAGATATGCTGGCACGCTGGGTCAGACCCTACTGGCAAATTGCCCACGACCTTTGTGAGGGATGCCAAGGTACCAGCTACTACCCGCCAACAGATGACTGGTCATTTCTCGATATGGTGCTTTGGCGCTCGGGGCCTGAATGGACTATGACGAAGAGTTTCCTAGCCAATGATACCCCCGCTCAAGTGACAACTTACTTTAAACCCGAAGGCACGCCAAACCGATTTAGCCTTCCTGATGCCACTGGTGTTTCGGATCACTGGCCTCTGGTTTTGGAAGTTAAACGTCAGAAATAATCTGCGCGCGTCGGCTTCGTCCAATGATCCGGGACAAGCTAGAAAATCGCATGATCTGTCGGAAAAACCACCCCCACCCCTACCTTTAAATCGGCCAAGTGATTAATTCGGCCATCCGCAGGACTGCAAATCAACGGCCACCCAAACAACTTCTCAGCGTCATAATCTAACTGTTAGCAATAGTCTCTAAAACCAAAACCTCTAAATTTTGACCCGTTGCGCTCATTGGAAAAATTAGGGTTTGGCATGCCCATTTTCAACTACGGTTTTGATAAAGCACCAATAACGGATCGCAGTAATATCGAAATTATTTTCTTTTTTGTGATCCGCCCTTCAAAACGCCCCGTATTTACCTTTGATCACACGACACGAATGATCCTAACTTTTTATCTTTTCGCAAAAATCAATTTAGTCATTCTGGAGCTTTTTATGACCACTCTCAAACGTCTTACCATCATGCTATTGGTAGCGCTTCCTCTGGCCTTTAACGCTGTAAGCGCCAAGGCTAAAGACATCGTAGATACAGCTATATCTGCTGGCCAATTTGTAACCCTCGTCGCTGCTGTACAGGCTGCCGATCTCGTCGACGTCTTGAAAGGAAACGGCCCTTTCACTGTCTTTGCCCCCACCGATGAAGCTTTTTCTGCATTACCCGCTGGCACAATCGAGAGTTTATTGAAACCGGAAAACAAAGATCAGCTGGCAGCAATCCTTACCTATCACGTCGTGCCAGGAAAAATCATGTCAGCCGATATTGCAGGAAAAAATACTGAAGTAGCGACGGTTCAAGGGAGTAATATAACTGTCAATGCCATGAAAGGTGTGATGGTTGACAACGCGACAGTCGTGGCAGCGGATATCGAAGCTGACAACGGTGTGATCCATGTAATCGACCAAGTAGTGCTACCCAACTAACTTTTATCTTCCCCTCTTTTCTACTCACTCGGGCTGTCATGCTTCAGCCCGACCTTCCATTTCCTTCGTCTCCATCTTAAGAGCGACGAATATGGCGGGTTTCGTCGAACGTGCAAAATTTGCTGGCGAGATCATTTCAGAGTGCAGGTCACAGATTGGCAACGATATGCCGATCATCTTGCGGTGGTCTCAGTGGTAGCAACAAGACTTTGGTGCGCGTCTCGCGCAAACCCCGGCCAAACTTAAATCCTTCTTAACCGTTTTTGTTGACGCGGGCGTAGACGTTCTTCATGCCAGCCAGCGGCGTTGGTGGGATGCAGAATATCCGGAGGTAGATGGCGAGCAGGGCCTAAATCTTGTAGGCTGGTGCAAAAAACTCACCGGGTTGCCCTCTATCACTGTTGGCTCCGTTGACTTGTCATCTGACTTTATTGGCAGTTTTCAAGGCGATTCGTTGAAGACACAACCAATATCACTTGCTGCAGAACGCCTAGCCCGGGGGGAGTTTGATATGATCGCGGTAGGTAGAGCACTACTGCAAGACCCTGACTGGGCAAAAAAATCAGGTACGGGCGTCATAACGAACTGGCTGATTGGGATTCAGCGTCTCTCGCCACCCTGTACTGAAGCCAACTGCGCTATAAGGTAAAGACTATTTTGGCTTGCGATATAGATACTCTCGACTCGTTGTTTATGCCAGAGAACGAGTTCTGAGAGTAAGTATTCCACTGGCACCACGACACCTGAAAAACCACTATACTGGCTGGTAGCCTGTCAAAAGTTGCGGTGACCAAAAGAATTGACTAGCAATCAAGACGCAATCACACTACACGGGCGGTTAAGGGCACCACTTTACAAACAGTAGTGTTAACATAGGCGACCGCTATAGCCTACGAGAAATATTAAAAATGTCCGTGACGACCGATGACCTGCGCATCCAAGAGACGCAGGAACTAATATCGCCTGAGGGGCTGATCGATGACCTGCCGGTCTCCCACACCGTCAGCGATACCGTCAGTATCGCTCGTCACTCGATCCACAAAATACTCACCCGTGAAGACGACCGGCTGCTTGTCGTTGTTGGCCCATGTTCTATCCACGATCCTAAGTCTGCGGTGGAATACGCCACCCGCCTGAAGGCACTGCGCGAGAAACTATCCGACGACCTTTTTATCGTGATGCGGGTCTACTTTGAGAAACCAAGAACTACAGTCGGTTGGAAAGGGCTGATTAACGACCCAGACTTGGATAATAGCTTCCAGATTACCAAAGGGCTGCACGTCGCACGCAAACTTTTGCTCGACTTAGGTGAAATGGGAATGCCTTGCGGCACCGAGTACTTAGACCTAATTAGCCCGCAATACGTTGCTGACCTTATATCTTGGGGGGCAATCGGTGCAAGGACAACGGAAAGCCAAACGCACCGTGAGCTTTCTTCTGGACTGTCGTGCCCCGTTGGATTCAAAAACGCAACCGATGGCGATATTCAGGTAGCGATTGACGCCATCAACTCGGCCTCGCAACCCCACCACTTTCTTTCAGTGACGAAGGGCGGCCGATCTGCAATTTTTAAAACCGCGGGTAATCAAGACTGCCACATTATACTCCGCGGGGGAAAACACCCAAACTACGACATGTTTTCGGTCGAAGATGCTTCTGGCATGCTAAACAAGTCAGGCCTACCTATTCGAATTATGATCGATGCGAGTCACTCTAATTCTAGGAAAATTCCAGCACGCCAAATTGACGTCGTTCATGACATCGCGACTCAAGTCGCTAGGGGCAATGCTGGAATCATCGGATTGATGATAGAAAGCCATCTGATTGAGGGCCGCCAAAATGTCGTTCCAGGCGAGCCCCTCACTTACGGCCAATCAATTACAGACGCTTGTATCTCGTGGGACGACACCGAAAAAGCCCTCACATCTCTGGCGGAAGCGGCCTCAAAAAGGCGAAAATCGAAGCCTTAACCATTTAAAGTTTTGGTTTTCGTAATCGCTCGATGCGCGGCAACAACGCTTAGCTAATGAGCGTGATTCCGAAGCGCCAAAGCTTATGCTTGACGCTTTCGAGTCATTGCTAACCCCATCAGACCTAAGCCGAATAGTACACCTACGCCAGGCTCTGATACTGCTGTTGCATTACCGCTAGCTTCTACTCTAAATGCACCGGGCCCCCCAGAGTTAACCGCCAAAAACTGCAGCGTGTTGACCCCCGCCAAAAAGTTACTGGAAATCGTTAGATTACTCCAGCTTTGAAATGCCGGGTATCCAAAAGCAATAGAAAAGCCTGTCGATACACCGTTGATTAACACGTCTGTAATTGAGTTATCTATAGCAATTTTCAAATCTAGCGAAGCCGATGAAACATCATACCCTGTCAAATCAAAAGTGGTTTGATATGTTGCAGATGAGAATCCACTTGGGAGACTGATCCAAGAGGAACTAGCATCGCTAGGCATGTAAGCGCCGTGAGAAGTCACTACTGGTGTAAAAATACTCGGTGAACCCGCTACAACTTGATAGTGCTGCTCGTTTGCACCCAGAGACAAAGAAGCGCCACTGTCGTCAACACCTGTACTGTAAAGCGTTGTTATTGGCACTGCTACGACGGTGGCGCTTGTGAAAAGCAAAATTACCGCTGCGACTACTTGACTGATTTTTGTTAACGATTTCATTTTTCCCTCGTGGCTGAATTGTTACAAATAACATTCGCAATATATGGGCCAATTTTTTTAGCTGTCAAAATAGCGTTAAGCAAAATTTGCTCAACTTTTAAAATACCTTACTTTGCTTCTGGCAAAAAAGTCTTTGGATTGCTTTCTTTTGAAAATCACCGATGTCTGAATAGCCAATGATCTACTGACCTGCTTGCAACCCAGTTCATCATTGACGTTTTGTGCTGGTGTCGTTAGGAACACGAAAGGAAATTGCGATCCGCTGTCGCAAATACGAAAGACAGGGCAAACTGCAAATTGCGAGATGCAAATGCAAACTGCAAAAAAAAGGCAAAACGCATCGCCGACGGCTTCAGGAAGGCATGTGGAAGTTCCTATGACCAAGCGGCCTTGCGTGAGAGAAGATTTTCTGGATGATATCCAGATCAGTGATGACAGCGATAATGGACACCTTCATTCCACAACAAAGGACAAAGGCTGATATTGACGTCCCACACGATTTTGAGCCGTTGAGGCTAAGTTGGTGAAGCAATAATACAACTGTCGTAAAGGCGGCGCACCGGTAAGACGAGCTGAACACAATGGAGGGTAATGCGCTTTATGAATGATATAAGCTGGGTGCTGGCTTTACGAACACCATTTCTCAATGCCTTCTTTGATCTTGTGACGCTGGCAGGATATCCGTTATTTTTAGTTCTACTACTGATTTTCGGCTATCTGTTTTTTAGCTCGCGGAGTTTTTTCCACACCGCCATGCTATTAATTGCAACTGGCATGCTGAATGTGTTTTTGAAAGATGTGTTCCAAGACCCGAGACCTGCAGCCGAGTATATGCTCGACCCACGCACCGGCACGTCCTATGGTTGGCCGAGCGGCCACGCGCAAATTGCCGTCGTCTTATGGGGTTTTCTCGCTTACGAGATAGGTCAACGCTGGGCCTATATTGCGGCGGCGGTGATCGCTTCATTGATTTGTTTCTCGCGGGTTTACCTTGGCGTGCACGATATTGGCGACGTTCTTGGCGGCGTGACCATCGGCTCAGCGTGTTTGGTTATCTACATTTGGGGCATCAACAATGTTCGTTTACGTCAATTCGTTGATAATCTCGGCCGTGGCAGATTGCCACTGGCGCTGCTGGTGGTACATATCGTCTATATTTTGCTCTATCCGGCGCATGGAGAACACGCAGCACCGGTTTGGCTAGCCGGCATCATGATGGGCTGGGTTATCGCCCGTCAATGGATGGAACATTCCGAGGTCAAATTGCCAGGCACGCTCATCGTGCGTCTGCTTATCGCCTCCATCGCCACAGCTAGTGCGTTCGGGCTGTTGATCGTAACCATTAGTGCACCGATGCTTCTAGCGTTGGAAGGAGCGCCTAACATGATAGTTAGTTATTTCTTTGGCGCGATTTTCGGCCTCGCCACAGCTTGGTTTTTGCCCCGCGTTATCCAACGTTTGCCAACCCACTAAGGAAAGCGCATTTACTGACCGGGAAATAACAGAGCATCCTTGAAGAGGCTTGGCTCTATGTCGCGTCCTCCCCTATGCAGGAAACATGATCGAACCGTTAGAGAGAAGTGCCGCTAAATGTTATAGGCCCCCTGCTTCACACTGGCAGACTTTCAGCCAGAGTTAGACAACTTTATCGTTTTACTATCCGGTCTTTTCATAAACTCTTTGCACATTCTTCGTCATGACTCCCCAATCACTAGCTTTGGCTCTTGCTTGATGCGCATTAAAAGCATCGCTATCTATAAACTTTTCGAAAACGTGAAAAACACACTTATTAGTTTCATCTTGCTTTACTTCAAACTTCAAACACCCATCTTCGTTTAATGTATTTTCAATATGTTCACTTAAGCAAGTTTTTATGATTTCTAGCTCCTCAAATGGAACCTTGATGTAGCCCTTTATAGTCACTGCCATACTATTCCCACTCAATAACTACTCTTACTCAAACCCTGAAAATACCTGTGTCACACAGCTGTGAAACAAACTGCATTCGTAATGCGTGTAGTGGATTTCTCTTCACAATTATCTCAATTTTCATCTAATTTTTCTGTCGATAACTAATCGTAAAAAGACTCGAAATACTTTTCTCTGTCGTCTCTAAGCATCCCAGCAGTTTCATCCATAAACTTATTTCTATCTTCTCTGGTTTTAAATACCCAAATACACACTGTGTCTTTGCTGTGATAGATAGCTTTCAACTCGTCATCTATATCGCAAATCTCTTGCGGTATATCTGTTTTTATACAAATCATTCTATTCCCACTCAACAGTGACGCTTTTCAGAAGCCTTATGCCACATGGCTTTGAGGGTAACTAAAATAGAGTGTGTTGTAACTGTGTTGCAAATAGACTTTGTAATTTCTTTGTAACTTCATTTTAATATCTTAAAATTCCACCAAAAAATTACAGGCGTTATCAATACGGTTGGAAGTACCCACCAAACCCATTCGGGTTTAAAGGGAGGGTTAACAACTAAAACAGCTGTAATAACTGCAATGGTTCCACCCATCATGTTAGTCAAGTGTCTTGAAATTCTTTCTTTACCTGTAGCGGATTCGTTTTTATAACTCCTAAGATCAGCATATCCCAAGGCAATAGCTAAAAACCCAAAAACGAGAAGCACTATGTATTGCGTATTGCTATTCAAGAAATAGATTGCAGCCAATATCCACATTCCTATTCCTGATAAAATCATTAAACAAACAGCAATCCAATCCAAAATAGTTGCGACTCCTTTTCTATTTCTGGCAAAGCGCATACCCGCAAAAGCTAAATAGAAAGAAAAGATAGCTATAAGAAACAAAAAGATATTGCTGCTGATAATCGACATTGGAATAGCTGTTAAGAAGATAGCAACCATGCACCAAAAATACGTCTTACCTGAAAGCACGTGAAGTTTTTTACCCTTCTCTGACGAAACTGACAGAGCAGCACTAATCAGAGCAATTATTCCAGCTAAGATATGTATAGGTAATAGAATTTGCATCCTTTTATTCCCACTCAATAGTGGTGCTATACATTTTCTATATAAAACAGCAGGTTACACTCGATAAAATGAGGTTTGTAACTTCTTTGCAACTCGGCGCCAGTTTGACTCCAAAATTTGCCTGGCCAAACCTAGTGAAAATCAAACACCTATTGCTTGCTTACTAACAAACTTTGTAACTACGGCGTAATCGCCCAGAGCGTATTTCTATGCATCGTTAGAGGCAAGTAAACACAGTCTATTCTGATTCCTCCAAGCAACAAACCATGTTCCCAGCAACTGCCAAAAACAGCCTAGGGATTCAAACAAAACGTGAGGCCTAGAGGGTCAGCTTCTTCGCGTGCGAGCTCATTGCTGACTTTCACCCTAGATACCAGCCAGCGTGCCGTACGTATTCAAATCAGAATCAACGAGCAGCCACGGGATCCCTAGTTCAGAAAGCCATGCCCTCGCTGCACTAGAGTGCATAAGCATTGCTATGGTCGCCGAGCTGCCAGCTACGAGGCAATTGGGGGCCAAAATACTGACAGCAAGAGGGGCATTGTTCGTTGGCCAACCTGTTTTGGGATTGAGGATATGACTGTATCGTCTATCACCAATAACAATACAACGCTCATAGTCGCCACTGCTCGCCAGAGCCGAATTCGCTAATTTCACAGTCGCAACCGCTTTTTCCGGTGATCGTGGGTGTTTTATCCCTATATCCCATGGCGTGCCAGGGTCATTGCTAAACGCACCAATATCGCCCGCCAAGTCAACTAAGGCGCCTTCAACTTTCCTCTTTTTCAGTAATGCCAGGGCGGCGTCAACAGCGTATTCCTTGACGACGCCTCCAAAGTCTATCTCCATGCCAATATCGGGCAAGAACACTTCGTCTTTTGAGAAGCGAACACCTGCCCAGCCCACTCTCGTTAGGGTTCGCTCGACTTCATCTTGGTTAGGGAGGGTTTGTGATCGAAAGTCCCAACACCGCCGCAACACACCAGACGTCAAGTCAAAGAGTCCACCACTAACTTTGAAGGCTGTATCTGCGTAATTAAGCAGCCTGTAGGTTTCCTCATCTATCGAAACCGAATTTTTTCCCGCCGATGCATTAATTGTTGATGTAATTGAGTCTTCCCGATAGCGACTGTATCTTCGCTCAAGGCGAAGCACCTCCTCATGGGCGGCTTGGGCATGGTCATATGCAATATGTTCGCTGCGTGCTTTGATTCGAAAAACACACGGGCCGCCCATAGCCTTAAAGGCATATTTCATAACCAAGATTTAATGCAACCTAGCGCAATCATTCGGCTTTCAAAAGTTGTAGGTGAAGCCTAGGCTGTAACCCCAGAAATCTACCAGTGCTTTGTTGGGCACCTGGCTGTAGCGCCACCCACCCTCAGCAGACTCGTATCGCTCGGCTGTCGCACTAACCCGCCATGGCCCAAAATTTTTCTTCAATCGGAGGCCGTAAGACACCGTCGAGTAAGAGGAAAGCCTATGGTCATCAGAATAGTAGCCACCGGTGTCAACAACCACGTCAGAATAAAAGTTGGCCTGGCTTTGATTGTAGCCGCGAATAAAAGGAGTGACTTGAATATCGTTGTTCAAGTTCTGCACCCAGGCTAATTCCAGCGTGTGCGACTCCACATCCCAGCTATCGATAAAGTACCGATAGTCTGCCTGTAAAGCGCCATTTTGATCGTCGAAGAAGTGCCTATAACCGCCGCTTAGAACCAACTCTTCTCTGTTGTCGGGTCGATTATCTCGATATTTATATGGATCCGTTAGATAGCCCTGTCGCTGCGTATAGCCCAGTCCCAAATTAAAAATAGATCGGTCATTAATAATCTGGGACACGCCCATCCAAATCGAATGTATGTCTTTATCGGCCTTCAACGTGTTAGTCGGCGCAACACCTTGTGTGGGCGTTATCTTGTCGACTGAGGTACTTAACGCAAGACTGTATGTTCGCAGCCCATCGGCACTATTAAGGGATGCGTCAGCGCCGATAGAGTCAGAGTGATAATCATCCTCTTTAGAGTTCACATAGTTGAAACCAATATTACCTTCATCATGGAAGTAGCGTGCTTCCACTCCATATTCAGCACGGTGATCTTCGATGCTGGCGCCGCTCATAATCACTTTTTGTTGACCATCGGCGCCGTAGACACTGAACCAAGGCGAGGCACCACTCATACTCTCCCACTGCCCCGTTAGTCCGACCGACCAGCTGTCGCCAACGGGGACGATAAGGTTAAATTGCGCAACATCAATGTCATAGCGCCCGCTCTTTTCACCGCTCAGCGTATCGCCCCCCGCGACCGCATCCTCTTGATATTTGCCGTACCTAAATCCAATTTCTGAGCTCTCGGGCGGCGCGTCAGCTTGAGCCGATTGATAGGCAGGTAATAACACCGCGCTGGATAATAATGCGGCCAGTGCAGGACTTTTGGCTTTGTCTAACGTGTTAGAGCCCATCAATTACACCCACACCCACCGCCTGCAGCGCCACTGGTTCCAGAAGATGCCTCTTTGCTATTAAACATCTGTTGTCGAAAACGAGCCTCCATCGTGCTGGCTTGCCATTGCATTTCTTCTTTAGCCAGAATCCCTCTCTCCCAAGGCTCAACGGTCTGGCATCCAGTCAGCGCAATTATTGACAAAACAAAAAGACTGTTTTTCACGTCAATTCTCCTCAATTAGTTTCAAGATTTGGTCACGCAGAACTAGCCCGTCGCCTTTTTTGAACCCGGCATGGACCCATCGGACCGTCCCAGACTTGTCAATTAAATAGCCAGTGGGCATGCCCAACACACCGAAGTTACGGGGGGTTGAAGCTTGATCATCGTGCAAGACCGTATATGAGACAGGCATCTCTTCGAGAAACCCTCGTGCATCAGCTATTTCCCCGTCTACCGAAATGGCAAAAACCTCAAAACCACGAGTATTGAATTCTCGATGCAAGGCTTCCAACTGGGGGAACGACAAACGGCAAGGACTACACCAAGACGCCCAAAAATCTACATAAACGACCTTGCCGCGAAGGGAGGACAGACTTACCTCATTCGCTCCCATTATGTTTGGCAGCGAGACTGAAGGCACTTCTTCGCCTATTCTCACCGCACTTGTTGCGGCCGAGGCGACAACAAGCGATAGAGGCAACACAACAAAAAAACCAATAAGGAAGCGCGTAATTAGCAGGGCCCTCAACGGCAACCGCCACAAAGCAAGCTGTCTAACGTCTTGCACAGTTACAGGCCACATGCCTGCGCACTTGATAATGCGGATCCGCTGAGGTTGTTCGTGCTACATGTGTTGGCGCACTCGTAATCATCTGACGCGCACGACTCAGAGCAATCGAAGAAGGCATCGCAGGTTCCACCTGCATCATTCTTCATTTCCACCTCCAATCTGATTCACCCGTGGAATCGTGCCGCACCAATCCCTAAGCTCCTGCAGATCAGGTGTCACTCCGATTACATGGTCATGATTGTTAAAAGGTCCAGGCATGGCGAGTTCACCGAGTTTGACGGCGAATAGGTCGTCACACTGAGGCTTGTGACAGCTCGTACATGAGTTGTCTGGCGCACCCTCATGGTAGGGCTGAGAGAAATCATCTCCGATGACGATGTAAGGCGAGTCCTTTGTAGCTATTGCTGGTACCAGTGTCTGTAAAGGATGAGCTGGATCAGGTAATTGATCGATCCAAGGCGAGTGAATCCATGGATCGGCTTGGTGACATTCTTGACAATTATCCGCGGCGACCTCAGCAGGCGGTTGCCAGTATTGATCGTAATTTGAATCGGGGTCATCAGAACCAGGATGAGCAACATCATTGGGAAAAGTATCGAGTCTTTTGTGGAAGAAACATGTGGCCCCTGTTTCCGAGTTGTGCCCGATTACCCCCATTCCCCCATCACGACAGAAATTCACAAAAACCACTTCTGGTCGAGATAAGCCGTTGTGGTACGACCCCATATACCGTGCTGCAATTCGCTCACCTGTCTCACATGTGCCGGTGAGCGCTGAAGGTTTGTCGCAGGTACGGGGTGTCTCGAACACTTCAACTCCATCAACCGTTATAGGTACCACTTGTGCATCGCTGCAACTCATTTCAGGGATT
>CAXRCG010000075.1:0-2637 GCA_964228885.1 Pseudomonadales bacterium | reverse complement strand
AAGTTACCAGAGATATCTTTCTCGGCCCAATAATCATCGTCAAAATTCTCACAGACCTTTTGCACAGCGCTTCTGATTTCGCTTAATTGTTCATCGCTATTCACGTAGTTTTCCTTTGATGCTATCAATCTTCATATTTTTTAATGTCTCGATTTTTTCATGTTTGCCGACAGAATTGCATTTTCCGGGGCCAGTTGGCTCACTCATTACCAAAATAAATCGATATTCTGTGACTTCTCACCATATTCTTGACTATTTCCACTATCTATTCAGTCTTCCAACAGGTTTAATTGTTAGTCTAGTACTCCAATAATAGAACTGCAGAGCGCGCAACTCGGGTTTCAGCTAGATTACCACTTAAAGCCATAGTCCTAATCGGTAAGCTGAACACAGGTCGCCAATGAACTGTAGCAAACTAGAACAATAGCGGCGAGCCGCTTTATGGACAACTTTTATGGTCGAAAAGCCGCCAGCAAAAGATCAAGATCCGTTATCAATTATCCCAAATGATGCGCCCTCAGATGGTGTGCGGGTCAAAGACGAGAAAGTGACATCTCTTGAAGGTTCCGAGTCAGACAATGTCCCCTCTAAAGATAAGCTAGGTGTTACGATAGAAAAGCGATTGAAACGCGAAGCAACCCGCGCGGCACTCGTTGAGGCCACCAAAACCCTCGTCACGGAGCGTGGAAAAGAAAAGTTTACAATTCAGGATATTACGCTTCGAGCAAACGTCTGCTCTGGTACGTTTTACAATTACTTCGAGAGCAAACACAAGGTATTTGATGCGATTGCTGAGAACATGCTCGCGGAGTTTGCCGATGAACTCGATAATATTCGTGCGCCACTTAAAGATCCGGCAATGATCGTGGCAGTCACACTCAACCATTGTTTTGAGCGCGCCCAAAACCATGAAACTTGGAATAGTTTTGTATCAGCCACTTGCCTAAGCGACGAGTACTTTTTACATCAAGATGCGGACCAGTGTTATCAGGACATCGAACGCGGTGTCACCGCGGGTAGATTTAAGGTCGAGAATATTCCGTTCACCCAGCGCCTAATCTTAGCGATGGTGAAACACATTAACTGCGAAATCAGACTCGGCAATCTCGAGAACAATACGATCGAAGATGCGACCCAGGCGATTCTAAAAATGCTTGGCATATCGGATGTCATCGCCAAGGCGTTAACGCAGCCCCCTCGACCGCCAATTTCAAGACCGAAACGCGATCAAACCTCAATGCAACTAGAGCCTCAGACCCAAGTTAGCGATAACGCAGACCAGATACTGCAACCCATTTCAAACAAGGCTAGGATTATTAGTTGAACCCGTCGTTGCCATCGTTAGGACAATAATGCTGGCACATCGCGAAACGAACAGCTTAGGTTATCCTTGCTGACAAAAGGCATCGGCGATTAATCGACGCCCCTAGTCGTATTTACGCTCGGATGTCACCGACGCTCGTTAGGTCATGGTCGCTATTTATAACCCCAGAACCATTTTTGCCATGATATTTCGCTGAATCTCGTTTGAACCCGCATAAATTGAAACCTTTCGGGTATTGAAATACGCAGGCGCTGCTACCGCTGCGTATTCAGGGCCAATGGGTTCGACATTTGATCCCTTAACAGGTCCGGAATTATCGAAAGGGGCTGCATAATTTCCAACCGCCTCACAATAGAGCTCTGTCAATAACTGCTGTAACTCACTGCCTCGGCACTTCAGGAGCGATGATTCAGGTCCGACATTTTTTCCCGTACTTAAGCTACTAAGAATTCTTAATTCGGTGAATTCAAGGGCTGAAATTGCGATCTCGGCTTCCGTTATTTTCGATTGAAACGCAGGATCTTCACTCAGAGATTGGCCATCGCCACTCTTTTCCTCAGCGGCGACTTGCTTCAGTCCGCTCAGCGCCGCCTTTAAACCATGTGAATACGCATTGCCTCGCTCAAATTCGAGCAGGTATTTGGCATATGTCCAACCCTTCCCTTCCTCACCAATGAGATTTTCAACGGGAACACGAACATCGTTGAAATGCACCATGTTAATTTCTTGGAACCCTTTAGCTGGACCATCAATGGTCACAATCGGCTGAACTTCGATTCCCGGCGTTGTCATATCGATCAACAGGAACGAGATGCCCATTTGGCGGATGTCATCATCGCTTGTTCTCACAAGACAAAAAATCATGTCTGCGTATTGACCAAGTGTATTCCAAGTTTTGGACCCATTAACGACGTAGTAGTCGCCATCACGCTCCGCCTTCGTTCGCAATGACGCGAGGTCTGAACCTGCACCGGGCTCAGAATATCCCTGACACCACCACTGGTTACTGGCAAGAATATCAGGGAGATATTTGTCTTTTTGTGCCTGCGTGCCATATTTCATGATCACTGGCGCTACCATTGATTGGCCAAAAGGCATGATACCAGGGGTTCCCGCCGCAGCCATTTCTAGGTCAAACAGATATCGCTGGGTGTGAGTAAATTCCGGGCCACCGTACTCCTTTGGCCAGTTGAGGCCCGCCCAGCCCTTGGAGTGGAGCGCTTTTTGCCAATAGACGTGATCTTCTTTGGTTAGATGTCCATTGGCACTTTTGGCATGACGGTCATGCATTTCTTTTGGATAATTCTCTGATA
>CAXRCG010000074.1:0-7503 GCA_964228885.1 Pseudomonadales bacterium | reverse complement strand
CCTCAAACCATTGCCTTGGATCCATGCCGCTGTATTCGGGAATGTTTTGCACCGCATTTTGTGCGCCGCTCTTCCATGCGTCTGTATAAATGATGCCGGGACAAACCGCATTGACATTGATGTTAAACGGCCCAAACATTTCTGCTTGCGTTTGCGTATAGCTGATTAGCGCTGCTTTCATGGCACCATAGGCTGGGTGAACGAAGGAATTTAACGCTTTGTCTGATAGAGAGGTTCGACCCGCGATAGATGATATGTGAATTACTTTACCGGTCTTTCTCTGTTTCATATGCGGGATCACAGCCTCTGTCATCAAAACAACTGGTTTTAGGTTTTGTCCGTATAAGCCATCCCATACCGAAGCAGTTAAGCCCATTTCATGTTCCGGTGGTTTTTCGGGTTGCTTCGGACCAGCGCCGACATTGTTAACCAAGATATCGATCTGGCCATATTCGTGCAAAGCCAGATCTCTAAGAGCGATCATCTTTAGCGGGTCGGTAATGTCGCCGCTGAGGCTTATCACGTCTGCGCCCACTTCTTTGATTGCGTCGACAGTATTTGCCAGCGTCTCTTCAGAAAAAGAGTTAACGACAAGACGGGCGCCTTCGGCAGCGAGCGACAGGGCGATCCCCTTGCCAATGCCGCGTCCTGCAGCCGTTACGATCGCGACTTTTCCTCTTAATTTCATAAAGCGCACCTCTTTTATATTGTGTTTTGTTCTTGTCTGCAAATTCCACTTAAGATCGAGAATGAATCAACAGGATTGATACGTTAGCCGTAAATGAAAGACTAGGAGGCTAGGAGCTCCTCAATTCATTTCTATCCCACCGGATACTGACAACGCTATCCCAGTAATATTTTTTGCGCTTGCAAGATAGACCGCTGCTTGCCCCATATCCTCTACCGATTGTGGGCGGCCAAGCGGAATCTCTTGAGAGACGTTGGCTTCAAACGTGCGATTTTTTTCATCAGCATCGGTTGTGTTCATTGGCATTAAATGCTCGAGCCACATCGCTGTACCCACGATGCCCGGACAAATAGCGTTAACTCGAATAGCCTTGGGTGCCAATTCAAATGCTAAAGACTGGGTGATGCCAACCGCAGCAAACTTGGAACCACAATAAGCTGACATGTTTGCGTGTCCCTTCTTGCCTGCAATCGATGCTGTATTTACGATGGCTGCGTTATCTGATTCACTGAGTGCGGGTATCGCAGCTTTAGTCATCAGGAAAATGCCTTTCGTGTTGACGGCAAATACTCTATCCCAGTCTTCTTCTGAGAAGTCGACGACCGCACCGGTTTGAACGACACCGGCGTTATTAATCAACACGTCGAGTTGGCCAAACCGATCAACCGTGGCTTTCACTGCATTATTGCAGCTGGCCCGGTCTGTCACGTCCAGACCGCAACTCGCAACTTCGCCCAATGCGCCCGCGCTGTCCATCGCCTTGTCCATATCATCCTTGTTTGCTAACCCGTAATTCCACTCGCTCTCTGATTCAAGCCCAAGATCGGCGATCATTACCCTGCAACCAATGCTGGCAAATGCCTTCACAATGCCCAGACCAATACCCCGTGCTCCACCGGTGACTAAAACGACTCGATTATCCATTATCTTTATCCTTGATACGTGATGGTGATGGCCGATGCCATCCCCGTTTTCTGCGTTGCATCATAACGGGAGAAGGAGAGAGTACCAATCCATTAGACATGAATCGAGATCATGTGATCAACAGACTGTCGGGGGATTTATACCTATCGGTGTGAGGTGTTGGCAGAGCAACTTTAGATTGATGCAAATAGAATAACGCTTTTAAGCCTTAAAAGTGTTCAATCGACGCTTGCAAGCCCCCCAACAATGGCCGTATAGATAAAGCTGCAAAATGTTTTGGGGCGGGTTGACTCTGGATAAGAAAACAGAGCCTGAACCGTCAAAATGTCTATTTTCGGGCAATAAGGGTTTCGAGTGCTACCTACTGAGACTCTTTCTTTAAAACTTAAACGGCGCTCAACGAGCCTGTTCTGCTCACTGAGCGCTATTGCCTTATGCTCTCTCGTTGAGAGAGGCTTTTCTAAATAACGCTGACGTTAAGGGCTTGAGGACCTTTCTGTCCTTGCTCGACGTCAAATTCTACTTCCTGTCCATCAGTGAGCGTCTTGAAGCCGTCACCAGTGATAGCCCTGAAATGTACAAATACGTCGTTACCATCTTCACGCTCGATAAATCCGAAGCCCTTTTTTTCATCAAACCATTTTACGCGGCCAGTTTGTTCTGCCATTTAACTATTCCCCCAGGAATAAGCATATTGTTCCCAACGGCGGTATCCGCCAATTCGATTAAAGTGCTGGAAGGTGCAGAAGATGCTTACGTAAGAACAAGACGAGAAAAATATCGAAATTGCACATACATAAATATCTGCTGTAACCTGCGCCAACCTGAGCAGCATATATCATCTCTGAACAAAGTAAAATCCCTCATACGAATTCGTTGGCTATCTTAAGTGGATGTGTTAGAGACGAAGAATAGTGCTCGAAAAGCAGGCTTTATTTGATTGTAAGGTGGAACTTAAGCTTTTAGTTGTCTAGAAACTATGCGCACTTGCTATCGTGTTAGTATAGAAAGTTGATGTCGGTCAGGAGTTCGAAGAGCCGTTAAAGTGGCTTCAGCCAACAAGCTTTGTTCGTGGTAATAGTCCGCCTTGCCTAAATTAGATCAAGACAATTGGAAAGTTGTGCGATCTTTTTCTTTACCAAACGCTGTTAGTTGGAACATTCAATGCCTTTTACAGCGGCACGGGAAAGTGTTCCATTGTGTTCACAAGCAAGGAACCCATGCCCAAAAAGGTGACAAGACTTCGTATCAAGTTAGTGCTTAGCTTTTACTAATTCAAACAATGGCGACTACTCGGCGTTGGGGCTCTCACGTCTTGAGGCCGAAAATATTTTGAGACAGACATATGAATAAACGACAGATAGCGAATGTCACCGTGATGGTTAACGACTATGACGAAGCGATTAGATACTATGAAAAAACGATGGGTTTTAGACTGATAGAGGATACCCCGATTGGTGGCGTAAAAAGGTTTGTGCGTATGTCTCCCGGCGAAAAAGGCCCATGCATTCTGCTTGCAACACCGGAGGAGCCCCTACAAAAAGATTTTGTTGGTAATCAGGTAGGTGGGCGTGTATTCCTGTTTTTGCATACGGACAATTTCTGGCGCGACTATGAAAACCTGAAAGCACGCGGTGTCGAGCTGACCGAAGCACCTCGCGATGAGGTATACGGTACTGTTGTCGTTTTCCGTGATTTGTATGGAAATCTTTGGGACCTAGTGCAACCGTCAGCGGACCTTTCGAAATTCGATGGGGCTGACGTTGCAGTATTACCCCGTTTGGAATTGATGTTGGAAAAATACGCTGTTCATCGTCTGGCGCCCGGTCGTGCCGTACCAGAGGAAGTCCTCTCTGGAGGTTTTTTCTCTGTGACAGGAACAACTGAAGAATTATCGATAGTCTGTGCTGAAGAGATCGCTATTAAAAGCGACAGTACCGAACCGGATTGGCGGTGTATTAAGGTTGTAGGTCCTCTTGAGTTTTCCATGACGGGTGTGCTGGCAAAGTTGAGTCAGGTCCTTGCAGATGCCAATGTAAGTATCTTCGCTATTTCGACGTTTGACACCGATTATTTGTTGGTAAAGTCTGACAAAATTGGTGAGGCGATTGAAGCGCTTGTCGGGGCGGGTTATGAATTTAACACCTAAGAGCCACATTAAAAAAGGGTTAGAACACAGTTGAAAGGTGTGCGTGATGGAACAAATTGCATGGCAGGATTTTCAGAAAGTTGAGTTACGCGTCGGTACCATTGTTGATGTTGAGGACTTTCCTGAAGCCCGAAATCCTGCCTACAAACTGAAGATAGATTTTGGTGAAGAAATCGGGATCAAGAAATCGAGCGCCCAGATCACCGATGTATACGTAAAAAATGATTTGCTTGGGAAGCAGATCATGGCGGTCGTCAATTTCCCAGCAAAGCAGATTGGGCCGATGATGTCGGAATGCCTTGTCACGGGATTCCATGATGCCTCTGGTGCGGTTGTTTTAGTCAGCCCTGATTTTGTCGTGCCGAATGGAGCGAAACTTCTGTAACTTATTGATTTAGTGAATTGGTGGGTGGGATATTCACCATCGGCAACTTCAACGCTTTAGGCTGACCGCTCCTTGGTTTACTATAGCTCGGAGTGTCGGCCAATAAGAACAAAACAACCATTCCAGTAATCGCGAAGCCAAAGTAAATAATGTCACCTAAATTCATCCACTTACGCCTTCACACCGAGTTCTCACTCAGTGATGGTACAGTGCGGGTCAAGCCACTTATGACGGCGCTTGCGGAGCAGGGTAGTCCCGCAGTAGCGGTGACTGACATTAATAACCTATTCGCCCTTGTCAAATTTTACAAGGCTGCGACCGCGGCGGGTATTAAGCCAATTATCGGTACCGATGTCTGGATCGAGGCAGATAATGCACAGGACGATCCAACGCCTTTGGTGCTGCTTGCTCGTGATGAAAAAGGTTATCGAAATCTTTCGGAATTGTTGTCCCGGGCCTATCTCGAAGGCCAGCGACTTGGTAAGGCGCTCCTCAAAAAAAGCTGGCTTGGAGAGCAAAGTGAAGGGTTGATTGCCCTGTCTGCTGGCGCCTACGGAGATGTCGGTAAAGCCATCCTGGCAAATAAACGTGACGAAGCCGTGCACAGGGTGAAAGACTGGATGGCAATGTTTCCAGATGCGTTTTATCTGGAGCTGCAAAGAACAGGACGAAAGGAAGAAGAAGTTTATATTCACGGTGCGGTGGATATTGCTGCTGAACTCGAATGTCCCGTAGTGGCCACAAATGATGTGAGATTTCTTAACGCTGAAGAGTTTGAGGCCCATGAAGTTAGAGTTTGTATCCATGATGGCAGAACGCTGGACGATCCGCGCCGTGAACGGCGATATAGCGAAGAGCAGTACCTGCGCTCACCGGAGGAAATGTGTGAACTGTTTGCTGATATCCCGGAGGCAGTAGAGAACACCATTGAGATTGCGCGAAGATGTTCAGTTGATGTCGATTTGGGGAACTACTATCTACCGGAATTTCCTATTCCAGAGGGCTACACAACCGAAGAGTTTTTCTGTGAAGTCTCCGAACAGGGGCTGAATAAGCGCCTTGAAAAAATCTTCGACACCAGTGCGCCGGAGTTTGCCGAGCAAAGGAAGCCCTACGATGAAAGGCTAGCTTTCGAGTTGGGCATCATTAACAACATGGGTTTTCCTGGTTATTTCCTCATTGTGATGGAGTTCATCCAGTGGTCAAAAGAAAATGATATTCCGGTCGGACCAGGTCGAGGTTCCGGTGCTGGCTCGTTGGTTGCTTACGCATTATTAATTACCGATGTCGATCCCCTAGAGTACGATCTGCTTTTTGAGCGGTTTCTTAATCCTGAGCGAGTGTCTTTACCCGATTTTGACATTGACTTCTGTATGGACGGGCGCGACAAGGTGATCCAGCATGTGGCAGATCAGTATGGTCGTAATGCGGTGTCGCAGATTATTACCTTCGGCACCATGGCCGCTAAAGCGGTCGTCCGGGACGTAGCCCGGGTGCAGGGTAAACCCTATGGTTTGGCCGACAAGCTATCGAAACTCATTCCCTTTGATCCCGGTATGACGCTCGAAAAAGCGCAGGAGGAAGAGCCACTTCTAAGAGAATTTCTGCAGCAAAGTGAGGAGGCTCAGGAAATCATGGAGATGGCGCTAAAGCTTGAAGGGTTGACCCGAAATGTCGGTAAACATGCCGGCGGGGTTGTCATCGCACCAACGAAGATCAGCGATTTCTCGCCCATCTATTGTGATGAAACCGGTGGTAACTTCATGACGCAGTTTGACAAGGATGATGTCGAACAGGCGGGGCTGGTTAAATTTGATTTCTTGGGTCTACGCACACTGACTGTCATTGATAACGCGCTGAAGAGTGTTAACGCTCAGCGCGAGATGGATAGTAAGCCGGCTGTTGACATAGAAGCTATTTCGCTCGAAGAGCCGGCAATTTACGATAATTTCAAAAAAGCTAAAACCACGGCTGTGTTTCAGCTTGAGTCCCGTGGAATGAAAGATCTGATGAAGAAGGTTAAGCCTAGTCGTTTTGGAGACATTGTGGCATTGGTAGCACTTTTTCGTCCCGGTCCGATGCAGTTGGCAGACGACTTTATCCGTCGAAAACATGGCATCGACGAGGTCGACTACCTCCATCCGAGTCTGCAGCACGTGCTTGAAGGCACTTATGGCGTGATGCTTTATCAGGAACAGGTAATGCAGATAGCCCAAGTGCTTGCCGGTTACTCGCTGGCTGACGCGGACCTGCTGCGTCGAGCAATGGGCAAGAAAAAACCAGAAGAAATGGCGAAACAAAGGGCTGTATTCCTACAAGGAGCGATGAAAAACGACGTGCCTGAATCTCAGGCAGGTCATATTTTTGATTTGATGGAGATGTTCGCTGGCTACGGCTTTAACAAGCCACACTCAGTCGCCTATGCCAAAGTGGCTTATCAGACGGCGTGGCTCAAGCACCATTATCCTGCTGACTTCATGGCAGCGGTGTTGTCCGCGGATATGCAGACAACAGAAAAAGTTGTCATCAACGTGGAAGAGTGTCGTGAGATGAAGATCACGCTTTCTCCGCCGGATGTGAACGAAGGTGAGTTCCGGTTTGTGGCTAAAGGGAATCGCAACATCATTTATGGCCTCGGTGCGATCAAGGGCTTAGGTGAGGGACCGATCGAAGCTATTGTCGCGGGACGTCAGGATGGTCCCTACACGGATATGTATGATTTCTGCCAACGAGTAGATGCTAGGAAAGTGAACAAGCGCGCCGTAGAAGCGCTGATAGGTAGCGGTGCACTCGACAACCTGATTGATGAGCGTCAAGTACCCGATGATGTTAATCCGATTGACTTTAAACGTGCGCTTTTGCTGGCGAATCAACATGATGCAGTAAAGACTGCTGAACAGAAATCTCGAAATGAGGATAGTGGTCTGACGGACCTGTTTGGTGAAGATATGATGTCGGCCAGTAATGAGTCGGGCTGCCCATACAATTACATTGAAGGTTTACGCTGTGTGTCGTTCAAAGACCGATTAAGCCGAGAGAAAGATACACTCGGACTTTATCTAACAGGGCATCCGATTGACCTGTACAAGAAAGAGCTAAGGTATTTCGCAAAGACCCGAATTGTCGACCTTCGTGCCAGTAAAGATGTCCAGACTGTTGCCGGACTGATTGTTGGGTTGCGTACCATGAAGAGTAAAAGGGGGGAGACCCTCGCTTTTGTCACGCTGGATGATCGTAGCGGGCGTTTGGAGGTTTCAGTTTTTGCAGATTTGTTTGAAGCGAATCATACAAAACTGCAAAAAGATCAGCTTGTCGTCATGAAAGGCAGTCTGAGTGCGGACGATTTTAGTGGTGGCC
>CAXRCG010000073.1:0-8444 GCA_964228885.1 Pseudomonadales bacterium | reverse complement strand
AAGGCGGGCATAGCAGGTAATGTCAGGGGGCTAGTCGGAAGGCAGTTGCAAGGTGACTGTCGCCTCGATAAGTCCCCGCTCTCCATCACGCTCGAGCCACGTTTCAACCTCCGCCATCGCAATGCTTTCCAGCTGGTATCGTTTTGTTACGATACCTTTCGAAATGATGTGATCTCCGTCCAGGATTATGGGGTTAGGAAAGCGGATAAACATACGCCTAATGCAGTTTTCTCCAGCCCAGTTATGAAGCATGTTAACCATATATCCGACGCCCAACGGTCCTTGGTTAATGCATCGTTCACCAAGACCTAATTGCGCAACGCTCTTTCTGTCCCAGTGGACCGGATTAGGATCGCGTAGAATCGCGGCCATCGTTTGCATTCGCTCAGGGCTGACTGAATTCATGGTCCAGGGTGGAAGCTTATCGCCTTCATTGGCTATCATAATGGTCCCCGACGGTAATGCCATGTGACCGTGCTGCATGCTACTAGGGAATGGTCATTGTGGATTTCAAATTTAAAAACGATCCGGTCATACGCAGGCGACGCATCCTCTGGTTTGTGATTATGTCGAGTGACGTCTGTTACTTTTCCCTGGACATTATATTCAGTTTCTTCTTTGAGTGGGCTAAGCAGTTGCCAGTCATAGCTTTCAATTGAAATAGACATGTCACTGTCAGCAAGCCCAAGAGCAAACATCTCTGCTATGGTAGTGCCTGAGCCGAGAATAGGAACGTGAAATAAAGCAATGGGGTGCACCACGCCATCTTGCATTACGTCTGCACCAGTGCATGCCGTGAGAAGAAAGTTTTCCCAATGTTGAATCGAGTATTTCCCACCGGGGAATTTGTGCCCTGCTGCTCGCTCCACTTGGTCGAAGCTAATGATTTCAGTCAAGGTGACTCCTGCAAGTTTTAAATGGAAGAAGATATTCGACAAACGACATGATGAAGTCAAGCCGCGCAATCGGTAGGATGCTTGTCGCTTATAATGATTTGTCGTACAGTTAAAGTATTAAGTTAATCGAAGGAAAACAGCTAATGCCAAGAGTAACTGAAGTCGGAGGTTTGCCGGGTTTCGCGGGTGTTTACGCCCATTGCCCAGATTTATTTGAGGGATTCATGTACCGATACGGGTTGCTCTGGTCGCACAGTCGACTAGATCCTACGCTTAAAGATCTTGTCAGATTAAAGTCCGCGAACCTTAACAAATGCCGCTACTGAATTCCCGCACGATCTTCTGCGGCGCAGAAGAACGGCATGTCAGAACAAATGATCAGCGATATGCTGAATCATCGGGAATCTTCGCTAGATGAACGAATCAAGCTTGCACTGGATTTGACCGAAGACTTTGTTGGCAACCACGCTCATGGTATCGATGATCAGTTCATGGACCGACTCAAAGAACACTTTAGTGAAGCTGAAATTGTTGAGTTGACCATAGGTATCGGCATTTGGGATTCTGTGCACAAATTTAACAACGTATTTGATGTTCATCCGCCAGTGGAAGAGGGTTTGTTTACAACAGATCCGCCGGATGTGCCAGCCGCTATGCGTGAACATGTCAAACAACCCGGAAATAAATACTAGGTTGTTGGGGGCAGTGCTATTACGTGTCTAGCATCGATTCTAATTCAACGTTGGCAACTTTTTTGTAGGCACTGTCTATCCAACTCTGCATAATGGCAGGCCCCCTGCCTGTTCCCAGCTCGAGTTGAGTTTGGTGCAAGATAGGTGAAATTCGGTGAACAATGGCAACCATCCCGATGTTGAATTCGTGTCTCAGTTCAGTCGCTGGTATTTTGATGCCTTTGAGATCAAGGGCTAGACGATAATACTCAATCATTTCGTCCAGTTTTTCACTGGGTGCATCTGCAGGTATTGCTGTACTAAGGAAATAGGCCAGTTCGAGTCCGTAGGAACCAGCCATTGTTGTTTGCCAGTCAAGTAGTAACATTTCTTCTGCATTGTCATCGAAGCACAGGTTGTCAACTCGAAAATCTCCGTGCAGGAGGGTCATGGACTTTTTTCCCAGACGCTCAGTAAGTCCTACGCCGTTTTCTTTCAGCCAGGCATGTAACTTGAGCTGATCCTCTGTCAGATTCGTGCCGTTTTCTTTGAGATATTTGTTTGCAGATTGCAGATAACCCATATGTACGAGTTTGGCGGACAATTCAACTGGTGTGACCCATGAAAGAGCCTGCAGCTCTGCGCTATCCCAAAACTGAGCGTGAAGCGAGGCCATGGAATCAAGCGCCATTTTGATATCGTTGGCGCTGCACTCTGTAGATTGATCCCCGAGACGATAGTGACTGACGTCCTCAATCAATAGTGCATAACGGCGCGGCATTAGTCCAAATACCCATTGGACGATCAGGCCAAAAATAGCGATTACCCAAATGGGCAGGCGATGAAGCGCTTTCAGTCGTTCGAGGATAACATCGGGTTCATCGACCGCGCTCATAACGCCGTAATAATAGCCCGGTGTGCGTATATTGAGCTTTTCCTTGAGTTGACTATAGAAGCGGATCTCTTTCTCGTAGACGCCAAGACTTTGGCCCATGATTCGATTCTTAAGGGGCGTTGGTATTTTTAAAACCATGGTCTTTGGTAGAACTGCATCATCGTTCTGAGCAGCAGCATCTGAAGAATAAGTCAGGGAAAGAATCGCAATTTCCCCAAGAAATCCAGTTTCCTCACCAACTACATGATGAGTAAAGCTGACAACTTTACCCGACCGAAGGTGCCCGCCATCTCTCATAGCCATAGTAAGCCAGTCGGCAGTGACTTCTCCGAGACTGAAAGGTACGTCCTTGAGTATCTTCAGTAGCTTGTCCTCTATTTTTAGTTAGCCATTGGCAATAGGCATGATCCGTTCGCTCAATTGATCCAGATTATCCAGACCTTCAGGTCCGCCAAAAAAGAATGCGGGCACCATGATTCGGTCCACCCCGATCGAGGCCATCTCCTCAACGCCTTGCTCAGGGTTTGCCATTTGGGAACCGAAAATGGCACTAAACTCGATTGATGCTGGATCGCGATCGGCTGCTTCGGCTGCTTGTCTCACTCGATCTAAGAGCGCACCGAGTTGCGCTATGTCACCCTCACCTGGGAAGTAGCCATCAGCAATACGTACTGCGCGAGAGATTGCAGCATCTGAATCACCACCAACGATGATAGGAATAGATCCATTTACCGGCCTAGGACTGCAAGTTGCCGGTTCGAAGTCAACGAAATCACCGTGATACTCCGCGTGAGGGCCTTGCCACAGTGCACGCATTGCTTCGATGTATTCATCGTTTCTTGCGCCACGCCTTTCCCAAGGAACGCCAAGTGCATCGAACTCCTCTTTCATCCAGCCTACACCCAATCCCAATTCGACGCGTCCACCTGATAACTGATCGAGGGTGGCAAGTTCCTTTGCGAGAATTAGCGGATTGCGTTGTGGCACAATTAAAATACAGGTGCCGAGACGAAGCGTGGGTGCGGCCGCAGCTGCGAAAGCCAACCATATCAACGGATCAGGAATGGGGGTTTCCGGCTCGGCAGGTATTTTTCCATCGGGGGTATAAGGATACTTCGATACGATTGAGTCAGGCATTATTACATGCTCACCCCCCCAGACAGATTCGAAACCGGCTGCTTCGGCCCGCTGGCAAAGTGCCAGAGCTGAAGCCCCGTCTGTGCTGATACTGCTAGCGAATGCCAGTCCTACTTTCATGTTATTTTCCTCTTCTTATACTGCTATGCCTGTAAAGCTCGAATCACTGATATATTTATTTTCAAACTTGTATTTTCAAACTTGGTTGCCAGATAGCGTTTGTAGCCAATGCTCATTCTCGACGACGCGCTGCCGAATAGCGGAAGCTAGCAACGAGAAGGTTTTATATCTGTTTTTGTTTTGCTATCTTGTGAAACAGTCAAGTTTGATTGTTTTGTATTTAGCGCTCGATCGAGCTAAAGGTCAAGCACCCAAAAATTCTCAGGCAAACTAAACTTTTAAGTATTGAGTGAATAAACTCGCGAATCGAAAATTGAAATAGTAATTATGATCCCAGCAAGCATAAATGATGTATCCCCTGAATTTTTCTCTGCCATCTTTGAGGTCGAAATCGCATCAATCGAGGCTAAACAGATTGGTCAGGGGGTAGGGCTTATGGGAGACATATATCGGGTGGGGCTCTCTACATCTGGTAATAGTCAGGATGTGCCTGAAAGTGTGGTCGTAAAGTTACCCTCTTCCTTCGAAGGTAATCGCACGCAGGGAGTTGCCCTAGGCATGTTCGATGCCGAGATTAGATTTTATGAGGAGTTGGCACCCTCAATAACTGTAGGAATCCCCAAGGTTTACTATACAGATATCAAACCAGGCACGGCCGATTTTGTGATCGTGATGGAAGACCTGACTGGATATCAGCTGGTTGGACAAAGTGATGGTATGTCGGTCGAGCAAGCAAACGCGGCGGTAGAGGTGATGGCCAAAATTCACGCAGTGTGGTGGGATAAGGTGACAACACCAGCGCTCGAGTGGATTCCGTCTATGATTAGTGCTCGCATCGAGTATGTTGATCAACTCTTGAAGGAAATTTATCCAGTGTTTGAGAATGGCTTTGCGAAATATCTTCCCGCGGGAGGGCTTGAGCTTTATCAGTTATTCGCAGGCAATTATTTGAAAATCAACAAGGCGCTTGCTGCGCGAAGTCCTTGGACTTTGGCGCATCAGGATTATCGCGTGGAGAACCTGTTGTTTGCGCCGGGAGAAGCCGTTGTGCTCGACTGGCAAGGCATTGGTCGTGGGCCAGGAGCATATGATCTTGCTTATCTTCTCGGCGGGTCCATGGCCATCGACACAAGGCGAGAGCACGAAGCGGCGCTGGTGAAAACATATCAATCGACATTGGAAGCCTCCGGTATTACCGGTTATCCGATGGAAAAATGTTGGGATGACTATGGCCATGCACAGTTGATGGGAGGACTTGCCACGGCAATGGTAACAGCCGGCACACTTGATTTGAGTAATGAAAGAGGTGTCCAACTGGTTGCGACGATGGCCGAACGTCACATTCAGGCCGCACTTGATCACGATGGACCTGCGAGACTAAACACTATCCTAACTGATAGTTTCTAGAGCGTTAAGATAATGAGATTAAAGTAGTATCGAAAGCCTTTTTTCGGTCAGCGTAAAAAATTCAAAATTGAGCAAGGAAAACTTATGTCTACCTCAGATGCAACGGTTATCAACAATCCTTTTTTGACAGGAAACAATGAGCCAGTTTACAAAGAAATAACCGCTACCGAGTTAGAAGTGATTGGCGAAGTCCCAGCTGATATTTCCGGTAGTTTCTTGCGCACCGGTCCTAACCCTTTCTATGTCCCAGACGAAGACAAATATCATATATTCGATGGTGATGGGATGATTCACGGTGTTAGTTTTAAGGATGGAAAGGCAACCTACCGTAATCGGTTTGTCCAATCAAAAGGGTTAAGCGAAGAGCGTGCCAAGGGCGAGTGGATTTATCCCGGATTGAATATGTTAGGGGAATACGTTGCCAAGGGCGAAATGCCTGGTGTCAAAAATACGGGAAATACTGCAATGGTCTTTCACCAAGGGCAGCTTTACACAATGATGGAGGGCGGAACGCCTTATCGTATATCTCTGCCTGAACTTGAAACAGAGGGCGAACATGATTTTGAAGGAACCGTCACGCATAACTTTACTGCCCATCCTAAAGTCGACGCAAAAACCGGCGAGATGATGACCTTCGGTTATGGGCTGCAACCCCCTTTTCTGAGTTACTCTGTTGTGGGAACTGATGGTCGCGCCTCACATGCGACAGAAATTACTATTCCCAAACCAATCATGATGCATGACTGTGCTATCACCGAAAATTATACTATTTTTCCTGACTTGCCACTGGTATTCGATCTTGAAAAAATGATGGCTGGAGATGGTCTGGTTGGCTGGGATCCTGACAACGGTTGTCGAATAGGCATTGTGCCTCGGTCCGGAGATGACAATTCAATCCATTGGTTTGAAATAGAGGAAAGTTTTCTTTTCCATGTGGCGAATGCATTTGAAGAGGGTGACGAAGTAATATTTCAGGCTTGTAGGTCAGACCGGGGCGGTATTGTTACCGAAGAAGGTGTAGAGGTCAGAGACCAACTGGGACAGCTCCATGAATGGCGATTTAACATGCGCACCGGCGATGTTCAGTCGATACCTATCGACCGGGAGTTTCATTGCGACTTTCCTCGTATTAACGATGACTATGTGGGTTATAAGAATCGGTATACCTACGCTGCTCGCTTCAGAGTGGAAGCCACACCAACATTTGATGGCGAAATGAAATACGACAATGAAACTGGCAAAATCGAAATGCACTACTTCGGTGATCATGCGGAGTCTGGGGAAGCTGTTTTTGTTCCGAGAATCGGCTCTACTAAAGAAGATGATGGCTACGTGATCTGTTTTGTTTACGATAGAAATTCCGGTAGCAGTGAATGCCAGATTCTTGATGCTCAAAAGTGGCATGCCGATCCCGTGGCTCGGATCAAAATTCCGCAACGGGTGCCGCATGGTTTTCATGCTGCGTGGGTGCCGCACGGCTAAAGCCCTAAAAACTGCGCCTGCAAAACTTAGCGGTTTCAGAGCAATAACCTAAGTGATTAGTCAGAAACCAGAAAAAACAGACAACTTTGACTGTTTTTTTTCATCTGGCTATCATCCTATTCCAATTAAAAGAACTGATACTTGCACGGAGCAACAAAAATGACTTTTGCGCTGACTTACGCTGAACAAAATCCCGACCAGATTGCCATCAGAGATGAGCATAAGTCGTTGCTTTGGTCAGAGGTGGATGACGTCCTTAATCGGGCAGTGAATGGATTGCAAAAATATGATCTTGGCCCCGATATTAGAGTCGCGGTATTCGCAGAAAATTCTGTTGAAACAGCGCTAGCAAACCTGGGTGGGCTTGTCGCGGGTGCGTCGGTTGTGCCTGTTAATTTCCATCTTACAGCTGAAGAAGTGGCTTATATTTTGAGTGATTCGGGCGCGCGTGTACTCTTTGTCGGCCCTGAGACCGCTGCGCGAGGCGTCGAGGCCGCTGCAAGTTCGGGTGTGCATACTGTCGTTGGTTGGTGCGAAGCCGAGGGTGTTTTGGAGTGGAGCAACTGGCTCGCGGGAAACAGCGCTGATCAGCCCGATCACGGTGTGCCACCAAGACCCAACTTATTGTATACCTCCGGTACAACAGGTCGCCCGAAGGGTACCGAATTACCACCGACTATGTTTGCCGGAGGGGCGACTATCGACGAGCACTTGGCCCTTTTCAGAGAAAGAACAATGGCGCGTATCCCAGCCGGAGCCGAGGTGGGCGCGCAGCTTGTGGTTGGACCGATGTATCATACAGGTCCACTAAGTGCGACAAGACAATTGATAGCAGGTGTTCCGTCGGTGATCCTGAGTCGGTTCAATGCGGAAAATACACTGGCCGCTATCCAGCAATTCAAGATTGAATCAACCCTCATGGTACCCACGCACTTTGTGAGACTGTTGGCTCTGCCGCTTGATGTGCGGGAAAAGTACGATATCAGTTCAATGAAAAGCATCAGTCACACAGGCTCTAAGTGCCCTGTTGATGTCAAACGGGAAATGATTGAGTGGTTTGGGCCGGTTTTTCTGGATGCCTATGGTGCTAGCGAAGTCGGAACAACTTGTATGATCACTTCGGAAGAGTGGCTTTTGCACCCCGGCTCGGTGGGTAAAGCAATCCCGCCTTTTACCGCAATGATTCTCGATGATGAAGATAATGCGTTGCCGCCGAATACTGAAGGACGTTTGTTCTTCAAAGATGCAACGGGCAGAGGTGTTGTTTATCACAATGACCCGGAGAAGTCCGCCGCGGCACATATTGCGCCCGGGGTATTTACATTAGGTGAAATTGCCTATGTGGATGAAGAAGGTTATGTATTTATCACAGATCGTTTTAGTGACATGGTTGTTTCTGGTGGCGTGAATATATATCCGGCTGAGGCTGAGCAGGTATTAATAGAGCATCCAGCAGTGCTAGATGTGGCCTGTATCGGCGTGCCCAACAAGGATATGGGCGAGGAATTAAAGGGACTTGTTATTCCTAAGCCTGACGAAACCTTGCCATCTGCTGATGCAATGGTTGCCTGGTGCCGTGAAAGATTGTCTCATTATAAGTGTCCGAGAACACTTGAATATGTCGAGGACCTTGGGCGCAACACGATGGGCAAAATTAATAAGCGCAAACTGCGTGCGCCGTACTGGCAAAATGTCGATTGAGGATACAGTATTCGACTAAATTAGGAACAAAAAAAGCCCGGTTTACCGGGCTTTTTTTATACAAGTTTACATTTCGTATGTAAATTCAACTCCAAAAGTTCTTCCCTGATTAACAATGCCGGCATCAAACAGGTC